>JAGOHE010000238.1 GCA_017996315.1 Kiritimatiellia bacterium | reverse complement strand
GCGCCGGCTGGTCGCCGTGCATGTCGCGGGAACCAACGGCAAAGGCTCGGTCTGCGCGATGATCGAATCCTGCCTGCGCGCGTCCGGGGTACGCACCGGCCTGTACACCTCCCCTCATCTCGTTCGTTTTCACGAGCGTATTCGCGTGGACGGGCGCCCGGTATCCGACGCGACGCTGGAAGACCTGATCCGGCGCGCCACCGAAGCCGCGGAGGGCTACGAACGCGCCAACCCGCCGGGGGGCGCCGCGACATTTTTCGAGCTGGCGACGGCGATGGCCTTTCTGCACTTCGCGGAATCCGGCGTACAGGCCGCGGTGATTGAAACGGGCATGGGCGGGCGGTGGGATGCCACAAATGTTCTTTGTCCGGCCTTGAGCGTGATCACGGAAATCGACATGGATCACACCGATTATCTGGGCGCTTCGATTTCCGCGATCGCCTGGGAAAAAGCCGGGATTCTGAAGCCGGGCCGCCCGGCCCTGAGCGCGCCCCAGCGCGCGGAAGTGGAAGAGATCCTGCGCTCCGAAGCCGCGCAGGTGGGCGCGCCGCTGGCGGCGCTGGAAGATCGCATCTCGGTCCGCCGTCAGGGAAAATCCACGCGGGACGGGCAGCGCGTATGGCTCGATACGCCCGAGGGCGCCCTGCCGCCGGTGCGTTCGCCGCTGATCGGGGCGCATCAGACGCGCAACATCGCGCTGGCCGCCGCCGCCGTGCGGGAGCTTTCCACGATCGCCGGAGCTCCGCCCGACGACGCGGCGCTGGTCCGCGGGCTCGAACAGGTCGAATGGCCGGCCCGCCTGCAGCTTCTCCGGCGGGATCCTCCGGTGCTGCTCGACGGCGCGCATAATCCGCATGGCGCGCGCGCGCTGGCGGACGCGCTGCGCGAGCTGACCGACCGCGCGCCGGTCGGACTGATCATCAACATGATGGCCGACAAGGACGTGGACGCCGTCGCGCGCATTCTCGCCCCGCGGGTGAAATGCGCGTGGGTTCCGCCCATTCCAGTCGCGCGGGCGCTCGATCCCGGGCGCATGGCGATCGCGCTCCGGGGGGCGGGCCTGCGCGAAGTCTCCGTGAGCGGGCTCAATGCGGCGTGGGACGAGGCGGTCGCCTGGGCGGCGCGGGAGAACGGCTGGGTATGCATTGCCGGCTCGCTCTATCTCGCCGGCGAAGTTCTGCGCAGCCGCGCGGACGGCGATCGGCTATTCTGCGGCGGGGAACCTGCGTGAAGGCGTTGAACATCCATATTGCCTGCGGCGGAACCGGCGGCCACATCTTTCCCGGACTGGCCACGGCCAACGTATTGCGCCGGCGCGGGCACGCGGTCACGCTGCTGCTCGCGGGCAAGGATGTGGAGCGCATCGCGGTCGCCGGATGGGATGGGCCGGTGCGGGTCGCGATTTCCGAAGGCTTTGCTTCGGGCGCGGGTTGGGGCGCGGTGCGGGCGGCGGCGCGGATGCTGCGCGCGATCAGCCAAAGTTATGCCCAGATGCGGCAGGCGCCGCCCGACGTGCTGCTGGGCATGGGCAGCTATGCTTCGGTGGGGCCGGTGACCGCCGCGCTGCTG
This sequence comes from Kiritimatiellia bacterium, assembly GCA_017996315.1. Lineage (GTDB taxonomy): Bacteria > Verrucomicrobiota > Kiritimatiellia > PWTM01 > PWTM01 > JAGOHE01. Next base: position 969 of record JAGOHE010000238.1, on the reverse strand, counting down.
CTCGGCCGGCCGGTGGTGTTGCATGAAGCCAACGCGGTGCCTGGGCGGATGGTATCGCTGTACGCGCGCTGGGCCGCGCGGGTCGGAGTGATGTTCGAGGAAACGCGGTTCTATCTCAAACGCCGCGCGGTGGTGTTCACCGGAATGCCCCTGCGGCCCGAAGCGGCCGCCGGGGCGGGGGAACCGCGGCCCGAAAGCGCCGCCTTCACCGTGCTGGTCATGGGCGGAAGCCGCGGCGCGCGTCGGTTGAATGAATTGGCGACCGAAGCCGCCGCGCGATTGAACGGCGCGGCGCGCGCCACGCGGTTCATCCATCTGACCGGCGCCGCGGATGAGGAACGGGTGCGCGCCGCCTACGCCGCGGCGGGCGTGGAACACGAGGTGCAGGCGTTCTGCCCCGAGATGGGCGGGGTGTACCACCGCGCGGATCTCGCCATCACCCGGTCCGGCGCGGCGACCTGCGCCGAACTGCTCGCGCACCGGTTGCCCGCGCTGCTCGTGCCGTATCCCTACGCCGCGCGCCATCACCAGCACGCGAACGCGCGGGCCATGTCCCGCTACGGCGCGTCCGACTGGGTGGATGAACGCGACCTGGAAAGCGCGTGGCTGGCCGACTACATTGACGGCATGCGCCGCGCGCCGGAGCGACGTCATCGCATGGCCGCCGACGCCGCGCGCTACGCGCAGCCGGCTGCCGATGTCGCGCTGGCGGATGTCGTCGAAGAAGCCGCCCACGCCTCCACTCCACGGACGTAATTGCCCGGCGCTCGCCGCATCACGGCGCGTCCGCTCCCAACACCATTCCCGGGAACCGCGAGCGGGCGACGGTGATTTCATCCAAGCCGGCAGATACACAATACAAGTGCAACAGAGGTAAGATGGGTCTCAACGGGTAGGAGACGTAGTGAAACCAGCCCGAAAAAAGGAGACCCATCTCATGAGAGAGTATACGCATCTGACCGCGATGGA
>JAGOHE010000237.1 GCA_017996315.1 Kiritimatiellia bacterium | reverse complement strand
GTGATGGCGCTGAAGGATCTGTTCGACAAAAAATTCTTCGAGGATTGACGGCCGGGCTGTGCGCGCAAATCGGCGCTTTTCGGATTGCTTCCCACCCCTCCGTGGCCTCATGATATCCTCGGCCTGCTCAAGATAGGCGCGAAATCGGTCGAGCCCGATGAGGATTCTCGCCACGAACGCGGGAAGCTCGATGCGGATTTCGGAAAGGCAAATTCGATGAAGCGCACCGTTCTGTATGTGGCGGCGGCTCTGCTGGGACTGGGCCTCGCGGGGTGTTCCGATGATCCCAACGCTCCACCCATCGGACCGGATATCAGCGGGGAATGGTCTGGCACCTACCAGGATCCGGGCGGGCCCGTGATTCCGCTCAGCGCCACCATCGTCCAGAACGGGTCCGATGTTTTTATCATGACCTCCATGTCGGATGTCGGCCGGCTGATGACCGGTTCCATGAATGCCGACGGTTATATTTTTCTCCAGGACGCCAACGATGGCGAGACGTGGTCGGCAGCCCACACGCCCACGTCCAACCGTCTGGAGTTAATTGATTATGCGTTCGGGGCCGGATCCGCGCTGCGCCGCATCACACTTCAAAAATAACCATGAAATCTTCCCCCCTGCTGTGTGTTGTGCTGGCCCTCATGTGGGCCATCAGTCCTTGTGCGCCGCACGCGGCGTGCGCATCGGAGTCGGCGCCCGAGCCCATGGTGGAAGTCCCGGGCGAACCCGCACCCGAGCTTGCGCCAGAACTCAACGCGCCGGAGCCCAATCCCGCGCCCACGCCCGCGCCGAAGCTCCCAGCGGAGCCCGAAGTCGCGCCCCAACCGGACACGCCCACTCCGCCGGTGCCCGTGCCGGAACCCAAACCCGCGCCCGTTCCGGAACCCAAGCCGGAGCCCGTTCCTGTGCCTGAGCCGGAACTAGTTCCGCCAGAGCCTGCGCCCGTCACCCCTCCGCCCCCGCCCGAAAAAGTAGTCTTGCCGGAACCCCCAAAGGACCGGGAGGAATTGAAAGAGCCCAAACGCGAACATCCCCCGCGCCAACGACCGCCTCGCAAGCCTCCGCTCGCTGCGTCTTCAGCCTATGACCGCGACACGGACGCATCTCTCCTGTTTTATCTGCCGGAAGGTGACATCTGGGGGTCGGCGTTCGGTGTTTCGATCGAGCACACGCGATGGGTTTGGGACGACTGGGGATGGGGCCCGAATATATCCATTTCCCGGTGGAGCGCGTCCGGGGGAGAGATAGATCTGCCCTTTGCGCAGTTCAACTCCTTTACTCTCGACGGCTCTTCCGTGGTCTTTCAAGCGGGTATCCACGGCGGATTCCGGCACCCGCTGGGAGACAGAACCTCGCTCGTCATCAAGGCCGGCCTCGCGTACTTATACGCCGATTCCAGCCTCGAAATGGGCGCCGCCTACACCAACTATTTCGGCCATGACGTGCAGCACCGGATTTACGCGGAGAGTATCTCCCAATGGGTCGGCCGGATCGGACTATCCCTCCGTCGCGACTTCACATGGGAGGGCAACTCGCTCTATGTGGACATCGGTGCGAACTATCAGTCCCGGCTGGCTGGCGACGAAACCAGTCTGCTGCATGAGGATCTGGAAGCGCATTACGATGCGATTTGTTTGCACTTGGGCATAGGGCTGCGGCTGTAGATCCGCGGCCCAAAGACTCTCGATCCGTTCGGTCATCCTGCCCGACCAAAAACGAAAGCCGGCGCTCGGGCGCCGGCTTTCGTAATTCCAGAAAATATCAATATTCCGTTCGGGCGGCGCCATTGGGGATGGCCCAATGTATCGTGCCTTCCCCTTCGATATCCGCCACGGCATACACGTCTGTGCCGAACGACGCGCCGGACCGGGCATATCGGAAGTGGGGCCGATTCCCGTTGTGGGAGTCGGTCGTGAATGTCCCGGTTTCGAGGATGGTGCCGCCTCCATCCGCGACATACTGGGCGGTCACCCGCTGCCGGTACTGGCTGGGCAAAAGGATCACGAGATTACCGCTGGACTCGGATCGCGGCTTCCAAAGAAATCCGCCGCCGGCTCCTTGTTTTCCGACGCCGGATCCGCCGCCACCGCTGTCGCACCCCGTACAGGCCAACAGCCCGGCGGCGGTCACGCCAAGCATCCAACGAAAAGCTTTGGACGATGTAGTCATTCTCTGCGTCTCCTGTTGTTCGGTTTAGTACTCTACTCGCGATCCGGGAGAAGAAATGGGCCAGTGCACCGCCCCCCCCGCCTTCAAGTCCGCCACAACTACCACGGCCCCGTAACTCGATCCTGACTTGGAAAAGCGATAGTGCTCCCGATCGCCGTTGTGCGCTCCGGAATAACTTCCCTGTTCAATCACCGAGCCCCCGGAGGTCGCGATGAAGCATGCGCTCACGTGTCCGGTATAGCTCGAGGGAAGCAACACCACCAGCTTGCCCGAGCTTTCTCCTTCCGGTTTCCATAGGAATCCGCCGCCCGCCCCCCGCGGCCCGATGCCGTCGCCGCCGATCGGGGCAGTGGCCTCCGCTGCTGTTGAACGTACTTCCG
>JAGOHE010000236.1 GCA_017996315.1 Kiritimatiellia bacterium | reverse complement strand
AACCAGGACGCGCTGTTTACGATCATGGACTATACCTCGATCGGAACGAATGTATTTTCGGGCAATATCAAGAATAACTGGCGCGGGGCGTATTTCGCCGCCTCGCAGACGCGCGGAAACATCTCGCAAGGACGCGGCGGATTCGTGAAAATGCGCATCCCCGAAATCCCCGGCACGGTCGAGCAGCAGACCTTCCAGTGGCCCGCCGATCCGCTGGGCAATCCCTGGGTTCTGTATCTGCTCAACCTCGATCCGAACACGAATCGCCCGATTTTTATCAACGCGGCGCAGAATTTCAGCCCGACCCTGGAGCCGGATTACCTGACCGCCGTGGTGAGTTATGGCCCGAACCGCATCCCGGGCGGCGGCCCCTCTATTGAGCCGAGCCTCGCTCCCGGAATGCTCGCCATGCGCCTCTACACGGGCGATTACCACGGCTCGGAGTTTACCCTGCTCTCCGATAATGACTATGTGACGGCGCTTGGCGCCGCCCGCGCCGCCGTTGTCTCGAACCGCTTTGGAACCGCCGGCCTGGCCAATAACGATGAAGGCCAGCCGACCGGCATCCTCGATCCCGGATCGGATGATGTGGTCTATGAGTTCTAATCAGGATTGGACGCCAATGCGTGGAGCGCAATCGCTTGCCCCGGGCCGCCGGCGCCGCGGCGGTTTCACCGCCCTCGAAATCGCCATGGTCTCTTCGGTGATCGCCATTCTCGCGCTGCTCATCCTCCCGCTGTTCACCAAGCGCACCGATGAGTCCAAAATCGTCGCCGCGCGCGATGAACTCCAGAGCGCCGCCAAGGCCACCGTGCTCGTGGAAGCCGACACGGACCGCACTTTCCGGTTTTTCGACTACGCTTCTTCGGACGTGCCCACCGCGGAATTCTACCGCACATTGACCAACGCCGAACGCGCCTCGCTTCTGCGCCCCGCCGCCACGGTCAACGAACTGGGCGCCTCCTACTGGCGCGGACCTTACCTGGCGTTCCAGAAATCCCTGCTGCTCAGCGAGATTGACTCCACCCGCCCGTATTTCCTTTCCACCAATGGCGGCGGGCCGATCTATTATAATCCTTCCGTAGATGAAACGGATTACCGCGTGCCCGTGGACCCCTGGGGCAGCCCTTACATCTATCTGGATTTCGATGACGCGAATTTCCGCCAGACGCTGCAGAACATCCACGGCCTGCCCATGAACCAGATTCCCTTCCGCGGGCGGCTGATCTATTCGCTCGGGGCGGATGGCCTGCCCGGCTCGCTCGATGTCAACCCGGCGATCAACGCAGGCTTCAACGCTTCTGATCCCTTCTTCTATGTGGTTCCCTACTCCCTGACCACGCAGAATGGAACCCGGCAGGGCGGCGTGCTTGGCGCCCCCAATTCGGACGATCTCGAATACCGCTTCTGACAGAAAGGTCTCCGACGCGAGAGGCGATGCGATGAAAGGTCTTTCTTCCATGCAGGCAACCCGAACCCGGCCCCGGGGCTTCTCGATTATCGAGTTGCTCATCGCGCTGATTATCATCGGCATTCTGGTGACTATCCTGATTCCGGTGATCTCCGGACGCTCGAACGAAGCGCGCCTGGCCCGCTGCGGACAGGACCTCGAAAGCCTGGCCAACGCCGAGGAGCGCCTGGTGCTCGACACCGGCTATATGTCGCCGCTGTTCTTCCTCAACGACGTTCGCGGCGGCGACGGCATCGTCTTTGAACCGGAATCCAACACGCCCGACCCGATTGACGGCGTCCGCGATTATCCGCTCAATACGCGCATCTTCATTGACCCGGAAACCCAGGATTTCGTGCCGGACCTGGTAGGCCAGACCCTGCTGCTGCGCTTGCAGGAAAATGAAACGAACTTTGGATGGAAAGGGCCTTACGTCAACTGGCACCGCGACCTGAATTATGAACAAAACGATGGGGACCGCGGCCCGGATGGCATTCCCGATGATCCGTGGGGGAATAACTATACGCTCTTTACCCGTCAGGGAGTTGTGGTGGAAACGGGATTCCCCGCCGATGTGAACATCCTGTCCTCCTCGGCCCTGCCCGTGACCAATCCCGATGGACAGGGGACTTACACGTGCATCAATCTCTTTGACCGTCCGACGATCGTGAGTTTCGGCCCCAATGGGCTTCCCGGCGACGGCACGGGGCCGGCCAGCGATACCGGCCAGCCCGGACGCGGCGACGATATCATTCGCAAGTTCGGCTACTAGGAAAAGGAGACCCACCGGGCCTTTGCCCCGGTTCTTCCGAGAAAAGCGACACCCCCGATTTTTCGGGTTATCTTGTGTGGAGGATGATTTGACATGACAGCGCGATTCCGTAAATCCCGGCAAGCGGTTACGCTCACGGAACTTCTGGTGGTGCTCGCCATCATCAGCCTGCTGGCGACAATCGCCGTTCCGGTCTATATCCAGAAAACCGAACAGGCGCGGATCGCCATCGCACGCCAGGAAACCCGCGAAATCGCCGCTGCCGAAGATCAGGTTTTCCTTCTCTACGGCTACTATGTGCCAATTCACCTGCTTGATACCTTGCCGAATCTCAATCCTGGCGATCCCGGCTACGGACAGCCGCGAGACGATTTCCGCAATTATTTC
>JAGOHE010000060.1 GCA_017996315.1 Kiritimatiellia bacterium | reverse complement strand
CCGCCCCCCCCCCTGCGGCGGCGCCCACAGTCGCGACGACGCAGCCTTTGAATGAAGTGCTGGACGATTTTGCCGCCATCCAGTCGTTGCTTATCCCCAAGAGCGAGTCGGTCAGGCTTCCGATGACCGTCCTGACCAAAAATCTTCCCGCCGAGCTCCGGGGCCCGAACTGGTCCGCAGGCGGGGATCCGTCTGGCGAGATTGAGGTAGATCGCAAAAATCTGATCTCCCAACTAAAAAAAGGGCGCATCGTATACAAACTGGGCGATATCAGCGGCGACATTCCGCAAGGATGGATCCGGGGGAATTCCGATGCGCTGGTGGAACTCAGCCTGCCGGATGTCGTGGAGGCTCTGCCTGATGATTTCTTCTCGACGCAGGCACAGGTTTCTCCCGAGATTATCGAGGCGGCCACGATGCGCGATTATTTCACGCCGGCCGGCCATGCGGCAGCCGCTGCGGTACCCGCCGCTTCTTCGACGGGCGCCTCCAAGACCGCGCCGCCCCATGCGCCTCCCCGTCCGCCGTCCCCGCCGGAACGGAAGAAACCTCGCGTTCTGGCGCGGCCCGTGGCAGTACGGTGGGATGGCATTGACCAGAGTCCGGACGCCGGGCCCTCGGTATTGGATGCCAACACCGCATCGGTGGAAGATTTCCTCGCGATCCGAGGCGTTGGTCGAGTCCGGGCGGAACTGATCGTCCGTTTCCGCGAGGCCCAGGGGCCGTTCCAGTCCATTTTCGATGTGGCTGAGATCCGCGGCATCGGCCGGCGCATGTTCGCCCAGTTGACCGGGCTGAACGCCGCGCCCACCCTCCGGCGGGACCGACACGAAATTCTCAATGCGTTGATTGGCCTCGACGCTGCGGCTCGGCCGACGCTCCAGGGAATCATGGACGCCATGGTGACGTCCCTCAACGCGCGGGGCGCGGTCCTTACCGGCCTCGACGGGATTTCCTTCGCGCAAAGCGGATCACTGGGCGAGGTGGCCGATCGGTACGCCGCTGTCGCGCCCCAATTCATGCGTCGTTCGCGTCACGCGCTCAAACGGCTGTGCGGACAACCCATCCACGCCGTCGCGCTGCCCACCAGCCTGCCGCCGTTGCTCATGGTCACCTCCGCCTCCTTCGTGCTGATTCTCGCCATGTCGCCGGAAGTGTCGATGGATGATGTCGTCCATCGCGCACTGATGATGACGACGGAACTGGACTGGCTCCTGTCGCCGCGTCTGGCCGTACGAGCGGATCTCAAACCCTAGGGCATCGCCGTGAATCCCGACCCTTCGGAAGCGCCGCAGGCCCGGACAGAAGCCGACTGGAAGGATTTCGCGGGCGCGGCTATTTCGTCGGCCGCCGTGCTGGACCAGATGAAGCTGGCCGTGCTCATCACTGATTTCAACGGCCGCATCGCATACGTCAACAAGGCCTTTGAGCAAACCACGGGCTACACGGCCGCCGAGGCAGTGGGCCAGAATGCCAATCTGCTCAACAGCGGACAGCAGTGGGGCATTGTATTTCGGGAAATGAACACCGTTCTCCGGGAGGGGAAGGCATGGGAAGGCATGCTGATCAATCGTCGTAAGAATGGCCAGATTTACCGCGCGGATTCCTCGATATTTCCCGTGCGGGACGCGGCGGGAGCCATCCGCTGGCTGGTTTCGGTATCGAGGGATGTGTCTCGCGATCTGGAGACGGAGGAGAAAATCCGTCATTTCCAGCGAATGGATTCGCTCAACCATCTGGCCTCCGGAGTCGCGCACGATTTCAACAATACGCTCACCCCCATCCTGGCCTATGCGGAACTGGCCTTGATCGAATTTCCAGAGCCACGGACATTGCGCTCGTATCTTGAGGAAATTCACCGCTGCGCCGAACGCGGGGCCGTGATCGCCCGCCGGATCATGTCGTTTGGCGCCCGGCGGGTGCCCGATCTGGCTCCGGTTGAGCTGAATGAATTGATCGGCATCGTGCAACGTATCATCCAGCCGGCGCTGCGCGAAAACATTCGCATCGATTTCAAGATGGATCCGAACGCGGGTTCCATTTCCGCCGATGCTTCGCTCGTGGAGCAAGCCGTGATCAATCTGGCGCTGAATGCCCAGGATTCGATGCCCGAAGGCGGGAGCATTGTCGTATCCGTCGGCCGGAATGACTCCCCCAAGGACACCGCCGACGGAAAGTCCGTGGCGTGGATTGAAGTCAGCGACACCGGCGGAAGCATACCTGCCGCGGGGCCCGAGCCGTCGCCCGAAGCGCTGGCGAATCGTCCGTCGGTCACGGGCGCCGCGGAATTGGGGCTGGCTTCCGTGCAGACCATCATGCGTCAGCATCATGGTCTCCTGACTTGGAAATCCAACAGCAACGGAGGGGTCGCCGTCCGCATGAACTTCCCCCCCCTGCATGCCGCGCAGTATGGGAAGCCCTCGTCCGCCCGCATGCCGCTGATTCGTGGCAAGGAAACCATCCTGCTGGTGGAGGATGATGACGGCGTCCGGGGTATTGCCTCGGAACTTCTCCGGCGCACCGGCTACACGGTGCATGATTTCGGAGACGCGGCCCAATCGCTTCGATTCGCGCGCCATTTTGACCAGAAGCTCGATCTCCTGCTTCTGGACGTCACCCTGCCCGATCAGAACGGAAAGGAGCTGCAACGGAACCTCCTCGATCTTCATCCAGGAGTGCGCACCTTGTTCTTGACCGGTAACAGCCCCCTGATGATCAAGAATCTGGGGTTGGAAAACGAAGAAGAGCCCGTGCTGCGGAAACCCTTCACCATTTACGACCTCTCGATGCGCGTCCGCGAAGTACTCGACCAGCCCGCGCAAAAAAGCTAGACTGCCCACGGAGGCTTGTTCATGCCGGATCCACACATCCCCGACATTCCGCAGGACCAGGATGCCCAACTGGCCATCGAGATCAATGAACAACTCCTAGAAACCATGCCGGAGGATGTGCCGACCCTTGGGGAACTGGTGCGAGCCTCGGCGCTCATTGGCGACTTGGACCGGGTGGAACGTTACGCGGTGCGCTTGGCTCGCCTTCATATGCAGGAAGAACGGCTGACCAAGGCGCTGGGTCTGATCCCCCATTTGAAATCTGTCGCCGACCGTTCGCCGGACGCCCAAGCCCTCCTGGAAGAGCTTCGGAGTCTGGCCCCGGACTATTCCGAGCCGGTCGAGCAGTCCGTCCCTCCCGCGCCGCAGCCTTCCAAGACGCCGGCCGTTCCCGAACACCAGATCCTTCCCTCGCGCCAGCAAATGCTGCAGGCGGAGTTGGATTTTGCCTGGCACATCCATGATCGGCAGTGGGTGACCCGGGAAGAATATAGCGAATGGGTCCAGGGGCTGACCGACGCGACATCCAGCGCGGATCCTGATGCGACCGTTTCACTGTTGCACGTGCTGGGTCATATCCGATATGCCCTGCTCGACCCGTTGATGCTCCGGGTGGCCACAGACGTGCGGATCCCCTACATCGACGTTTCGCGGTTCGACACTCCATTGACCGTCGCCTCGATGCTCTCCCCCAAGGCCGTCCGCCGCATGGGCGCGGCGCCCTTCGAACGCATGGGAAAGCACGTGCTGATCGCGCTGCTGAATCCGTACAACGACCGCATTCGCGCGAGCATTACGGCGCAAATCGGTCACCGCTGTCATTTCTATCTGACCTCAGCCGCCGAATTTGATCGATGGGCGGATAAATTCGCGCCAAAGTCATCGACATTGAACGAATAAATCCCAAGGGGGCCCCGGCCTCCCCTTCTGGTCCGGCGGAAGGACGATGCGTCATTGACTCGCTTGTCGGACACTATAGAATCAGAGTGCGGTGTTGATACACGGCGTCTTTGCGGAGGTTATTTTGCAGGCCAGCAACGAATATATTGTGGAAATCCTTGAAGGGGTGGGCTTGATCACCCGCCGGCAGGCCGAAGACGCCCTTCACTCGTCCATCAAGGAAGACGCCGACATCCTCGCGATTCTGACGCGGGACTCCGGCATCACCAAAGCCGACAGCATGAAGGCGCTCGCCTCGCAGTTCGGCATGGAGATGGTGGATCTGCGGGATCTCGCGCTCGATAAAGAAGTCATCGACTCGGTGCCGCATCAAGTGGCCCGCCGGTACAAGGTGGTGCCGATTCGGAACACCGACGCCAGCGTCACCGTCGCGCTCAGCGATCCGTTTGACGTGGAGACGCTCGACAGCCTGCGGTATCTGCTGAAACGGAGTGTCGAAGGTGTTGTCGCGCTGCCCGAAGAAATTGAAATGGCGCTGGACCAGTACTATCCGCAAGCCAGCGAGGAAATGGGCAAGGCCATCAAGGATCTGACCCAGACGGATGCCGGCAAATCGGGTCTGGCGGCGATGACCGAGGCGGAGGTCTCGGAGGCCGACGAGCCGATCATCAAACTCGTCAATCTGATCATTCTTGAGGCCTTCCGGCAGCGGGCGTCGGATATTCACCTGGAGCCGCTGGAGCGCAAGTTCCGGGTGCGGTACCGCATTGACGGCGTGCTGCATGAGATGGAAAGTCCGCCCCGCCGGCTGCAGTCCGCGATCATCAGCCGCGTCAAGATCATGTCGAACATGAGCATCGCCGAAAAACGGCTGCCGCAGGACGGACGTATCCAGATCCGCGTGAGCGACCGCGATCTCGATCTTCGTGTGTCCGTGCTCCCCGGCAACCATGGCGAGACCGTGGTTATGCGTATTCTCGACAAGCAGGGGCTGCTGCTCGGGTTGTCGCAGTTGGGATTCTTCTCCGACGATCAGCAGACATTCGAACGGCTGATCGGTCTGTCCGATGGAATCATTCTGGTCACCGGGCCCACCGGTTCGGGAAAAACGACGACGCTGTACGCCTGCTTGAACCAGATCAACAAGCCGGACCGGAAAATCATCACCGTGGAAGACCCGGTGGAATATCAGATGGCGGGCATCAACCAGGTGCAGGTGACCTCGGACATCGGCATGACATTCGCGGCGGCCTTGCGGGCCATTCTCCGCCAGGCGCCGAACATCATCATGATCGGTGAAATTCGCGACTTGGAAACGGCTGAAATTGCGGTGAACGCATCGCTGACCGGTCACCTGGTGTTCTCCACGCTGCATACGAACGATGCGCCCAGCGCCGTGGTCCGCTTGATCGACATCGGCGTCAAACCCTTCCTCGTCGCGTCCTCCACGCGGGCGATCATGGCCCAGCGTCTGGTGCGCAAGATCTGCCCGAAATGCAAGGAATCCTACAAGCCTTCCGACACCGAGCTGCATCTGCTGGGCAAGGCGGCCAACCAGCTGGCCTCGACGGAGATATTCACCGGGAGGGGCTGCGCCGACTGCGCCAATACGGGCTACCGCGGCCGGCTGGGAATTTATGAGATTTTCGTGCTCGATGACGACGCCCGCCACATGATCAACGAGCAGGTGGCCGTGACCGAGCTTCGGGAACAGGCCCGCCGGCTTGGTATGCGCACCCTGCGGGAGGATGGGTTGAGAAAAGTCGTCGCGGGCACCACCACGCTGGACGAAGTGTTTCGTGTAACCATGGGAGACCGGGACTAAGTCGCTCCTTGGAGAACCCACATGACAATGGCCGCGCATGACATTCAAATGGACGACCTGCTCTCGCTGGTCGTGGACGAGAATGCATCGGATCTGCACCTGGCCGTGGGAGATCCGCCTGTGCTGCGCATCAGCGGCTCGCTGCAGGCGCTGGAGAGCGACCGGCTTCAACCCGATGACACCGAACGTCTGATGCGGGCGATCACCTCCGAAGAGAATATCCAGCGGGTCAAGGAGCACGGCGGATGCGACTTCGGTTTCGCTTTCGGGGACCGGGCGCGTTTCCGCGTCAGCGTCTTCCGGCAGAAAGGGCACTACGGCATCGTGCTCCGCCTCATCCCCTCGCGCATGCTGACGCTGGAAGAGATCGGGCTGCCCCCGCAGGTCAAGGACATCCTGTACAGTCCCCGGGGACTGGTGCTGGTGACGGGGCCGACGGGGTCGGGAAAAACCACCACGCTGGCCAGCATGATCAACATCATCAATGAGCAGCGGGACTGCCACATCATCACCGTGGAAGACCCCATCGAGTATTATCACGCCCATAAGAAATCCATCGTCACCCAGCGGGAGATCGGGGTGGATGTGCCGTCCTTCAGCGAGGCGCTCCGCCGGGCGCTGCGCCAGGATCCGGATGTCATTCTGGTGGGCGAAATGCGCGACCTGGAGACCATGGAGGCGGCCATCACCGCAGCGGAAACCGGCCACCTGGTGTTTGCCACCCTGCACACGACCGGCGCGGCCCGCACGGTGGACCGGATCGTAGACGCGTTTCCGACCAACCAGCAGGAGCAGATCCGCACCCAGTTGGCGGCGACAATCAACGCGGTGGTGTCCCAACTGCTGCTCCCCCGCGCGGATGGGCATGGCCGGGTAGCCGCCTTCGAGATCATGATCTCCACCCCGTCCATCAAGGCCCTCATCCGCGACAATAAGACCTTCCGCATCACGTCCGACATTCAAACCGGGGGCCGACTGGGAATGTTTACCCTCGATGACCACCTGTTTTCTCTGTATCAACAGGGCGCGATCACCTACGAAGAATTGATTACCAAATGCCAGGATCGGGATACGGTTCTGAGCAAGCTCAACGAGCTGAAGAAAGCGAAAGGCCGATAGCGATGGCGGACACCGGAATCGAGATTAAAGACTTCCTTCTGCTCCAGCTCCTGGACGAAGGGCTGATCACCCATGAGCTGGCCATTGAGGTGACCGAGGAGCATGACCGCACCGGAAATCCGGTCCGCGGGCTTCTGGTCGACATGGAAATTCTCTCCGAGGATGTGCTGATCGATTTCATCGCCCGGTCGATGGGCACCTATGTGGTGGATCTCCGGCAGCAACCCATTGATCCGAAGGTGGTCGAGATCGTTAAAGCCAGCATTGTCCGCATGTACAACATCGTGCCCGTCGAGGCGGACGCCGCAGGACCGCTGGTGCTGGCCACCTCGGACTTGCTCAGCCCGGCCACGATGGATGAACTCCATTTTGTGCTAACCCGGGAAATCCGCATCGTGGTCGCCACGACCGACCAGGTGCGCAGCGCGATCCAGGAACTGTACGGAAATATCACGGATTCGATTGGTGATATGCTCAGCCAGCTCGAAGCCGAGCTTCAGGAAGCCGGCGACGTGCTGGATACCAGCCGGATCAAGACGGGTGAAATTGTTGATCTCGAACAGATGGCCAATCAGGCCCCCGTGATCCGGTTCGTCAATCTGGTGCTGTACCAGGCGGTGCAGGACCGGGCTTCCGACATCCACTTCGAGCCGTTTGAAAAAGAATTCAAGATCCGCTATCGCGTGGACGGCGCGTTGTATGAGATGGCGCCGCCGCCCAAATCCCTCGCGCTGCCGGTGACGTCCCGCCTCAAGGTCATTTCGGGCCTCAATATCGCCGAACGCCGGGTGCCCCAGGACGGCCGTATCAAGCTCAACATCGCCGGCCGGTCGGTGGATTTCCGTGTATCCACCCTGCCCACCCAGTTCGGGGAAAGCGTCGTGCTGCGTATTCTCGACCAGGTCGTCGTTCAATTGGACCTGGAAAACGTGGGCATGCCGGAAGATATCTTCGAGACCTACACCTACGACGTCAGCAAACCCAACGGCATCGTCATCGTCACCGGCCCCACGGGTTCCGGAAAGACGACCACGTTGTATGCGACGCTGAAGCGGCTCAATAAAATCGAGGATAAACTGCTGACGGCGGAGGATCCGGTGGAATACGACGTGGAAGGCATCATGCAGATCCCCGTCCACGAAAGTATCGGCCTCACCTTCGCCCGCATTCTGCGCGCCTTCCTTCGTCAGGATCCCGACATCATTCTCGTGGGCGAAATTCGCGACCGCGAGACCGCCGAAATCGCCATCCAAGCCTCCCTGACCGGTCACCTGGTGTTTTCCACCCTTCACACGAACGACGCCGCGGGCGCAATCACTCGATTGATTGATATGGGCGTGGAGCCCTTCCTCATTTCCTCGACGCTCGAAGGCATCCTCGGGCAACGCCTGGTCCGCACCATCTGCACACATTGCAAAACCGCCTACAAGCCGGACGCCTCGGTGCTCGAGCAGCTCAATCTCACGGCTGAACAGGTCGGCGACCGCTCCTTCTACTTCGGATCCGGATGCAAGAACTGCAACGATACAGGCTACCGGGGCAGGCGCGGCATTTTCGAATACCTGCGCATCACGGATCCCGTCCAAGCCCTGATCAACCAACGCAAACCGACCCTGGTCATCCGGGACAAGGCCGTGGAAATGGGCATGCGTACCCTTCGGGAAGACGGAATCCGCTGCATTCTCGACGGCTATACCACTGTCGAGGAAGTGCTCAAGTACACTTGACCGGACGACCGGTTCGAGGCCCGATATCTGAGGTCGGACTTTTGACCTCGGCCCTCAGACATCCGACCACCGCTTCACGCTCTATGCACAACGCTCTCTGCTCCGCCCCTGTCGCCCCTGTGGAATCCCTGATCCGATCATGCGGGAGTGCATGACGGTTGATTTTGGGGCCCCGGGGCGTCATCATTCAGCAACGGAAGGAATCTTGGACCATGGATGTTTCGGTCGTCATACCCGTCTATAACGAGGAAGATAATGTGGGTCCGCTGGTGCAGCGGTTGCGCGAGGCGATGGCCCGCCTGACGATGTCGCATGAAGTCATCCTCGTGGACGACGGCAGCCGCGACGATACCTGGCCGCGGCTGCGCGCGGCGGCGGGCGACTTGCCCGGCTTCGTTCTGCTGCGTCTGAGACGGAACTTCGGCCAGACCGCCGCCATGAGCGCCGGCATTGATCGCGCTGCCGGCAAGATCATTGTGACCCTCGACGCGGATCTCCAGAATGACCCGGAGGATATTCCCCGGCTACTGGAGGCCATGGCACCCGACGTGGATGTCGTCAGCGGCTGGCGCAAGCATCGCAAGGATCCCTTCATCAACCGGCGGCTGCCGTCCATGATGGCCAACGCGCTCATCAGCAAGATCACCGGCGTGGCCCTGCATGACTACGGCTGCACCCTCAAGGCCTACCGTGCGGAGGTAATCAAGAATGTCCGCCTCTACGGGGAAATGCACCGGTTCATTCCCGCGCTCGCCAACTGGGTTGGCGGTAACGTCACCGAAGTCGTCGTGGATCACCACCCGCGCCGTTTTGGAAAATCCAAGTACGGCATCGGCCGGACCCTGCGCGTGGTGCTCGATTTGATCACCGTGAAGTATCTCATGCGCTACAGCCTCGGCCCGATGCAGGCGTTCGGGAAGGTCGGCGCCGCCATCGGTATTCCCGGGTTTCTGCTGCTGGGCACTATGATCGCTGTCCACCTGACCTGGCGGGTCTGCGGAGCCCCCGACGCCGGGGTCCTGAACGAAATGGCGCAATGGATCAAACGCCCCATCTGGGTTTTCACCGGCTTCTCGCTCATGCTTATGGGCGTTCAATTCCTCTGCATCGGCCTGCTGGCCGAAGTCATGACGCGGATCTACCACGAGTCGCAATCGAAACCGATCTATGTGATCCGAGAAACCGCGGGCGGATCCGCCGCCTGACGGCCGATGGATTCCCTCCTCCCCGCTGGATGGCTGCTGCCGGGCGTCTTGATCTTCGCCCTCTTCCTGCTCGGCTTGGTCGCCTTCATCACATCGATCGTCCGCGTGTGCATGATCCCGCCCCGATGGCCGGAGCTGAAAGAGCGCCTCCAACACCGATCGTTGGATGGCAGGACCATCGCTGGCATGGTGGCCATCCTGGCGGGACTGAACGGCCTGTTCGTGGCGGTCATCCACTATGCGTTCGCGGATTCTCCCGACGCCCGTGAGGCCGCAGGCGGATGGATCCTCGCCGCGCAAACGCTGACATTCCACGGGGCCGCGCTGGCGCTGATCTTCCGGGCTGCGAGTCGCGCGGGCGGATCGATCGGATCCCGACTTGGATGGAATCCCCATTGGGGCCGCGCCGCCGGCGCGGGCGTCTGGGGCTATCTGGCCGTGTTCCCCCTCGTCATCTCCGCCGGATTCATCTGGAGGGTTGTGCTCGAATACGGGGGTGTGGAAATCGAGACACAGTCGTTTCTGCAGATCATGGTTCATCCCCGGAACCCCTGGCTGCAAGCCTATCTTGTCTTCACCAGCGTCGTTCTGGTGCCCGTCGCCGAAGAACTCCTCTTCCGAGATGTACTGCTGCCGTTTCTTACTCGTCGCTTCGGGTTGATCGCCGCGGTCCTGTCCTGTGCCGCGCTTTTCGCCGTCCTGCATTTCAACGTGGCGGCATTCCTCCCGATCTTCGTGCTCGGCCTCGGCCTGGGCTCGCTCTATGCGCTCACTGGACATATCCTTGCGCCGGTGATGATGCATACCCTGTTCAACGGAGTGAATCTGGCGTTGCTGCTCTACACTCAATCAGGAAGAGCCGCATGAACACCCTTGCCCAACTAGGTGAACGGGAAGCCATCCGCCGCCTGGCCCGGCACGTCCGCTCCGGCGCCGGGGTGATCACCGGCATCGGAGATGACTGCGCCCTGGCTCGATTGGACGACTCGCGCTGGGATCTGGCGCTGACGACCGATCCCGTGATCGAGGGCATTCATTTCCTGCCCGACACCGTCCCCGAGCGCATCGGCCACAAGGCGGCGGGGCGCTGCCTCAGCGACATCGCCGCGATGGGCGCCGAACCGCTGTGGGCGCTGATCAACGTCGTCGCCGCGCCGGAGGATTCGATCGAGCGGATGGAACGCATATACAACGGAGCCACCGAGCTGTGCAGCCGCCATGGCACAGCGATTATCGGCGGCGACCTCGCGCGCGGCCCCCGTCTCGAGTTGCATGTCTTTATGATCGGCCGCGCGCCGCGCGGATCCGCCCTCACCCGCAGCGGCGCACGGCCGGGCGATGCGCTCTACGTCACCGGCGCGCTCGGCGGTAGCCGGGCTGGAAAGCATCTGGATTTCGAACCCCGGCTGGTCGAAGGCGCGTTCCTGCGCGAGGGCGGATGGGCCTCGGCGATGATTGATTTAAGCGACGGAATCGCCGCCGACCTCCGGCATATTTTGGATCAAAGCCGCGTAGGCGCGGAACTCTGGCCGCACGCCCTGCCCCTCTCCGACGCTGCGCGCTTGGCCGAAGACGGTCGCGGTCCCCTGGAACATGCGCTCTGCGATGGCGAGGATTTTGAGCTGCTGTTCACCGTGCCCAACGCCCGCGCTTCCGAGTTGGACGCGGCATGGGCCGCGCGGTTCGCCCTCCCGGTCACCCGCGTGGGACGAATCCTCGACGCTGCCCAGGGTCTGGTCCTGCGCGGCGCGGATGGCGTCGCGCGCGAGTTGAACGCCGATGGCTACCAGCATTTCTCCATCACCGGCGCGGAATCGCCGCGGGACTGAACTTCGCCCGCCGTCCATCCAACCATTGGATGGATGATGTTCATTCCATCAAAGCCGGCAGATGCAAGTTTGAAGTGCAACACTCGGTGGGGTCCGCAGGGCACTGGAGATCAGGTCGTTCATGGGTATGCCTTGGGCTCTTCGGTCATTGCCCCCCTAGGGGGGCAAGAATTTTTGGCCACCAGCTCCGCCGGCGAATAAAAGCCCAGACTCTTCCGGGGCCGGTTATTGATGCGCTCTTCAATGTCCCGTATGAACTCCGTGCTGATGTCTTCTATATCCATCCCCTTGGGGATGTATTGGCGAATCAGTCGGTTGTGGTTTTCGTTAGTCCCCCGCTCCCAGGGGCATCCG
>JAGOHE010000059.1 GCA_017996315.1 Kiritimatiellia bacterium | reverse complement strand
CCCTCGTAGGCGCGGCGCTTGTGCTGTTCTTCCTGCTGCTTTTGGCCCTGTCCGAAGTCATGACCTTTGGCGCGGCCTACGCGGCCGGCGCGGGGGCCTGCACGGCGCTGATCACCCTGTACAGCGCCCGCGCGCTGCGCAGCATCCCGCGCGCGCTGGTGGTCACCGGCGAGCTGGCGGCGATTTATGGGCTGCTCTACATCATCCTGCGTCAGCAGGATTTCGCGCTGCTCTTCGGCGCCGGCGGCCTTTTTATCATGCTCGCCATCGTCATGTTCGCGACACGCAACGTGAATTGGTACGGCCGGGACGCGAATCCCAGCTGACCCCGGGCGAGGACCGCCGCTCAACTGCCTCCTTGTGTCGCTCGTCGGTTAAGGTACTATGGTGCCCCGGCCCGATGGACCCGGCCCGTTCGGTAACGGCCGGAGTTCCGGGGGAAGGAAACAACCGACATGATGGAAACCGGCGATATTTTTGTGCATCGCGGCGGAATGCCCCCGCGCCGGAATCGCGGCGCGCGCGTATTCGGCCTGATTCTGTTGATTCTGGCGGTCGTTGCCGTCATCGTCATCGTCCGCCGTGACCGGGGTCCGGCAGCCGAGCCCGCAACGCCGGAGCCCTCCGAGGCCGCCGCGGAAGTCGCAGCAGCGCTGCCCGAGCCCGCGCCCGAATCGCCACCCGCTCCTCCGACTCCTCCGGCGCCGCCAGCCGCCCCAGCTCCGTCCGCGCCGGTGCCCTCCTCTCCAGCGCCGGAATCTCCCGCAGCCGCACCCGCGCCCGCGCCCACAGCCCCAACGGATCCGTCCACGTCCACTCCGCCCGCGGCCATCGTTGCCTGGGCGGAAGCCAGCGAGGCGATCGCCCGGGGCGAATGGGGGCTCGCGCGGGAGAAGGCCATGGCCGCCCTCGATACCAACCCGCCGGCCGCACTGCGGCGGCAAATCGAAGACGCGCTCAACGATATCCATACCCGGCTGGTGTTCACGCCCGCGCCGATGCCGGAGAAAACCGACTATGTGATCGAGCCCGGTGATACCCTCGGCGGCATCGCCCGCAAACTCGGCACCACCGTGGAGATGGTCATGAAGGGCAACCAGCTCTCCCAGGCCCATATCCGGCCGGGCGACCGGCTGCGCGTGCTGACCGGAAAATTCCGCGCCGTGGTGAGCGTCCGGGACCGGGACATGACGGTCTTCCTCAACGATCGCTTTTTCAAACGCTACCGGGTCGGCACCGGAAAGTATGAAAAAACGCCGACCGGCGATTTTCAAATCACGGACCGCATCGCCCATCCCACGTGGTGGAGGCCGGACGGCAAGGCAATCCCCTACGGCGATCCTGAAAATGTCCTCGGCACCCACTGGCTGGCCCTGAACGTTCGGGGCTATGGCCTGCACGGCACATGGGAGCCGGAAACCATCGGCCAGGCGGAAAGCGCCGGCTGCGTGCGTCTGCTCAATACCGATATCGAGGAACTCTTTTCCTTGCTGCCGATCGGCACGCCCGTCTCGATCCAACCCTGAAGGAGCCACCCATGCCTC
Source organism: Kiritimatiellia bacterium (assembly GCA_017996315.1). Lineage (GTDB taxonomy): Bacteria > Verrucomicrobiota > Kiritimatiellia > PWTM01 > PWTM01 > JAGOHE01. The sequence goes on along the minus strand of JAGOHE010000059.1, from coordinate 10,423 downwards.
CCTTTGTCCTCCCCTTTGAAAAGCCCATCCTCGATCTCCAGCGGAAACTCGAAGAGCTGCGCGAATTCGGCGAGCGCAACGACATCGACGTGACCGGGGAAGTCCTCGTGCTCGAAAACAAGGTGCGCGAAATGCGCGCCAAGATTTTCTCGGAACTCACCGCCTGGCAGCAGGTGCAGATCGCGCGGCATCCCCAGCGGCCCTACACGAGGGATTACATCCAGCATGCGTTCACCGGGTTCACGGAGCTGCACGGCGACCGCGTGCACGCGGACGATCAGGCGATTGTCGGGGGCTTCGCGCAACTGGGCTCCGAGCGCGTGATGGTGATCGGCACCCAAAAAGGCCGCGACACAAAGAGCAACCTCGCCTGCAATTTCGGATGTCCCTTCCCCGAGGGCTACCGCAAGGCGCTCCGGCTGATGCAGCTCGCCTCGAAATTCGACACCCCCATCGTCACCCTCATCGACACTCCCGGCGCCTATCCCGGCATCCAGTCCGAAGAGCGGCACATCGCCGAAGCCATCGCCCGCAATATCCGGGAAATGTTCACCTTCCCGGTGCCCATGATCGTCTTCGTCATCGGCGAAGGCGGCAGCGGCGGCGCGCTCGGCATCGGCGTGGGCGACCGGGTGCTGATCTTCGAGCATTCCTACTACTCCGTCATCTCCCCCGAAGGCTGCGCCGCCATTCTCTGGAAAGATCGCAAATTCTCCGAGCGCGCCGCCGACGCGCTCAAGCTGACCGCGAAGGATCTGCTGCGATTCAAAATGGTGGATGAAATCGTCCCCGAGCCCGAAGCCGGCGCGCACAGCGACCATGCCGGCTCCGCGCAACGGCTGTCCGAGGCGATCCTGCGGAATCTGGCCGAGGTGAAGCGCATGGATCCCGCTGAGCGCCTGCGTCGCCGCTACGAAAAATTCCGCGATCTCGGCATGTACTCCGAACCCGCGGCCGCCCACGCGGAATGAGCGGCGGGCCCGCCGCCATGCATCCCGCGCTGAAGGCCCTGATGCTGGCCGCCGCGCTGTCGGCGGCCGCGTCGGCGGCGCCCCCATCGGAACCCCCCGCTCCCGCGCGGCGCATCGTTTCGCTCGCGCCGAATTTGACGGAAATCCTGCTGCGGCTCGGCGCCCGGGACCGCCTGGCGGGACGCTCCAGCGCCTGCCGGGAACCCGCGGAGCTGGTGAAGGACGTTCCAGTCGCCGGAGATTTCGGCACGCCCCAGCTCGAGCGGCTGGTCCGCCTGAACCCGGATATCATCATCACCACCGACCTCTCCGATCCGGGCATGCAGGCGAAGCTGGAAGCGATGGGCTGGCGCGTCCAGGTGATTCCCGCGCGGCGCATGGAGGATATCCCCCGCGCAATCCGGCGGCTGGGCGCTATGGCGGATAAGGCGGCGGAAGCGGACGCCGCCGCGCGCGACATGGAATCGCGCATCGCCGCCGCGCGCGCGAATCTCCCCGAGCATCCGCCCACGGTGTACCTCGAGATCTGGGACGATCCGCTCACGTCGGCGGGGAGGGATTCCTTCCTCACCGACATGATCGAACTGGCCGGCGGGCGGAGTATCTTCGCCGGAAATCCCGGCGATTACTTCACGGCATCACCCGAAGCCGTCGTTTCCCGCGATCCCGAGGTGATGATCCTGCTGGACGCGAAGGACGATGCCGGGGCGCTGCAACGCGTGGCGACGCGCCCGGGCTGGAGCCGCCTGCGGGCGGTTCGCCATGGCCGGGTGCGCGCGCTCCGCGATTCGTCGTCCGTCCAGCAGCCCGGATGGCGGGTCATGGATGGCGTGGAGTTGCTGCGTTCCTGCCTGCGCGAACCGGAGCATGCGCCATGAACCGGACGCCCTCGCCACCGGCCGTCCGCGCCCTCGGTTCCGGGCTGGCCTTCGCCGCGCTGGCGGCTGTGATTGCAGCCGGAGCCTTGATGTTGGGACCGGCGGGCTTCGGCTGGCCTGACACGTCCACGGACGCGGGGCGCATGCTGTGGGAACTCCGCGTTAATCGCCTGCTTACCGGATTCATGGTCGGCGCGGCGCTGGCGACTTCCGGTGTGATTCTGCAGGCCCTGCTGCGCAATCCGCTGGCGGATCCCTATGTGCTGGGCGTGAGCAGCGGCGCGGGGCTCGGCGCGGCCCTGGCCGTGCTCGGGGGCGCGGGAAGTCTCTGGCTGCTGCCGGGCGCGGCGTTCCTCGGCGGCGTGACAGCCCTCGCGATCGTCTACGCGCTCGCCTGCGCCGGACGCGGCGGCGCATCCATCTTCAGCCTGCTGCTCAGCGGAGTGATCGTCAGCGCCATGGCCTCAAGCGTGCTGATGCTCGCGGTCTCCCTCGCGCCGGTGGAAGGCATGCACAACGTGCTGTGGTGGATGCTGGGCAATGTGCAGATGGCGCCCCCCGCCCTGCTCGCCATCGCCGGCGCGCTCACCGCCGCCGGCGCGCTCGCCGCCGCGCGCGGCGGCCGGTCGCTCAACGCGCTCTCGCTCGGGCCCGAGGCCGCGCATCATCTCGGCGTGCCCGCGCGCGCGATGACGGCCCTCTGGCTCGTCATCGCGGCGCTGCTGACCGCCGCCGCCGTCGCGGTGGCGGGCATGGTCGGATTCGTCGGCCTGCTTGTGCCGCATGCCGCGCGCGCGTGGTTCGGTCCGGACCATCGCCGGCTTCCGATTTGCGCCGCGGCGCTCGGCGGGCTTTTCCTGGTCGCGTGCGACACCCTTGCGCGCGCGATCTCCGGGTCGCGGGAACTACCGATCGGCGTTGTCACCGCCCTGCTGGGCGGGCCGTTCTTTCTCTATCTGCTCATCCGCCGGCGGCGGGAAGGCTGGGTGGAATGAGCCTCGCGGTACAGTGCACCGAGGTCGTCGCCGGCTATCACCGCGCGTCGGTGCTCCGCGGCGTGTCGCTGGAACTGCCCGAGGGCGCGCGCGCGGCCGTGCTGGGACCCAACGGCGCGGGAAAATCCACGCTGCTGCGCGCCATTACCGGTTTCCGTCCCGCGAGCTCGGGCGACGTGCGATTGTTCGGGCGTCCGGTCCGTTCGATCTCCGCCGCGGAACGCGCGCGGCTGGTCGCCGTCGTGCCGCAGGAATGGCATGCGCCTTTCGCCTATACCGTGGAGGAACTTGTCTGGATCGGGCGTTCCGCGCGCGACGGCTCCCGCGACGACTCGCGCCGGGCGGTCGAGGAGGCGATGGCCTACGCGGACCTGCTCGAGTTGCGCCGCCGGCCGCACCACGAGCTGAGCGGCGGCGAGAAACAACGGGTGGCGATCGCCATGGCTCTCGCCCAGCAGCCTCGGCTGATCCTGCTCGATGAGCCCACGTCGCACCTCGATATCAACCATCGCGCCGAAGTGCTGCGCCTCGTGGAACGACTGAACCGCGAACGCGGCATGACGGTGCTGATGTCCAGCCACGATCTGGCCGGGGCGGCGGATGCGTTCCCGCTCCTGCTGCTCATGCGGGAGGGACGGATGGTCGCGAGCGGAACGGCGGAAGAGGTTCTCCGGGACGAGCTGCTTTCCGAGGCCTATGACGCGCCTTTGCACGCATACCGCGACGCCGCCGGCGGCTGGCGCGTGACGGCGGAATCCGGGACGCTCGCGGCCGCGCCGGCGGGGTCCGGTCGCGTGCATGTCATCGGCGGCGGAGGATCGGCATCGGTCCTCCTGCGCCGGCTGAAACTGGCCGGATGGACCCTGACCTGCGGCGCGCTGAATGAGGGCGACTTCGACGCCCAAACCGCCCGCGCGCTGGGCATCGAGACCGCCCTCGAGCGTCCGTTCAGTCCCCTCGGCGCCGACGCCCTGAACGCCGCCCGAGCGCTGGCCGCGCGCGCGGATGCGCTGATTGTGTCGGCCACCGCGTTTGGAAGCGGTAATCTGGCGAATTTGGATCTCGCCCGGGAAGCTGTTGCGCGCGGTTGCCCCGTGCTGGTGAACATGCAGGATCTGACCGCGCGCGATTTTACCGGTGGCGAGGCCAACGCGCGCATCGAACAACTGCTGACCTCCGGCGCGCGCCCCTGGCGGCACCCCGGAGACCTTCCGGCGCTGCTGGCGTCGCTCGCCCCCGAAAAAACGATGCGCGTCTAAGGCTTCGGCGGACGATCCAGCCAGAGCAATTCATGGAGCCGCGCGTCCGGCGACGCGGATTCCAGCACGAGGCGTCCTCCGGATGCGGGCAGCTCCAATTCCATCAGATCTCCCGTCGCGGAAGCTCGCTGCGGCGCGGTCGCTCCGGGGGCCAGGAGGCCGATCTTCACCATCGCGCCCGCGCCCGGAGCCCACAGCAGTGCCACGCCTCGCGCGGAAGCCGGAACCGGAATCTCCAGCCGCGGTCCGATCGGCGCGGACGTTTCCCCCACGCCATCGGCCCATGCCGGGGCTTGGTCTTTCGCGGAAGGACATTCCACCCGGAAGGCCGAGAGTTTGACGTCCCGGGGCGCTTGTCCGACTTGCCGTAGACGGATCGCGCGCACGGCTTCGTTCCCAACCGTCGCGACGATTTTCGTGCCCTCCACCGTGGAACGAAGCGGCGTCCATCCCGAACCCGCCCGAACCGCTTCCCACTGAAGCCATCGGGCGGGATCCGAGGCGAGGTCCGCTTCGATCCGCCCCAACACGACCGGCTCGGGAAACTCCAGCCCCAGAAACTGTCCGGGATGCATGGCCACCACTTCAAATTGAGGAGCCAAGGTGAAGATTTCGCCTTCCCGGCGGAGCGGAGCTTTCTCCCACGCCGCAACCGGAGTGTGGACCCGCGGCATGCTGTCCACGGGATTCACCTGAAAATCGCGAATGGCGGTCCAGACATCGTTCTTCGATCCGTCCAGCTTCCCGGCGCGAGTAACCCGGTAGCGCACCTGGCGGGCGGACACCGGCGCGCCGCGCCATTCCACACGCTCGCCGACCGTGACCGGCCCGAGCGGCATCCACGTCTTCCCGTCCGTGGTGATCTCCAACTGACCCTGATGCACAATGTCGTGATCGCCGTCTTTCCGGCCCATCGTCAGCCGTACGTGCCGCACCGGCGCTTCCCAGCCCAGATCGAGACCGAACACATCACCTGCTTTCTGGACCTGACGGCAGTAGTAGTAGCTTTCGGGGTCGGAATCTATCATGCGATCCGCGCCGTTCTGCTGGTTCGGAGGAATGATCGGGGAGATGTTCATGATCGGTTTCCCGGTGATCACGGTCTGCAATCGGGCCTGACCGGACTGCAGCGTCTTCTCCACGAACGGAGCGAGCGTTTGGGATCCGGTCTTGATTCCGGGTTGATGCGGATTCCGATTCTGGGTGCGGTCGATTTCACTCGCGCGTGCGCGGGCCGCGTATGCGCGGGACAGCGCGGCCCAGGCCTCCGCCTTGGTGCGGGCCGTCAAATACGCCATTGCGCCCTGTCCCGCGATGCCGAGCTGTTCAAAAGCGTCGAGCCACGGGCCGATTTCCTCGATCAGCCGGGGATGATCGGCTCCCGCGCGGATTGCGGCCGGCGCCGCGGCGATCCGGTCAAATTCCTCCCGCACTCGCTGCAAGGCTAGCTTCCGCGCCTCGGAATCGGCGGATACGGAGCTGAGCGTTTCGATAAACGGGCGAATCTCCACCGATTCGTCGCGGCGGTAGCCGTGGCCGTTGGGCCCAAGGTCGCTGTTGTGCGCGCAAAACGTGCGGAACGCGCCGGCCGCCCGCGGCATGATTTCGTGCATCGCCGCCTCCCACGCGGCGTTTGCGTCGTAGGCCGGAGGATTCCAGGTGAACCCGGCCACGCCATAGAGCGCCACTTTGGACGCCTCGGCGCGCTCCATGGGATTGGACACGAATCCCGACACGAGGGGCCCGATGTCGGGGCCATTACCATAGGCCGGCCCCATCAGCAGATGATTGCGCACATAGTCGCTGACTGGAAAATTCCACCAGATATACGCCTTGCGCCGGAGACGCCGGTTGATCCATTCCATGGTCGCGCGGTCAATGTCCGCCACGACGGTGTTGCCCGTCCACATGACATGAATGGATGGATCGAGCTGGATGCCCAGGATGTCCAGATACTCTCCCTTGGACCATCCCTTGTTGTATTGCGTCGGGCACAGTACGAGCGGAGTCACGTCGCCTTTCGCCTGCACGAATTCCCGATGCAGCCGGTTCAATAATTCGGCTTGCCGGTTCGGGTTGGTGCCTTCGCCGCCGATGTCGTCGAAGAACACCGAGAAAGAGCGCACGCCGAGTTCGTACATCGCCTCGAACTTCGCAAGCACGGCCTTCGCGTCGGCTTCCGTCCACTTAATGTCGCCGCCGGGATGAATCGCCCACACGAAGTCCACCTTGTTCGACCGGGCGACTTGCACCAGTTCGCGAATCCGCTCCGCGTCTTTGGCGGGATATGGCTTCCGCCAATGCGGCGCGCGATGGTACGGATCGTCCTTCGGGCCGTAGATGTAGGTGTTCATCTTGTGCCGGCCGTAGAATTCAAGTTGCGCCTTCCGGTTTTCATGCGTCCAGGGCGTGCCGTAGAAGCCCTCGACCGTTCCCCGGAATTCAATGGCCGGCGCATCCGTGATGATGCCCGCGGGCAGGGCGCCGGGCGTCCCGTTGAATCCGAGCAACTGGCGGAAGGTCTGCGCCGCGTAAAACGTGCCGCGCGTGTCGTGGCCGACCAGCGCGATCCGATCCGGGGAGATGATGATCCTGTAAGCTCCGGATTGTTCGGGAAGGCCCCCGGCGTCGGCCCGCACGGCCGGATCGTCCCGTTCGCCGATGCGCAGCACGGGAACGCCTCCCGCGCCCGGCGCGCCGTTCGCGCTCAACAGCCCGCGCAGCACGCGCACCGCGTCGGCGTCCGCGGTGTCGGCCCCCTCCACACGCACGCCGGAATGCACGGCGACCGTGACGCCGGAAAGCTGCATCGTCTGCGGGGTCGGATATACCCGGACCGGCCTTTCCGCCGCCCCAACCAGCATCACCCCGCCCATCCAACCGAGGGCGGCCCATCGAAGAACATACATTCTCATCTCCATATAACACTTCTCGTGGCGGCTATATTTTAACGAAGCATTTTTTCCGATACATCCAGAGCAGCGCCAGAAAAATCAGCGCCAGAATACCCGCCTCCTGCGCAACCGGAGTCCAGGCTCCGATCCGCGGATACAACCCGTGGAGCAACGCATCGGACATCTGACGCCAGGCCGACCGGAATCCGGGCGTTTCCACCAGCATGTACGCCACCAGCGCGTTTGCGCCCACAACCTGGAACGGCGCGGCCCAGCGCCGGAACCCGGCGGCTTCCACGATTCCATGAAACGCGCCCAGGAAGACCAGGCACCATCCGCCGGACCAAAGAATGAAGGAACTGGACCAGATCGGCTTGATGATCGGCAAAGAATATCCCCACAGCCAGCCGGCCGCGATCAGGACGGCTCCCGCCCCCAGAAACTCCGTCGCGGCGCGGCGGACGGAAACACCGGACGGCAGCCGCGATCCCGCGAACGTGCCCAGCAGCACCGTCGCCCCGAATCCCATCGAAGTGATCAGCCACGTATACTGCGTGCCGTCCCGGAATCGCCCCAACACCATTCGATCCACCCACATCGCCCAATTCCCTTCCGGCGTCAGCACGCCGGCCCCGTAGCCCGGCGTCGGCGCCCAGAGCAGCAGGACCCCGTAGCCGAGGAGAAGCGCGAGAAATAAAACAATCCGGCCGCGCATTTCCACATGCAGAAAAGCGAGCGCGGCGACCAGATATCCCGCGGCGATGGCCTGCAGCGTGTTGGAGAATATCGCCAGCCGGGCGAGGGAGAAATCGAGCAGGTGACCCTGCGCCACCATGCCGAGCACGAAGAGAATGAGCACGCGGCGCGCAATCGCCCCGTGCATTCGAGCCATGGAATCCCCCCGGCTCCGCCGCCGCCCCAGCGCCAGCGGGATGGACACGCCCGTAACGAACAGGAACAGCGGCATGATCAGATCCCAGAACGTCCCCCCTTCCCAGGGAACATGCGTGAGCTGTCGCGCGAGCCAGCGCCCTGTCCCGCCGTCCCATCGCTCCGCCGCCGCCCGCGCCACCGCCTGTCCGCCGATCAGCCAGAACATGACGAATCCACGCAACACATCCACCGACACCACCCGACCCGCGCCTCCCGCCGAGGCGGGAGGCGGAGTGCGCGCCCCACCGGATGGTCTTTCATCGCTCATTGCGGAACGGACGGGGCGGAGGAAAGAACCGGTTGAGGCGCGGCGCCGTCATTCGCCAGATAGAGCGTCTGGGACGGAAACGCGAATCGAATGCCCTCCTCTTTGAATCGCCGGATGATTTCGAGGTTCAGGCGCTCGCTGAATTTCATGTACGACCAGTAGTCCGCCGGGTGATGCCAATAGATGACCATGACGTTCAACGCGTACGCGGAAATTTCGGAGAAGAACACCCGGGGAGGAAAGTCCGGACGAACTCCCGGATGATCGCGCAATAATTCGTTCAGGATATCCAATGCGCGCTGAATTTTTTCCGGCGGCGTGTCGAAGGTCAGCCCGATGTTCAGGATCCGGCGGATGTACGGGCGGCGGCCGATGTTCAGAATGGTGCGGTTGGCCAGTTCTCCGTTGGGAATGGTGACCTGGTGCCCGTCCAGCGTACGGATGCGCGTGGAACGGAACCCCACCGATTCGACCGTGCCGTCGTGGCCGTCCACCACCACCCGTTGCCCGATTTCAAAGGGTTTGTCGGCCAGCAGCACCAGGGAACCGAAGAAATTCTTGATGGTGTCCTGCGCCGCCAGCGCCACCGCCAGACCGCCCACGCCCAGTCCGGCAAGCAGGGAGGTCACCGAAGAGCCGCTCAAGATCTGCGCCACCTGGACCACCACCAGCACTACAATCGTGATGCGGATGCTCTTGCGAACGAGCGGACCGAGCATGCGATCCATCTCGCTCCCTCCAGCGTGCCATCGCCGTTGGATGCCGGCCTCAACCGCGTCCACCAGAACATACGATCCGGCGCCCACCGCAAGCGTCACCAGAAGCTGAACGATGATGCTCGTCGCGCGCGACCAGGTGTCGGGCGGATTCAGCACGGCCAGGGCCGGAGCGATGCCCGCCGCCAGCGTAACCAGCACGGCGGCTCGCGATAGCGCAATGATCCAGGCGGCCGAAACAGTCCGCCCGCGGGTCTGCAGCTTCTTTCCCCATGCGCGCAGGGCCCGCCGGACCCCCATGCCGACCAGCACGATGACCGCCATGACCACCACAAACCCGACCAGCCTCCGGGCTTCCAGTCCCATCCAAATCTGTTCCGTCCAATTCATGGTCCGCGTCTCCGTGATTCTAAATTATCGGCACAGCATACCATGGGATCCCGATCGAATGAACCACTGGAGCCTTCCACCTTCCGACAGCGCGAGAACGGTCGGTTTCCGCGCAGCACGGTCGCAACGCTCCGCGCCTTTGCCCTCGACATCGCCCCGGCGGGAAGACGAAGATCTGGCCGTGCCGCCGCCTCTTCCATCGTCCAGCGCATCCGCCGCGGAACCCTTTTTCGCTCCCTGGCGCGCACAAACACTCGCGCGGCTCGGAGGGCTGGCCGCCGCGGGCTTTGTCTATGTAAACCTTGTTCTTTGCGGACGGACGCCCTGGGCTTCTCCGACGGAATTCTGGCGCGAATTCATCCGGATGTGCGCCGGCTTGCTTCTGTTGCAGCCGCTGCTCAATGGCTGGATCGCCCGGCCTTGGGCGCGCGCCGATCGGGATCTGCGCTGGGGGCTGCTGTCTTTCGTTCTTGCGCTTCACTGGCAATGGATCCCCCGGTACACGGGCGTGGATTTTTCGCTCAATGCGTCGCTGCTTCGCGGCCGCATGGCCGGGCCGGTTCTGATCGCGCTGCTCGCCATCGCCGTCGCGCTGGCCGTACTGGTCGCGCATCACATTCTTGAATCCCGCCGACGCGGGCAGGGACGCGTGTATCTCGGGCTGCTGCTCGCCCTCGCGGGAATTCCGCTGTTGATCACGCTCGCCGTTTCGCGCACTCACACCCTCCATCTCCATCACTACATGCTGGGGGCGCTGCTGATGCCGCTGGCCCGGTATTCCACGCGCGCCTCGGGCGCGGCCTTCGGGTTCGTGTTCGGACTTTATGTCGAGGGCATCGCGCGATGGGGCGCGGATCCCTGCTGGCTTCCGCGCATCTGATCCCTGTCCCATCCTAAATCGGGATCGGAAGGGTCATGCGCCCTCTCTGTGCCCCCATCCCGACAACCCATTCCGAATCCCCCGCCACAAACGCTCCCGAATCCATCCAGACCGGCAGATACACAATACAAGTGCAACAGAGGTAAGATGGGTCTCAACGGGTAGGAGACGTAGTGAAACCAGCCCGAAAAAAGGAGACCCATCTCATGAGAGAGTATACGCATCTGACCGCGATGGAA
>JAGOHE010000058.1 GCA_017996315.1 Kiritimatiellia bacterium | reverse complement strand
ATGTACCTCTGGCGGCCCTGAAGACATCCGCCCCGCGTATCCGATGAAACGGTCCGCCCCGCGCGCATCCGGTCCTGGAAACAACACCGGGGAACTCCCGGAACGCACGCGTGTAATCCTTCAGCGGCTCAAGAAATTATATCCGGAACGCCGGTGTGAACTGCAATGGTCCACGCCGCTTCAGTTGGCCGTGGCGGCCATCCTCTCCGCCCAATGCACCGACAAGCGCGTAAATCTGGTCACGCCGGCCTTGTTCGCCAAATACCGAAAGACCGAAGACTGGGCCCGAGCGCCGCAGGAGGAGCTGGAAGCGGATATCCGATCCACCGGTTTCTTCCGCAACAAGGCCCGGAACATCCGCGCCCTCGCGCAAACGCTGCTGGACCGGCACGGCGGCGGGCTGCCCGGCGACTTCGACGCGCTGACTGAACTGCCCGGTATCGGACGGAAAACCGCGAATCTTCTCGTCGCGGAAATCTGGAAACGTCCGGGGTTGATCGTGGATACGCACTGCACCCGGCTTTCCCAGCGGCTGGGATTCACCCGGCACGAGGATGCCGTAAAAATCGAATTCGACCTGCGCGCGATCGTTCCGGAGCGGGATTGGACCGACTGGTCGCACTGCATGGTTTTTCACGGCCGGTATTGTTGCGCGGCCCGGAACCCCGAATGCGCACGCTGCCCGCTGACGGATCTGTGCCCGTATTACGCAACATTGGCCGGCGGCAATAAAAAACCGGCCGCGCGCAGGCGCCGGCCGGAAAAATGAAGTGGTGGCGAGGGACGGACTTGAACCGCCGACACAAGGATTTTCAGTCCTCTGCTCTACCAACTGAGCTACCCCGCCAAATCCACGGGTGAGCGGATAATACGGTAATCCTGCGGAGGGCGCAATCGCAAAGCCGCGGCGCGGACCGCCTCCGGAGTTTTTCTTGGGCTATCGGTTCGTGTTGTGCTATGTTCGCGCAAATGTGTTCCGGTGCGAGTGGAGGCATCGCGGTTTGTATGAAAATTCTCATCATCAATGCTGGCAGTTCATCCATCAAATTCAATCTCTATGAAACCGAGGGAGAACAGTGCCTGGCCAAGGGGCTGATTGAGCGCATCCGCGCGCCGGGCACGAATCTCCGCTACACCAATCACAAGGGCGTCAAGGTGGAGCAGAAGATCTCGGCCAACTCCTATGAGGCGGCCATTTCCGAGGCATGCCTGGCCTTGAGCGCGCCCCAAACGGGCGTCATTGAAAGCCTGACGGAGATCAAAGCCATCGGGCACCGGGTCGTGCACGGCGGCGCGGCCATCAGCGGAGCGGTGCGGATCACCCCCCAGGTCAAACAGGTCATCATGGATTGCTTCGATCTCGCGCCCATTCACAATCCGCCGAACCTCGAGGGCATCGAGGCCTGCGAACAGTTGTTTCCCAGCATTCCGATGGTCGCGGTGTTCGATACCGCGTTTCATCAGACCATGCCTCCGGTGTCGTACACTTACGCCATCCCGATTGAAATCGCGCACAAATACAAGATCCGCAAATACGGGTTCCACGGCACCTCGCATCACTATGTGGCCCTATCCGCCGCGGAACACCTGGGGCGCCCGCTGGAAGATCTCAAACTCATCACCGTTCACCTCGGCAACGGCTGCAGCATCACGGCCGTCAATCGCGGAAAAGTCGAGGACACCAGCATGGGGCTCACCCCGCTGGAGGGGCTGATGATGGGCACCCGGTGCGGCGATATCGATCCCGCCGTGGTGATGCATCTGAGCCGCATCGGATTCTCGCTCGAAGATATCGACAAGATGCTCAACAAGCAAAGCGGCATCATCGGACTCTCCGGGATCGGCAGCGGCGATATGCGCGATCTGCTGAAGGCCGTTCATGACGGCAACACCCAGGCGCAGCTCGCCCTGGCCGTATACAACCACCGAATCGTCAAATATGTCGGCGCATATTCGGCCGAGCTCAAGGGTTTCGACGCCCTGGTGTTTACCGGTGGGATTGGCGAGAACGTGGCCTCCATCCGCGCCTCGGTGTGCGATCATCTCGGATTCCTCGGCGTTCAATTGGACCCCGTCCGGAATCGAGCCCATGAAATCATCATCACCCGCGATGAGATCGCCCCGCGCGTGATGGTTGTCCCTACCAACGAAGAGCTGATGATCGCCCGCCAGACGCACGCGCTGCTGTTCCAGTAATCCGCCCGACCGCGGAGGGGAAGAGCGCCCCGCGGTCCGTCATCCAACGCGCGGGAGCGGGATGTTCCCGCCGGTTTCCTCGCGGCCGCCCTACTCCACCCACTCTGTGATCGCTGCCATGGCGGAGCAGTCGACAATGTCATTCACACTGCATCCGCGCGACACGTCATTGAACGGACGGCGCAGTCCCTGCAGCAGGGGGCCGATCGCCGTCGCGCCGGCCAGCCGTTCGGTGGCCTTGTACATCGTATTTCCGCAATTGAGATCGGGGAAAATAAGCACATTGCACCGGCCGGCAATCGCCGATCCGGGGGCTTTCTTGGCTCCAATGTCTGGAATCACCGCGGCATCAAACTGAAATTCCCCGTCAATCAGCATGTCCGGCGCCAGCGCCTGAGCCCGGCGCGTAGCCTCCACGACCTTCTCGACGGTCGGATCCTTCGCGGACCCTTTGGTGGAGCAACTGATCATGCCCACGCGCGGCTCATCGCCGGTCAGGGTGGCAAACGTGCGCCCGGTGGTCACCGCGATTTCGGCGAGCTGCTCGGCAGTGGGATTGATCACCAGTCCGCAATCCGCATAGAACAACGCGCCGTGATAGCCCCATCGGGGATCGGGCATTTGCATGATGAAGTAGGCGGACGCAGTCCGGATGCCGGGCACAGTTCCGAAAAGCTGGAGCGCCGGAAGTGTCTTTTGGCCGGTGTTGTGATTGTACCCCTTCGGATTCCCCCCGCCGGACACATAGCCGTGCGCATCGCCCGTCGCCACCATGGCCGCGGCGAAATTGCACGTGTCGCGAATCCACGCATCGGCTTTTTCCGGAGTCATGCCCTTGTGCGCGCGAAGCCGGGCCACGGTTTTCACATACTCGCCCCGGCGGGGATGCTCGGCGATGTCGGCGATCTCCACGTCCGTCAGATCAATCCCTTCGCCGCGGGCCAGCGCCTCAATCGCCGGGCGGTCTCCGGCCAGAACCGGCCGGGCATATCCGGTGCGCACGAGTTCGGCGGCCGCGCGCAAATTGCGCGGATCGTCGGATTCGGTGAGGACAATCTTCCGGTTCCGCAAACGGGCCTTTTCTCGAATCTCTTCCAACAGGGGCTTGGGCATGGCGATGCTCTCCTGAGAACGGGGGGAATACTCCGAAAACCCATAAAAACCGGATGGATTCTGGCCCGAAGCCGGGAAAAGGTCAAGAAAGCACACGGTCCGCTTGCCTGGCCTCGCTTCATCATCAGAACCCCGCTTCCGTTTCGTCTCCAGACTCCAAAGGCGGCAACCCTCTGCGATTGTCCGCTCCCTGCTTTTGATATACTGGAGTTCATGATGCTACAAGGCTGGGGAAGATATCCAAAGGTGGACGCGACGATCGCGCGTCCCTCGTCACAGCACGAGGTGGCCGCGGAGCTTTCTCAGACTGAAGGGCAGATCGCGTTCGGACTGGGGCGCAGTTACGGGGACAGCGGCCTTGCCGCGCGGGTTATTCAAACGCGCGGACTGGATCGGTTCCTGAATTTCGATGAGGACTCCGGGGTGCTGACCTGTGAAGCCGGGGTTTCCTTGGATGAAATCCTGCGTGTCTTTGTTCCCCGGGGCTGGTTTCTACCGGTCACCCCCGGCACCCGGTTCGTCACCGTCGGCGGAGCGATCGCCAGCGATGTGCACGGGAAAAATCATCACAAGGACGGAACGTTCTGCCGGCATGTCCTTCGCATGGAGCTGCTGCTCGGAAACGGAGAACGCGTTGAGTCCTCCCCTTCGGAAAATCCCGATCTGTTCCACGCGACCTGCGGAGGGATGGGACTCACCGGAATCATCCTGAACGCATCATTCCGCCTGATCCCGATTCGCTCCAGCCTGATCCGGGAAACAATCATCAAGGCGCCGAATCTGGAGGCCGCTCTCGAAGGATTCTCCGCGCAGGCCGGAGTCACCTATTCGGTGGCTTGGATTGACTGTCTCGCGCGAGGTAAAAACCTCGGGCGCTCGCTGTTGATGCTGGGCGAGCATGCCGGGGAAGGGCCATTGCGCATGCGAGCGGGACAGGCCTTGCCGGTGCCCTTTGAAATGCCCGCGGCCCTGTTGAACCACGCCACCGTGAAGCTGTTCAATGCCGCCTACTATGGAAAAGCGCGCCGGGGCGCCCATGCGCGGCTCACCCCCTTCGAACCCTTCTTCCATCCGCTCGACATCCTCACGAAGTGGAACCGGATGTATGGAAGGCCGGGATTTCTGCAATACCAATTTGTGCTACCGATGGCCGCCGGGCCGGCGGGGCTGCGGGAGGTTCTGGAACGGATCGCCGCTTCGGGACGCGGATCGTTTCTCGCCGTACTCAAGGTGTTCGGGCCGGCCAACGAGAACATGCTCTCTTTTTCGATGGAGGGATACACCCTCGCGCTTGACTTCAAGGTAGAACCCGCTGTGTTCCGTCTGCTCGACGAGCTGGATGCCGTGGTCAGCCATCACGGAGGACGTCTTTATCTCACTAAAGACGCCCGCATGAGCGCGGCCATGTTCCGCTCGGGATACCCGCGCTGGGAAGAGTTTCAACAGGTACGCGTCAAGTATCACGCCCTCGGCCGATTCGCATCGCTGCAGTCGAAACGACTGGAATTGGATTGAGCGCGGACGGGAAATTTCCCCCGCATCCGCATCGGGTCTACATCTCCACGCGAGCATAAAAAATCGCCGGGGTGGTTCCCGGCGATTTCAACATGCATGATCGAAGGGGTCGGTTCAGTATGCGCCCTGGCCCGTCCGTACCGCGCGCAAGGTTCGAATCAGAATGACCAGATCGAGCCAAATGGACCAATTCCGGACATAGTATGAATCCCACCGCTCCAACCCTGCATTGCCCGCATCGCTCCGTCCGCTGACCTGCCAGAGGCCGGTCATGCCGGGTCGGACACGCTCGCGCAAGCGGCGCGTGGTCTCGTGCAACTGCTGGAAGTGATCTTCGGGAAGCGGCCGAGGACCGACCAGAGACATGTGGCCGGCCAGCACATTCCACAGTTGCGGAAGCTCATCGAGGGACCATCGCCGAAGGAACCGGCCGATCCGCGTCACCCGGGGATCATCCTTGAGCTTGTGATTCATCTCCCACTCCGCGCGGAGCGCCGGATCCCGCTCCAATGATTTTTGCAAAACGGAATCCGAATCGGGTTGCATGGTGCGGAATTTCAACGGATGAAACCGGATCCCTTTTCTTCCCAACCGCTCCTGATAATAAAAAACACTTCCGCCCCCCGCCAGCGCAAGGATCAGGACGATGAGCAAAACGAGGGGAAGCCAAATCGGAATGGTCAACGCCACCAGGAATATATCGACACCCCTTTTGATCGTCCGCGCGAACGGATTCAACAGATTGCTGGTGACCTCCATGCCAACCAGGCTTCCAAACACGCGGGGGCGTCCCCAGACAAACAGGTCCACATCCGTTCCCGGCAGCAGAAAAACCTGCGGATAAACGGACAACACGTGATCGAACTGATCGGCCAGCGAACGACCATTTCCCGGCGCCATGGACGCAATCGCCACCTCAGCCGCCGAGGTACGGTCATCCAATCCGCCCAGTACGGGAAGGCCGGCGATACGATCTCCCCGGGACGCATCCGCGGTGAATACGCCTATGGGGCTGTAGCCAATATCCGGTTGCCCCCGGAGCGACTCCGCCACGGCTTCCACGGTTGCTCGATCGCCATACAGCGCCACGGGACAGCCCCAGATCTGCCGGCGGGCCAGCAGTCCTTTGAGCCCGGCCCGAATCAGGGGAATCCCCGCCGTGGCGCACATCCACGCCACGACATAGGCCAGCCGGCTGGGATAGAAATGGCCGCGACCGAAGAAGTACGCCAGACCACCCAGGGCAAATACTGAAATGAGCAGCAACTGAATGCGGCGCATTTCCTCGATCGTGCCCAATCCCCAGGACGGATACAATCCGGCGGCCGCGGCGCCGATCCACCACCCGGGAATCAGCAGCAGAGAATACCGAGCCAGCAGCGGACCTCCCTCAAGCCAGAAAATCAGTCCGCGGCCGGCCAGCAGGGCCAGCGCAATCACAGCGGCATCTCCCAGGAGCAGAATGATTGAATTGCGCCATGACAACGCCATCCTCCGGTCCTTCGGAAGCGGTGGCATGGGCATGTCCGGGGGGGGATTCATTTACGCAACGCGGGAAAAGAACTCACGAATAGCCTGGACGACATAGTCCACTTGCTCGTCCGCGAGCTCGGGATACATGGGCAGTGAAACAGATTCCGCCGCCCATCGTTCGGTCACCGGAAACGCCCCCGGGCCCCATCCTGCCGATGCGTATGCCGGCTGGAGATGAATGGGAATGGGATAATGAATGAGCGTGGACACCCCGCGCTCCCTGAGATACCCCATGAGGCGGTCGCGCTCGCGGGTATGGATGGCATACACATGAAAGGAGGGCTCGTACCCGTCGGGCACCCATGGCGTCCGGATATCTCCGACACCGCCAAGCGCATCCGTATATCGGCTCGCAATGCGGCGACGCGCTTGATTTCCTTGTTCCAGATGACGCAGTTTCACCCGCAACACTGCGGCGTGGAGCGTATCCAGACGGCTATTTTCGCCCAGCTCTTCGTGATGATATTTCACTGTGGATCCGTAATTTCGCAACAGGCGAACCCGATCGGCGAGGGCAGCGTCCGATGTCGTCACCGCGCCGCCATCCCCGAACGCGCCGAGATTCTTGCCCGGATAGAAACTGAACGCCGCCATCGTTCCGAAAGAGCCGGCGGCCTTGCCGCGAATCCGGGCGCCATGAGCTTGGGCCGCGTCCTCCACCACATGCAGGCCCCGGGCTTGTGCCAGATTCATGATCCCGTCCATGTCAGCGGGCAGCCCGTACAGATGGACGGGCAGAAGGGCGCGGGTTCGCGGAGTGATCGCCTGCTCGGCGAGGCGTACATCCATGTTGCGCGTGCGCGGATCGACATCCACCAACACCGGCCGCGCTCCGACCGCGGAAATACCCAGTGCTGAGGCGATGAAGGAATTGGCCGCGGTGATCACTTCGTCCCCGGGACCGATGCCCAACGCGCGCAACGCCAGCTTGATTGCATCCAGCCCGGACGCCACTCCCATCGCATGGGCGCAACCGCAGAAGGCCGCAAAATCGTTTTCGAACAGCGCGACTTCCTCGCCCAGAATGAAATCCGCGCGATCAACGGACCGCCGGATGGCCTCGTCGATCTCCGGGCGCATGGCCGCGATGCTGGCTTTCAAATCTAAAAACGGAATCTGCATAAAAACTACTCTTTCCCTTGGGACCGGGGTCCGGAACGCGAACGCCCACACATGCCGTTGCGCAACGTATGGGCGGCGCAGGAAGGTTCATCTATATCATATTTTGCCCGAAAAATCCCCGTCAGGAGCGCGGCTGGCTTCAAGGCGTGGCCGCTGGCGTATGGGAGTTGGGCTTCCATTCATAAATCCGGCATCGGGAATCCTCATGAACGAGAATCGCCGCAGGACGAAGCAGATCAGCCAGCTTGCGCCAACGCGCTACCGCCTCCCGATCCCGTCGGAGAAAGGCCTGCGGCGGATCAAAAACTCTTCCGGAAATCCAGACTCGCCCGGGAAATTCCGCATGCAGAAGCCGCTCCCAAGTCTGCTCATCAACAAAGCGCGCATCCAGGACGCGCGCCTGGGTGTGGTATTCCAGCCAGGTAATTGCGCTGTGCGAATCCGCCTCCACGATGCAATCGCGCGCACCCGCGTGGGTCGCCAGCCAGACGCCCCCGTGCCGGGCGGCGTAATCGCCTTCAGCGCTCCAAACGAGGGCCATGCCGCCAATGGTATTGTGGATCAGCAATCCCAAAACCGCGGCGCGCAATCCGCAGCCGGCGACCGCGCGCGGATGCGCCGACCTTAAACCCGCGAGCAACCAAAATGCGGGCAGCGCGGGAATCCACATTTCCGGATTCGCGGGCTCGAACAGCAACGCGATACCGCAGGAGCCCGCAAGCCACACCGCCGCCGCATACACCAGAGGAGAGCGCGGCGCGCGTCCCGGCGCGGCTTCCGCCACGAGATTCCAGCGGCGGCCTTTCCAAAGTGTCCAACCCCATCTGGCCAACAGTACGAATGCTGCAAGCGCCGTGATCGGAGCTCCCACTCGTGAGACCGCCGGCGCCATGCGTCCCATGAACACCTCTTCCTGCAACATGTGATACGGCAGCAGGGATTGAATCCGTTCCGCCGCCGCCGGCCAAGAAAACACGAAGTTTCCGGAAAGCAGCGTGTGTCCAAAGGCGGCCAGCCCGCCCAGCCATGCGCGGGGAGAGGCGAGCCCAGAGCGAAGGGTGTCCGCGTCGTGGAATATCCCCATTCCCGATCCCCATGCGGCCGCGTAGCCTCCTCCCGCCAGGAGCGCCACCCCGAGGACGTGCCAAACGGCGTGTCGGCGCTCCCCCCGCGCGATATACAGGACCGGAATGCCGAGCACGACCGCCGGCAGCGACGCCACATGAAGCGCCAGAGCCCCGGCACTCAATAGGAGTGATCCCATGGCGAATTTCGGCCGGCCGTCCGCCCGCGCGGCGCACACCAACGCACCAAGCGCCAACGCCAGCATCGGCACATATATTTCCGCCGTTCCGCAGTACCTCCAGAATCCGTAGGAACACAGCAGCCCCGCCGCGCCCCACACCCCAGAACGCCTCAAGAGCGATGCCATCAGCGCAACGGACGCGGCGCCCGCGATCACACTCCATGCGATCAACACCGGCAACGCGCGTCCCCCATACCCCGCCGTCCGCAACATGCCCAACAGCGCCTTCCCCACGGGCAGATAGAGAAGATGATGACCGTGAATCAGCTCCGCTCCGCTCCCGGATTCCACCATCCGCGCGTAATAATACGCATCTTCCGCCTCCGAATGATTCTCCGGAACAGTCAGCGCCAGAAACGCGAGTGCGATAAAAAATAATAAGGCGGTGTGCTTCATGGCCCGTTCGGGCGAGTCAAGACCCGCCAGTAGAATTTCGGAATCCCCAGAACGTATCGTCTGAAATTCCGCGTGGGCCGGGTCAGCAGCCGATGCAGCCATTCCAATCCATGCGCGGACATCCAACGCGGCGCGCGTCGCTCGATCCCCGTATACCAGCGGAACAGCGCGCCGGTCGCGACGATCACGCCATGATCCAAGTGCTGCCTCGCGTGGTCCGCCCAATACTCCTGCCGCGGCATGCCCATGCCGGTCAGCACAATGTCCGGCCGGAATTCGCGCAGCCGGGCCAGCAGGGCCGCATTCGTTTCGTCGTCGTCGCGAAAGAACCCGTGATGTATCCCGGCCACGTTCAAGCCCGGATGTCTCTCCTTCGCGACACGCGCGAACGCCTCGGCAACAGGCGCCTCATCGCCGACAAAGAAGAAGGTCCAGCCCTTTTCGACGCCTTGCGCGAAGAGGCGATCCACCCAGTCCGGCGGCGTCATGCGCGTGTCCAGCCGCTGGCCGCGGAGTCGCGCGGCGAGTTTCACCCCGAAGCCGTCGCAGAATACCACCGCGGATTCATTCAAAATGCGGCGAAAGTCCGGTTGCTCGACAGCCAGATTACAGGCTCGGATGTTGACATTATTCACCAGCGCGCAGCCCGGTTGTCCAACCCGCTCGGCGATGCGGATGAGAACACCTTCCACATCCACCACAGAAATGCGGATGCCCAGCAGGCGAATGGACGCGTTCTCGCTCATGGTCTGCGTGATGCCCTGAAATTCCCGCCGGGGTTACCGCCCCCGGCTACTGCGCTGGCAAAGACTCTTGGGGTCCGCCTGTAACCGGACACCGTGAGGCCGGCGCTCCGTTCATAAATCGTCCAACGCCCGCGCGATCGCCTCCGGCGATCGGGCGGCGCGGTACTTTTCAAAATCATATTCCCCGGCGACGCGCCGGGACAGGGCGCGTTCGACGGCGCCAGACAAGTCCTCCGGACGCGAAAATACCTCGCCCACATCGCACGGCACAGACAACTGGCTGCGGAATAAAGGAAAATCGGGGGCAACGCCCGGTGTGCCCACCGATAAGGCGTCGGCCAGAACGCCGGACGGGCGGTACCGGTAGCGGCATTCCCGCGGCGCGATCACGATCGCGTCGCAATCCCTCAGGAAGGATTCGTACTCCGCAGCGCTCATCGTGGCTCGTACCGAAACGCCGGCTTCGCGCAGCGAGGACGGATAGGCTGCCGGGTTCGACGCGCCCACGGCCACCCGCCATTTTCCCCGTCCTGCGGCGATCAACGTCTCGACGAGCGCGGCCTGATCCTTTTCGGCGCGCGCGTGTCCGGCCACACCTACGAGAGGGAGACTGCCCGGAATCGCCCGGCGGGACGCGGTCGCGGCCGCTCGGGCCGCCATCGGAAAGGGGATCGTTCCGTGTCGAGAATGGGCTAACCCGTACGATGTCGGCAGGGGAAGATCGCGGGTTTCAAAAAACACCATGCGAAAACCCATCCGCTGGAGCATGCGCCATGCGAGCCGCTCGGCGCTCTCGCTCACCGCCCATTGCAGATTGTGATTCACCAGAAAATACAACCGGCGGCGCATCGAAAGGAAGCGCGGAGCCCACAACAGCAGCGGAATACTGGAAAATTCCCGAATGAGAACCGGCCGCGGATTCGTCCGACGACAGGCTACCGCCAAAGCGCCATGCCGCCGCCAAAGCCAGGATTGGTGACGCAGTTTGGAAAACCCGGGGCGCTCCTCCCACCCTAACCGGCCTTCCGGGGCCAGAGGATTCGCAAGACAGATCCAGCCGTCGCGCGTCCGCGCCGCCGCTACGTCCAGCGGCTGCAAGGCGCCATGATAAGGAATGTTCTGGGGGCCAGAGAATGTCATCACGTGAGACCAGCTTTGGGCGGATTCACCGAACCCTGGATCACAATTCGGGCAAACTCTTCCGGCTTTGATCGAGCGACATAGGCTCGCTGTCCATCCGCGTTCGGCTGAAATGTTCCAGTTAAGGCATCTTCAATGCCCGCGCAAAGCCCCATTGCGGAAATCGGTGCGCATACACCCAACCCATATCGACGAATTAGATGCCCGATCAAGCCGTCATCAGGCCCAAGAACGGGAGTTCCCGCTTCGGCGGCGCGCCCCAGGATGCCGCTGGAATAGTCGGACCGACGATACGGGAGGAGGATCCAATTCGCTTGCCGCATCCAGGCCTGCAGGCGTCCGGCCGGAAGGAATTCGTCTTCATGCACGAGGCGAATATCCGGGCGGATGTGATGGAGTTCGCTCAGACCTCTGATCAGCCGGTTGTGGTCCGCCGCTTCCGCGTGGCCGGCAAACAGAAAGAAAGCACGCGCGGCCGCGGCCGGCGACAAACCGCGCAAGGCGCCCAACAACTCGTCGAGACCCTTTCGGCGCGAGAGTATCCCAGGATATAGAAAAATCACTGCGTCATCCGGCACCGCATAGACCTGGCGCAGTTGCATCGAGCGATCTTCCGGATAGGAATCCAGCGGCTCGGGAACTGGCTGAAAAACGGGCGTGCGGGGAAAAATACAATTCAAATAGTCACACGCGCGTTCTCCATTAAGAAGAAATACCGCCCGAACGTGTTGTCGCGCGAGCCATAGCCGGGTTTTCCATTTTTTGACCCACCGCTTGACACGATATCGACCGACACGGGGAATCTCGGGATATTGCACGAAGAGAAGAAATGCTATCGGGCCGGGCAACGTTCGAAAGCAAAGTGCGGTTTCAACCGGCGTGACATCCATAATCAAAGTCACATCCGGTTTCCACTGCAGTATAGCCTTCCGC
>JAGOHE010000235.1 GCA_017996315.1 Kiritimatiellia bacterium | reverse complement strand
GTGCCGTAGCCCAGGCCCCCGGCGCGGTACCGGGCTTCCATCTCCGCGATTTCATCGTCCCGGGCGAACAGGCGCCACACGGCGAAGACGTTGCACGTCGTGGGATCCTTGGGTTCCTCCAGACCGCGGCTGTCGGTGACAATGCGCATGACACGGGCCCGGGTTTCCTTGGGATCGCCGAAAATCTCCAGGGTGTTGCCGTAGGACTTCGACATCTTCTGTCCGTCGAGGCCCGGAACCACGGCGACCTGCGACAGAATCGAAGGTTCGGGAATGCGAAACGTCTCGCCGAAGGCATGGTTGAACTTGATGGCGATGTCGCGAGTGACTTCGACATGCTGCTTCTGGTCGCGGCCGACCGGGACGAGGTCGGACTGCACGATGAGAATGTCCGCGGCCATCAGCACGGGATAGGCGAACAGTCCATGATTGGGGGCGAGGCCCTTGGCGAGTTTGTCCTTGTAGGAATGACACCGCTCCAGCAAGCCCATGGGGGTGACCGTCGAAAGCAGCCAGGCCAGCTCGTTCACTTCCGGCAGGTCGCTCTGCCGGTAGAACGCCGTGCGCTCGGGATCCAGCCCGCAGGCGAGGAAATCCAGGGCCACATCGCGGACGGATTCGCGCAACGCGGCGGGATCCTGCACGGATGTAAGCGCGTGATAATCGGCGATGAACAGAAAGGCTTCTCCCCGTTCCTGGAGATCCAGGGCGGGACGCATCATTCCGAAGTAGTTGCCCAGATGCAACTTCCCCGACGGCTGAATGCCCGACAAAATCCTCATGATCGAGTCCTTTTCCGCGTTAAAAACAGAGGCGCATTTTATCCGCCCGAGGCCAATTCTTCCAGAACATTCCGGCGGCGCGGCGGCGGCGGGCGGAATGGAATTGCCATCGGCGGGGGGGCTTCGGTACAATCGCCCCTCGTCGGTTCTCCCGTTGGCGGGATAGCTCAGTTGGTAGAGCAGAGGACTCATAAGCCTTTGGTCGGGGGTTCAAATCCCTCTCCCGCCACCATATCGCGCCCGAAATCGCGGCCCCCCCCTCTTCCGGCCCGCTTCCCGCAGCGATTCGCATGCCATCACGCGCTGAATCCCCCACCCTTCACGCCCCCCGTCGAAACCATCCAATCATTGGATGGAGGAGGATCAATTCCATCCAATCCTTGGACGGATTTTTTCCAATCCGCCGTGTGGCGCGCATCGGACGCCATTGCCTGGCGGCATGAATCAGCGTCATGGGCCGGCCGGATGGTCAGGCGGATTCCCCGTCGTGTTCGGAGCCTGTCCCCGTGAGAGAAACCGCTTCGCCGTTGTGCAGGAGCATGCGGCGCGCGGCGTTCCCCTCGCGCACGGCGATTTCAATATACCCGCTCGATCCCACCAGAATCAGTTTCCGGCCGGGTTCCACATCGGCATAGGTCCGATGAAGGCGGCTGAAGAAATAACTGCGCACCTCCAGCATGCGCGTAGGCCCCGGCACACGGTTCCAATCATCCGCCGCGATATTCGTCACACAATTCCCGAACCGGTCCGTATGAACGATCTCCCCTTCGATCCGATCCGGGGAAACCTGGCGCGATTGGGTCCATTCGCGCATGCGGATCATGTTCTGCGTCGGCGACGCCAACTGCTCCACGGGAACGCCCGCCGCCAGCAGCCCCGCCGCATAGGCGAATACATCGCGGCCATGGAAGGTATCGGACAACCCGGCGGGCACATGCACATCCGGCCGCAATCTCCAGATTTCGACCTCCGCCGCCCATTCCACCACCCAGGAAAATATTCCGTTGTCCGGACCGATCAGCCAATGACCGTCCGCGCGGAGGATCAACCCGTGGCGCTCCGTCCCCACCCCGGGATCCACCACCGCCACATGAATGGTTCCGGCCGGGAACGTTTTCCAGAACTGGTGCAGCACCCAGCCGGCCGAGCGCACATCATGCGCGGCGAGATCGTGCGCGGCATCCAATACCCGGACGCCTGGCGCCACCGACGCCATCACGCCCTTCATCGCGGCGACATACCCGTCGCGCCAGCCGAAGTCGGTCAGCAGGGTGATTTGCCCGGACCCGGCGGGCGCCGTCATGACCTCAACCACCCGCGGCGACGCAGCCCCGCCGCCACGGCAATGGCGCGGATTTCGTCGTACGCGCGCTCCAGGCGATCGTTGACGACCTGGAACATGAATTCATCCGCGCGCGCCGTTTCTGCCGCCGCCTGCCGCAGGCGGCGTTCGATGACATCGGGAGCGTCCGATCCGCGGGTTTCGAGCCGGCGGCGCAATTCCTCCAACGAGGGCGCGGAGATAAATACGTCCAGAAACGCCTGAGCCATCGCATCGTCGGGGGGCAGCGCGCGGAGCGAACGGCGCACTTGTTCCGCGCCCTGGACGTCAATATCCATGAGTACGTCCCGTCCGCGCTTCAGCACATCCCCGACAGCGCTGATCAGCGTGCCGTAGAGATGGCCATGCACCACCGCGTGTTCCAGAAACAAGCCCTGGGACGCGCGCTGACGGAACTCCTCCGGAGTGATGAAATGATAATCGCGGCCGTCTGTTTCGCCTTCCCTCGGGGGGCGGGTGGTGCAGGAGACGGAATATTCGAACGACGGAAATTCGGCGAGCAGCCGCCGGCACAGGGTGGTCTTGCCCGCGCCGGAGGGCGCGG
>JAGOHE010000057.1 GCA_017996315.1 Kiritimatiellia bacterium | reverse complement strand
CTGCACGCGACATCAAAGGAATCCCGGCGTTGCATGGCCCGATGCTAAAGAAACCCGGTCCCGCCCGCAAGCGGCGACTGCTGGAAAGTCCCGCTCGCCTTGAGTCCGCCGGTATGCTATAAAATCCCTGCCGGACTGGAGCAGGGAGGTTCCCTGTGGCGGGGACGGTGCCGGCGGTGGCTTCCGGCGGGCAATATTTATCATGCGGAGTACATACGAGCATCGAACAGGCCGGTCGCGAGAGCGCATCGCAATACTCGGGGATATCCACGCGAACATTGACGCGTTGGATGCCGTGCTCGCCGATGCCCGCGCCTGGGGCGCGACCCGGTACTTGTGCGTCGGCGACGTGGTTGGCTACAACGCGGCCCCGCGCGAATGCATCGAGCGCTTGATCGAGTTATCGTGCACGACCGTGCGCGGCAACCATGACCATTACACGGCGTTCTCGGAGGACCTCGAAGGCTTTCATCCGCTGGCGGCCGATGTGATCCATTGGACGCGCCGGCAGATTCTCCCCGAGCACATGGAATTTCTGCGCGCCCTGGAGTACACCGCCGCGGTCGAGAACTTCACCCTGGTGCACAGCACCCTCGACGAGCCGGACATGTGGGGCTATGTCTTCGACACCATGGAAGCCGAATCGAATTTCAATTGTCAGAAGCGGTCGCTGTGCTTCTTCGGCCACACGCATGTGCCGCTGGCATTCGAACGCGCGGCCTCCGTCGTCGGCGGGTTCTATTCGAAGATTCACGTCGCGCTCGGACGGAAATATTTCATCAATGTCGGCAGCGTGGGGCAGCCGAGAGACGGGAATCCGAACGCCGCCTATGCCGTCTACGACATGGCTTCCGGAGACATCGAACTCCGGCGCATTCCGTATGACATTCCCGCGGCCCAGAAAAGAATTCGCGCCGCCGGTCTCCCCGAGCGGCTCGCCCAGCGTTTGGAAGCCGGCCGCTGATGCGCCGGGAAAGGAATATTCGGGCATGAACTCCGTTCGCACGATGATCGTGATCGCCACCCTGAGCGGCCATCTCGCCGCGTCCGCGCAAGTATTCGTGGACCTGAAGATTCCCTCCACGCTGCTGCTCGAAATGGAACCCGCGGTCGTGACGGTCACCCTCCGGAATCAGACGGGGGATTCCTTCGCGCTGGGCGGCACCAACCAGACGAATCAGTTGCATCTCGATATCCAGCGGGGTTCGGGGTCGTTCGTGCCGCCCACCGGCGAGCCCATTGTGCCCGACGAGGTGCTGGTCCCGGCGCGGGGGACGCGCACGTTCGAACTGAACATGCCGCAACTGTATCAAGTCCGCCATTCCGGCCCGTATGCGATTGCCGCCCGACTGGCGCTGGGCGAGGACCGGTATGTCTCGGAGCGGTTCCTGTTCGACGTCGTGCCGGGATTCGAAATCGCCCGCATGGAGGCGAGGACCCGCGGGACGGAACCCCGGCGCATGGTGTTCATGCTCAAGGTGCTCGCGCGAGACCGGGAGGAGCAGTTGTTCATCCGGTTCGACGAACCCCAGTCCGGCTTGTGCCATGGCGTCTATTCTCTGGGTTCCGTGATCCGGATGTTTGAGCCCCGCATGATGGTGGATCATGACAACCGCGTGCACGTGCTCCACCAGTCCGCTCCGCAGCGTTTTACCCACAGCGTGTTCGAATTGGATGGCGCTCCGGTGTCGGTCAAGTACTACGGCGGCCGGGTATCCGATGCGCGGATGGAGATGGACGAGGATGGGGTGGTCGAAATCCTCGGCGTCGTGCCCTATCAGGGCGATCCCTCCATTGCCCCCTTGAGATCTGCCGCCCGGGTGTGGGCGCCCGCGCCGCCGCCCCCTCCGCCTCCGCGGCGGCGTCCGCCATCGTCGGATACTCCGCGCGCGCCGCCCCGCGCTGATCCGGTCGCCGCCCCCGAACCATCCGGGAATTGACTTGCGACAGCGTTGGGCTATCATATCCGTCCGTCACGCACCCGTGGTGGAATTGGCAGACACGTAAGATTCAGGTTCTTATGCCAGCGATGGCGTGGGGGTTCAAGTCCCTCCGGGTGCACCAGCGCGCGCTCGACGGCTTGTGCGGTCGGGACGGGCCTTCGAGCCCGGTGAAAGAATAATCCCGCGCGGCCGTCTCATGTACAGTTCATCCTCATAACGGAGCGCGGCATGCTTGAAGGGTGGCAGGCGTTGGTCCTGGGGATTATTGAAGGACTGACCGAATTCATTCCCGTATCCTCAACCGGCCATCTCGTGATTGTCGGGGATGCCCTCATGCCTCCGTCGGAATTCAAGAACGTATTCAATATATTCATCCAATTCGGCGCTATTCTGGCCGTACTCGCCGCCTATCCCCGTCGGATCGCCGGACTCCTTCCGGGACGGGGCGGGGGGGAGACCGGGTTCCGGGGCCTTCGCGGGTTGGGATTGATCTTGCTGGCTTCCGCTCCGGCGCTGGCGGTCGCCTATGTCCTCGTCGTGAAATTGAAACTGGAGACCTGGCTCCTTCGCCCGGCGCCGGTCGCATGCGCGCTGGTGGCCGGGGCGATCTGGATGCTGCTGGCGGATCGCAAGGATCCCCAGGGTTTGCCCGTAGCCGTACGCCGCCATCCGGCTTCGGTCACGGACCTGGACCACCTGACCTGGCGGCACGCGCTGCGCATCGGCCTCTTCCAGTGCCTCGCCATCTGGCCGGGCATGTCGCGCTCCGTGACGACGATCCTGGGCGGCATGCACTGCGGTCTCGACCGACGCACGGCCGCGGAGTTTTCCTTCTTCGTCGCCATCCCCGTGCTCGGCTCGGCCGGCGCGTACTCCCTCATCCGCGCATGGAACGATCTTTCCCGGGAAGGGGCGGGGCTGTTGGCGCTGGGATTCGCCGTGGCGATGATCACGGCCTGGCTCACCGTGCGCTGGCTGGTCCGGTATGTCAGCCGCCACACGCTGCACCTGTTCGCGTGGTACCGGCTGGCGCTGGCGGCGGTGATCATGCTGACGCTCGCCTGCGCCGGCCGCTGAACCGGCGGAGTCCCGCCGCTTACGCCTTCGGGTGCGCCCGCTCGTACACTTCGCGCATCCGCTCGATGGAGACATGCGTGTAGAGCTGCGTGGTCGAAAGGCTCGCATGTCCGAGCAGCTCTTGCACACTCCGTAAATCCGCCCCGTTGTTCAATAGATGCGTCGCGAAGCTGTGGCGCAGGGTGTGCGGGCTGATGCCCTCCGGCAGACCCGCCCGCCGGGCCATCGCCGCGAACATGCGTTCGATGGACCTCGCCGTCAGCCGCTGTCCCACCCGGCTGAGGAACAGCGGCCGCCGCGCGCCGCCCGTTCCCCAGCCCGGCGGCCGCGCATCCATCGCCGCCCGCAGCGCGCGCAGGGCGGGGCGGCCCAGCAGACACAGCCGCTCCTTCCGTCCTTTGCCCCGGACGCGAACGGAACCCGACAGCAGATCCAGCGCGTCTTCCGTCAGCGCCGCGCATTCGCCCACGCGCATGCCCGCGCTGTAGAGCAGCTCCAGGATCGCGGTGTCGCGCAGCGCCGCATAGTCCGCCCATGCGCGACGGCGCCCGCCCGAAGCCGGCGGGGACGGCTCCGAGCCCGGAATCGGCGCCTGCGTCGGCGCATCGAGCAGGCGCAGCACTTCCGCCGGGCTCAACACCTGCGGCAACCGCCTCGGCTGGCGCGGAGCGGCGGCGGCGGCGAAGGGATTTTCCCGCGCGGCGCCTTCCCGAAGGAGATAACGATAAAACGTGCGAAGGCTGGCGCGCTTGCGGCCGGTGGTTGCAGGCGCGCACCCGGCTTTCTGGAACCGGACCAGAAACCGGCGCGCCGCATACCGGTCGCACGCGTCCCACTTCCATGGCGGCGGGGTCCGCTCGCCCCAGGTGAGCGAGACAAACTGGCCGAGGTCCACGAGATAATTGCGCAGGGTGAGCGGCGAGGCGTTGCGCTCGCCTTCGAGAAACCGGCAGAACCCGTCCACGGCGGGATCCGCGCGTAACCCGCCGACCGGCCGCCCGGCGGGCACGGCGTCGGCGTTATCGGTGGAAGATGCGTCGCTGCTCATGCTCGCTCGCGAGCTCCGTCTCCAGTCCCAAGTCCACCCGGTCCGCTCCCGGCAACGCTCCATGCACCTCGTCCTTCATTTCCGCCAGCAACGCTTCAAAACGCTCGGCGGCCACGCCGCCGTGCGCGACGAGGTCCACCGAAAGATCGTATCGCGTCGCCGTGCCCGACAGCCGGAGATCATGGAATCCGGACAGCTCCGGGTGACGTTCCGTCAGGCGCTGCATCACCTGTTCCGCCTCGCCGTACGCCGGATGCGTCCGGTCCACCGGGTCCACATGCGTCACGCTGCGATAGTCGAGCGCCCGGGCAATCTCCGCCTCGACATGCTCCGCCATCGTATGCGCATCCATGACGGTGAGATGCGCGTCCACCTCGATGTGCAGCGACACCAGCTTCAAATCGCCATAGGCGTGAATCAACAGGTCATGCACCCCGCGCACCCCGGGCACCGAGCACGCGATCGCCCGGATATGCCGCATCTCCGCCGGATCGGGCGCCGCGCCGATCAACGTGTGCGTCGCGCGCCGCGCGAATCGCGCCCCGGTCCATAAAATGAACACCGCCACCCCGATACCCGCCCATCCGTCCAGTCGCGGCATCTGCGCCCGCGCTCCCAGCAGGGCGATCAACACCAGCAGCGTGGAGAGGATGTCGAACAGGTGATTCCAGGCGTCGGCTTCGATAACCACGGATCGGGATAGGCGGGCCACGCGGCGCGCAAACAGGGCGAGCCATGCCTTGATCGCGACGGTCAGGCCAAGGCCCCACAACGTCCACACCGGCACCTGCAACGGTTTCGGACTCCACAACCGCTCAATTCCGGCGCGTCCGACTTCCATCGAGACCAGGATCAGGCAGAACGACAGCACCAGCGTGGCGATGGTTTCCGCCCGTCCGTGTCCGAAGGGATGTTCCTCGTCGCGAGGTTTGCGCGACCAGCGGCAGGCCAGCGCAATCAGCAGGCTGCTGGCAATGTCGGTCGCGTTGTTGATCGCGTCGGCGATCAGGGAGACGCTGCCCGTCAACGCGCCCAGCACCCCCTTGAACGCCGCCAGCACGGCGCTGATGGCGGTGCTGACATAGCCCTCGAGTTCCCCGAGCCGGGTGCGGCCTTCGGTGGACGTCGGCACGGCGCCCGCGGGAAGCGCCCACCGGATCAAACGTCCGGTGATCCCCCTCGGTAAAACGACGGCCGGCGAATGTTGCGAGGACTTATCCATTCGCGCCAGTGTACCCCCCGCCGTTCGAATTTGCATCTGCGCACTTGCGGATGGACACGGCATGCCCGTACGCCGGATGCGCCCGGAACATGGTGATCCCCGGAGTGCGATACGCCGCGACGGAAGCCCGGGGATTTACGAGAATGGACACCGCGCGGAGGGATCAGTAGGATGGCAAGCAGATCCGGGAATTATGATGTTGCATCCCAGCCTGATTGTTCAGGGAGTCGCATGAGCGCGCCGCCTCCACGCGCGCAATTCATCCGATGCCGGGCCGGTATCGTGTCCCATCCCGCGGGGCAACAGCCATGACGGACCGGCGCAGGTTCTTTGACTGGAATCGCCCGGCGCTCGATTGCGCGGTGGATTATCTCACCGAGGGCTGGTCGGACGGGCCGCTGGATCTTCGCGACCGGCTCATCGTTGTGCCGACCCGCCAGTCCGGTCGCCGGCTCCGCGAACGGCTGGCGGCCGCGGCGGCGACGCGGGGCACCGGCGTGCTGATGGGTCTGGTGGAAACTCCAGCTTTTCTATTTCGCCCTCCGCACGGTCCGTCGCCGCTCACGTCTGACGTCGCGGCCGAGGTGTTTTGGATGCGGACCTTGGAGCGCGCCTCCCGCGAAATCCTGGATCCGCTTGGTCCTTCCGCCCGGAGCGCCGAACCCGTGGCCCGGATGGCTGTGGCCGCTCATGTGGCGGCGCTCCGCTCGTTGCTGTGCGAAGAACGCCATACCATCGCCTCCCTCGCGGAGGCCTTTGATCGTGTGGGCAACGAGGAAGCCGAGCGTTGGACGGCCCTGCGCGAGTTGGAGAAACTTTATGCGGAGACGGTTCATGCCGCCGGTTGGCGCGATGATTCGGAGGCCAAACGGTCCGCGGCGGAACGCCCGGTTGTGCCGCCGGGCATCCGCCGGGTAGCGGTACTGTTCACGCCCGACCCTCCACCGCTGGCCCTGTTCGCGCTGGACCAGTGGGCGAAGTCCCTGCCGGTGGACATCTGCGTTCACGCGCCGGCCGATCTCGCAAACACATTCGACGAATGGGGCCGCCCCGATCCCGTGGCATGGTCAAAACGGGCGCTGTCGCTGGATCCCACACAAGTCGAAATCTGCGAAGACGTGGCATCGGTGGCCGAACGAGTGAGGGTCATCGCTGCGGAGCGGCCCGTCGGCGAACGCGCTGGTCTGGTCGTCGGCGTGGCGGACGCGCAAACCGCGGCGCGCATCGCCATGGCCCTCGCGCGCGACGGGATCGGCACGTTTGATCCCGCTGGAACCCCCGCCGGCCAGCGATCCCTGTTCAAGCTTGTGGACCGGCTTCTTCGGCTTGCCCGGGATGGACGGATCGAGTCCCTTCGGGAACTGCTGCGGCATCCCCATGCCCTGCGTCGGCTGAAGAAGGGGATGGCGCCGGAGGCTGATCTGCTCGCCCTGTTCGACGAGCTCGAACAGCGCCATCTGCCCGTGTCCCATGCGGCCGCCCGCGACGCGGTTTCCCGGTTCGAGCCGGCGGACCCCGCGCCTTCGCGTGGACGAAAAAAACAAGCCCTCGCCGCCGCGCTGGAGTGCGTGGAGGGCTGGCTGCGGTGCCTGAACGAGGGCCCCTGGTCGAAATCCATCCCCGGCGTGCTGGAGAATATTTTCGAGGGGTTCGCGGCCGATGAGCCCCTTTCGGAGGAAGCCCGCGTATTGTCGGATGCCCTGTCGTCTCTCGCCGAACTGGAGCCCCACTGCGCAAATCGAGATGAAGCCGCCGAGGTCCTGCGGAAATTTCTGCGGTCGAAAACCATAAACGCCCGGCGTCGCGAACAAGACTTGGAACTCGCGGGCTGGCTCGAACTGGCGTGGGATGACGCCCCCGCGGTGCTGCTGACCGACCTGAACGACGGCCGGGTTCCCGAGACGATTATCGGAGATCCCTTTCTGCCCGATGGCGCGCGCGGCCGCCTGGGTTTGCGCGACAATCGCCGCCGATACGCCCGCGACGCATACGTGCTCGAAACGCTGGTCCGCTCCCGTCCCCCGGACCATCTGCGCGGATTCACCATGCGTCTGAGCGACCGCGGTGACCGGCTTCAGCCCTCCCGGCTCCTGTTCCAATGTGATCCCGGCCAGCTCGCCCTGCGGGCCAGTCACTTCTTCTCCGGCCGTTCCCCGGCCTTTCCCTCGCACGAACGAAAGCCGGGCTGGGTCCTCCGGGGGCCCGATCCCGCGTCCGCCGCATCCACCGATCGCCTGTCCGTTTCCAAGCTGAAAACCTATCTGCTCTGTCCCTTTGACTATTATCTCCAAAATCTGCTCCGCCTCGGCGATCCCATCGAGCCCGCCGGCGAACTGGATGCCCGCGCCTTTGGAATCCTGACGCACGAGGTTTTTGAGGCGTTCGCGCGGAGCGATGAGAAGGATTCCAGCGACGAGGGTCGCATTGAAAAAGTCCTGCACGCGGAACTTGACCGCGTATTCGCCCTCAGGTTCGGCCGCGCGCCCGGTCTGCCGTTGCGCATTCAGCGAGACCTGCTCCGTCAGAGGCTGACGTACGCCGCGCGCGAACAGGCTCGCTGGCGGAAGATGGGATGGCGCATCGATCCGGAACGCCTGGAACATAAGCTTAGCATCCCCATTACCGACACCTGCACCGTCACCGGCCGGGTGGATCGCGTGGATGTGAACGAAAACACCGGCGCGACCTGTGTCATGGATTACAAGACCGTCGCCATAGCGAAGCAACCCGAGCAGGTGCATCTCAAGAAAATGAATGTCACTCCTGCCGAATTGGAATACGCCGTCGTATCGGGGGAGTCACGGATATGGCAGGATCTCCAACTCCCCCTGTACGTCGCCTCCTGCCGCGGCGAGACATCAAAAAATCCGGTGGTCGCGGCCTATTTCTGCCTGCCCAACGCGGTGTCGGATACGCGTATTCTGGAATGGAACGGATTGAACGACGAACTCGTGAACAGCGCGCTGGACTGCGCGCGCGGCATTTTCGAGCGCGTGCGCGCGGGTGTGTTCTGGCCGCCGCGTATATCCTTCACCGACCGCGATCCGAGATACCGGATTTTCTTCGACGACATCGTGAAGCGCCTCGATCCGGCACTGCTCAAGCAGTTGGAGAGCGCGGCGGCCGCGTTTGATCCGGCCCGGCGCGAATCGCGGGGGAGGGATCGGTCGTGAGCAACTTCCGCGCCTATCAGGCCATCTCCGCGCTCGCGGGCGCGGGCAAGACCTATCGGCTCACCAGCCGGTACCTCGCTCTTCTCGCGCAGGGCTTCGCGCCCTCCAGCATTGTCGCCATTACATTCACCCGCAAAGCCGCGGGAGAAATATTCGACCGCATTGTGCAACGTCTCGCCGCCGCGGACCGGTCCGAACCATCGCGCCTCGAACTCGAACAAGCGCTGCGCGCCGAATTGGGCGATCCCGCGTTCGAGGTGACACCCAGGGACGTCCGTGCGTGGCTTCGCGCGCTGCTCGATGACATGCCGCGATTGCGCATCGGCACGATTGACAGCCTGTTCGCCGGAATTCTAAAGGCCTTCGCGCTGGAACTGGGCATTCCTTCGCGCACGGAAATTCTGGATGGCCCGGCGCTCGAACACGCCCGCGAGGAAGCGCTGGCTCGCGCATTCGAACGCGTCGCCGCCGATGTGGGCGTCCAGTCCGCCTATCTCGAGGCCTTCAAGCAGGCGACGTCCGGGGAAGGGAAGGAAGTCCGTTCGCCGCTGGTGGAGATGATCGAGAACGGGCACGAGCTGTTCCTCGAATGCCCGGAACCTGAGGCCTGGGGCCATCCGGAGCGGATGTGGACCGGGCCGGAGTGGTGGAATTCGACGCCCGAGACGGGATATCACGAACAGAAGCGGGATGCGGAGCAGCTTGCGCGTCAGCTTAATGCGCCCGGACTTGACTCCCGGTACGTGAAGGCCTGGAAAAAGTTTCTGGAACACGTACGCGAGTGCGACTGGGACGCGGTGCTCGATCTGCCCTTTGCGCAGCGTCTGTTCGATGCGCGCGCGCGCAGCGGCGCGGATGGCTCGGTGGAACTCAGCTATTATGATAAGACGTATCGGCTGGAGGGAGAAAGCGCGGCTATGTTGCGCGCCCTGCTCGCGGCGACCGTGCGCAGCGCGATCGACCGGCTGTTGAAGGCCACAAACGGCATGCGCTCCCTGCTGTCCGCCTACGAAGACTCCTGCCAAACCGAACTGCGCGGGCGCGGCCGGCTGAGTTTCTCCGATGTTCCGCTGCTGCTGCAGCGCGTCGGCGATGAGTGCGCACAGACCAGCATTGCCTACCGGCTCGATGGCCGGATTGATCACTGGATGATCGATGAGTTTCAGGACACCAACGCCCGGCAGTGGCGGGTGATCGGGCGCCTCGCTGATGAAGTCATTCAAAGTACCGAATCCGATCGCAGCTTCTTCTATGTCGGCGATGTGAAACAGGCGATCTACGCATGGCGCGGCGGCGAATCTACGCTCTTCGAAGCGGTCCACGCAAAATACGACCGCCGCTTCGGCGAAGTGCTCAAACTCAATGAATCATGGCGGTCCAGCCCTGTGGTGCTCGAAGCCGTCAACCGGGCGTTTGGCAACGTGCTGAGCATGGGTTGCCTGGGAGAGTCCTATCCCGACGTGGCCCGGACCTGGGCGGAGCGATGGGTCGAGCATCAGCCGGCCGCTTGCAACAAGAATCTTCCCGGCCAGGTGGAGATCATCGAGATGCCGGGCAAAGCGAAGGACGAGCGCGGACACCCGGCGCGTATTGCCCAGGTCTGCGACGTGGTGCGTGGTTTGCTCGATCGCGGCGTGGAAAGCATCGGGGTGCTCGTGCGCATCAATACATTCGGAGACCGCGTCGCCGACGCGCTTCGGAGCAGGGAAATCCCCGTTCGGCGGGAGATGAATCCACGACTGTGCGACAATGGCGCGATTTCGGCGATCCTGTCCCTGTTGACCTGGGCGGATCATCCCGGCGATGCGTTCGCGGGGCCGCATGTGCGGAACTCTCCGCTCTGGCCCGTACTGCGGAATTGGTGGGAGGAGCAGGGCATCGGGGATGGCGCTCCGGACCCGGTGACGAGGTGGACCTCCGCCGTGCGCGAAGGGGTGGCGCGGGAAGGCGTCGCCGGATGGCTTGGGGCGCTGGTGGATCGCTGCCGGGACGCCGGATTATTCGACGACATTTTCATCCGCATGCGAGTGGGACAGTTGCTCGACGCGGCGTCGGACTTCGACCGCATGGAGCGGGGCGGTCCGGGTGAGTTTGCGCGATGGGCGGGCGGCATGGAAGTTCGCGATCCCGTCGCGGACGGTAGGGTGAGCGTCATGACCGTACACAAAGCCAAGGGACTCGAATTTGACGCGGTCATTTTACCCGACCTGGAAGGCGCCAGGCGGCAATGGAACTATACTCGCAGCGGCGATCTGACCTTGTGGAGCGGTGAAAAGCGGGAAGGCGCCGACCCGGTGACGGACAAGGATCCTGCCGGGCGATGGGTCTTTCCGCTGCCTCGGAAGGGGCTGGAGACGGTAGAACCGCTGATGAGCAAATTTGCGCGCAAGGTGCGGGATCTCAAGGTCGCCGAAGAGCTGTGCCTCCTATACGTCGCCATGACGCGCGCCCGGCAAGGCCTGTACATTGTGATCGAACAGCCGCCGAAGAGCGAGTCGGCCTTGTACGCGGCGACGTTTTTACGGGAGGCCATGGGGAGTTCCGGTGACAATGCGCGAGAGGGCTCCCGGCGGCTCTATTCGCAAGGACAAGCGGACTGG
This sequence comes from Kiritimatiellia bacterium, assembly GCA_017996315.1. Lineage (GTDB taxonomy): Bacteria > Verrucomicrobiota > Kiritimatiellia > PWTM01 > PWTM01 > JAGOHE01. The sequence goes on along the minus strand of JAGOHE010000057.1, from coordinate 985 downwards.
CCGGAGCGGACTCGCCATATCCTGGAGGCCGAGCGGCGGGAAGAGACGCCGGCAGCGGGGATCGTTGTCGGCCGGTTTGCGGCTGTGCCCGCGAAAGGCGCGGCGACGCGCCGCCGGCTCGATTATCGTACCCCCTCCGGTGAGGAACGCGCCCCGGGATGGATGCCCGCGCAGCATCTCTTCAGCCGCGGGAAATCCTCCGCCTCCGCGCGCGGCGTGGCGCTGCACGATCTCTTCAGCCGGATGGAATGGCTCGGTCCGGACGCCGGCCGGATCGCCCTCGCTCAGTACGAGATGGAGCGCGGGCCCTGTGACGCGGATGTGCGGGATGAATTTTTACGGACCTTGGAATCGCCCGAAGCGGCCGCGGTCTTAGGCCGCCCCGGCGAAGGCGCCGAAGTTTGGCGCGAACAGGCTTTTGAGTTTGTAGAGAATGGCGCGTGGATCAGCGGACGGATGGATCGCGTCGTTGTGGAGCGGAATTCCTCGGGCCGACCCGTGGCGGCGGTTGTAGTGGATTTCAAAAGCGATCGTGTGGAGGAGGGGGAGGCGGGCCGGGCGACGTTACGGGAGCGGTATGCCCCGCAACTCGAGATGTACCGGAACGTGGTTGCCGGGCTCCTTGGGCTGGACCGGAAACACGTCCGCGCTGAACTTCTGCATACGCCCACCGGCCGGAGAGTGATGATTCCGAGTGCCTGATCGAACTGCCCGCGCGCGGGAATGAGCAATACGGCGCAGGGCCAACTTGACGTATGGCCCAAAAACGCTAGAATGTAAGCCATCCGGTTCCGGTGTAGCGCAGTGGTAGCGCAGGTGACTGTTAATCACTTGGTCGTAGGTTCGAATCCTACCACCGGAGCCATCTCCTTTTTTACGAAGGACCGCGCCGTCAGGGCTTAACACGAAGCCTGCGACGGCGTTTTTTGTGCCGCGCGCCGGATCGCCTTGATTCCACGCGCTTTTCGCCTTCCCGCCTCCCGAC
>JAGOHE010000056.1 GCA_017996315.1 Kiritimatiellia bacterium | reverse complement strand
GGCGCAGGCCAAGCGCCCGCGCGCGCGCGGCTACCCGGCCGCCCACTTCCCCCACGCCAATCACCGCGATCGAGCGGCCGGCCAGCGGAAGGTTCGATTGGACCGACAGCGCCAGCAACGCCGAAACCACATACTCCGCGACGCTCGTGGCGTTGCAGCCGGGCGCGACGCTCCAGCCGATATCGCGCCGGCGGATTGCGGGAAGGTCGAAATGATCAAAGCCCGCCGTGGCCGTGCCGACAAACGCCAGCCGGGATCCTTCGAGCAGGGCCTCGGTCACGGGGGTTTTCGATCGCACCACCAACGCGTCGGCGTCGCGCACCTCGCCCGGCCCGATGGCGCGATCCGGCAGCACCCGGGTCTCGCCCAGCGTGGAAAACGCTTCGGCTCCGTATAACACGCTCTGGGCGATGACTGTGATCATACCGTGCTCCGCCGTCAGGTCGCTTGCCGTTCGAGCGACAGGCGCACTCCTTCCGCCCGCCCCGCCCCCCGGAGAATCGCGCGCACGCGCACACGCGCGTCCGGCGTGGTGATCTCAAAGGTCTCGCGCGTCGAGCGCAGGCCCCGGAGAATCCTCAACCCCGGCTCCTTGTGCACGAGGGTCCGAATCGGACGCCCGTCCGCGTCTTCCAGCACGACCTCCATCGCCACCGAAGGGGCGGCCTGTTCCTCATTGTGCGGAAGAAGCTCCAAATACGCGGTCATCTTCATGCCCACTTCCACGACAACCGGTTCCGATTCAAGCACCACCTCGCCGTCCGGCGCTTCGGACTGGAGTACAAAAGCGCTGGCGGTCCCGCCGGAGGCTTCGTCCGCATCCGATGGCGCGGTAGTCACGGACTGCGCATCGCGGTGCGACCGGCGAATCCGCCATCCCACCATGGGCGCGCCGGGGGGATGATTACCCGGCGCCGGAGCGAGGAGATTCTGACCGACGGACAAGCTGCGGGCCTGGCGCAGCGGAGTCCATACGGGTTCAATCACATCCGCGCGCTGCGCCACCCGGTTCACCAGCATGAACGCCGCCGCACCGCCGGCCAGCAGCAGGACCAGCGCGGCCGCCGCCGCGGCTTTCCAGCGGCGCGCGGAGGCGCGCAACAGGGAAACCTCTTCCACCGGCGCGGACTTGCGTACGCCTTCGTGTTCGGACTGGGGTGGATGAAACGAGACGAATTCGCGCACGGGCCGGCGGTCGCGCCGTGGATCGTGCTCCAGAAACCATCGCGAAGAAGCCGGAAGTCCCGCCGCATCCACCGCGGCCGCATAGGCGTCCAGATCGAATGGCACCCGGCGGAAATAGATCGCGCGCGCCTCGGTGTCATAGAGCGCGTAGCTTGCCCGCGGATCACCGTCGCGGGGCTGGCCGACCGATCCCGGATTGACGATATAGCGGCGGCCGGGTTCCACAATGAAATCCTGCGCCGGCGCGGCGCGCGGAGTGCCGCTGGAGCCCAGGATATACAACGACGGCAGATGCGTGTGACCCACAAACAACAACGGCTCGCTCACCTTCTGCCAGGAGGGAACCGCTTCTTCGGGCTCGAAGATGTAGTGGAAACAACCCGGCGCGGAAAACTCCGCGTGCGCCGCCCGGAATCCCGGGCCTTTGGCCACGAGCGGCCATTCGGAAATCCGGGCCGCGGCGGACGAGCTCAGCCGTTCGCGCGACCACCGGAGAACCGCGCGAGCGTCCTCATTGAACGTTTCATCCGGCATCAATCCCGCCAGCGCCGCGTCGTGATTGCCCAGCAGAATATGATCGGCGTGCTCGTACACCGACTCGAGCACCTCCGCCGGGCGCGGGCCGTACCCGACCACATCGCCGAGGCAGACGATGCGCTGCGCCCCCATGCTGGCGAGATCCGTGCGCACGGCCTGCCAGGCCCATTCGTTTGCGTGCAAGTCGGAAATGACGGCGATGCGCATGCGCTGCTCCAGTGCTCAATAATACGGAGTCCGCCCTCGACGGCAATCGGGAAGTTCAAGGAGACCGGATAAATGCTATCCGGCGAATGCTAAAGCGGGAACCTCGCTCCAGTCGCGTGGTTCGCAGTTTCCTTCCATCCATCCCAGCCCTGAGAACCCGTCCTCGCAATATTTAACTTTTAAGGGCTGACCCCAAACTCAATAAGGGCTGACCCCAAACTCAACATACCGAAGAGCTGTTTTGAAGAACAAGGGACAGTCGTTTTTTGCACGAATTGGGGTCAGCCCTTAAATGTTAAATGTTTGAGCTCTCCGGCGCGGTTAGGGCTTTCTCGATGCGATCCATCTGCCGGGCAACCGTACGGCTTTTACCTCGAGAGGCCTCCGCGCGCTTTACCTGCAGGCTGACCGCAGCGCCGGTCGTCAGTCCGAGAACCGAGGCGACCTCTCGTTGCGAAAGCCCACCATATCGGCACAACAGGCAGGCCAGGATCGGTCGGGCCAGATCACGGCTCTGCTGCCTCTCCCAGCCCGCTTTCAAGCCAAGTTCTTTACCCACATAATCGATGATCCGGCTCGTTTCAACCTTCGCCCCGAGCCGCCGCAACGACGCATCTTCGGGACTGCGGGATTCCTTGACCCTCTTCTCATACAAACTTTGGATCTTCTCAAGAAATTCCTCGCTACCGATTCCCCATGGCGACTTTTTCTTCAGAGTCTCCATTTCCTCATCAGGATTCACCAGCCCCAACTCCACATATCGCCGGTATTCCCTCACCGATGCTTTCCCGGTCCCCATCATGGCCAACAGCGGCTGCACGTCCAATCCTGCTAAAGCCTGAGTCATGCCCAGGTACGCCCGATAACTGCTCCAGACGTACTTCCGCAACATGTTTATCCGTTCTTCCGCGGGCAAGGCCTTGACCGCGCCTACCATGACCGGATTCAGGTGGATATAGCGACTTAGCTTCAGAAGGTATTCATCGCCCTCTACCAGAATCGCCTTGTACCGCCCCTGAAACAAATGTCCGTCCCGCTGATGACGTCGGTTGTAGTAGACGGTATAGGCCGTCTGGAGCCGATGCATGAACTGCCCCAGATTCCCCTTGGGGGTCTCCAGCAGCAGGTGAACGTGGTTGCCCATCAGGCAATACAGATACAACCGAATGTCATGGCTCTGCGCATATCGGCCCAGCCGTTCGACAAACCGCTCCCGGTCGGCGTCGTCATCGAACAACCGACGCTGCTCCACCCCGCGTATCATCGCATGATAGATAGCACCCTCGAACTCCACTCTCAACTTCCGTGCCATGCTATGCATCCTACCCAAGAGAACCCACGCCTCGCAATACACAATATTTAACTTTTAAGGGCTGACCCCAAGGCTTATCGGGGCTGGAAATGAAGGGTGATGCGACGATGCGGACCGGGATCCAGCCCGATCAGGGTGACGCCCCGTCCCGCATCATACGGGAATACGGGAACCTCCGGTTCGGCTCTCCATCCTTCCGCCCAGTTGTACTTGATCACCACGGGCGATTCCCCGCCTGTGAGTTCGAGATCGAAACGATCAAACGTCGCCGTCACCCGCCCCCCTCCCTTCAAAAACAGCGATGGCGCGCGGCGGGTTTCAAAAACGCTCGTCCGTCCAAACGCCGCGGCCGGACGGTAATACGCGTCGGTGCGGGTGAACACTTCTTTCCAGTTCTCGTGCCACGTCACCACGTGGGTGATGTTGTACAGTTCCATGAACTCGAACAACACCTCCGGTCCGTAATGGCGGAAGGCGCGGGGCGGATACTGATATTCGACCAGTTTCGGTGAAAATCCGTAGAAATCGCAGGCCATGGCTTCCCGTCCGGTGAACATGGGAAACGCGGCGACTTTGGCGCCGCCATAGCCATGCACCGCGGGGCCGGCGAACATGATCCGCCCGCCTTCCGGCACATGTTCGGAAAGCCAGCCGATCAGTTGCCGGGTGGACTCCGGCATCGTGTGAAACGGAGCGAGACCCCGGCCATCCCATGTCTTGGCCCCCTGATAGCCGCCCAGCAGCAGGATCGCGATCAGCCAGGATGCTAAGCTCCGCAACGCGGCGCCGGGCGCATGGCGACCGGGACGGATTGCGAGGGACCATCGGACAATCCGGTCCAGCCACCACGCGGCGGGCAGGATTGCGATGAGCGCGGCGGGAATAATCAGCCGTTCCGTCTGCAGAAGTTTCTTGACCTCCTCCCCCCACCCCGAAAGCGCGACCAGCCCGAGAATCAGCGGAGCGAAAAACCCGCGCGCGCCCCGCTTCGTCCAAAACAGGCTGCCGAACATTCCCGCCACGAGGATCAAGGCGTGCGTGCCCCGGAGATTACCCCGCAGGGTCTGCAGTCCCGCAATCCAATGTTCGCCGAATGAGCGCTGCAGGGTCGTACGGGTGAATGAGCCGACATTGGAATATAGCAGGGGTACGCGGGCCAGCGGCCAGAGCAGGACCGCCAGAATCACCAGTCCGGCCAGAAGGCCGATCCATTTGCGGGGAAACAGCCGGCGCACGTGGAGTCCCGCGACTCCGGCGAAGACGACCGCGATGAGCAGCGATCCGGGCCAGGCGAAAAACAGCAGTCCGAAGCACAACAGGCGCAGCAGGGTGGCCACCCGCGGCCGCGATTCCAGATACAGATACCGGTATCCCAGCGCGGCAAGCGGGAGCGCCATGCACATCGCAAACAACGCTGGCGCGGTGCCATAGTGCAGAAGATGCACCCACAATCGCTGGCAGCATCCAAGCGAAAGCAGCGCCGCGATCCATCGCGCCCGCCGCCGCGCGCCCACCCACGCCATGGACCACCACGCGATCGCAGGCATCACCGCCAGAAACAGGATTCCCAGCGCGGGAGTATAGACGTGCTCCGCGGGGATCCGGACCAGAAACGGCCAGAGAAGAACACCCACGGACCATAGCCCCGAAGCGACGAGATACGGCACCGGCATGCCCGCGTTCCAGTGCGGATCGTAAAAGGCGGGCTTCGGAAACGTCTGCGCGAAACTCCAGAACCGATACACAAAGGACGGGCTGTCGACCCGATAGATCATGTCGAAGGCGGTCGCTTCATACAGCCGCATGAACGCCCACCCCGCAAACGCAATCGTGGCCACGGCCCACGGCCAGGACGGACGGGCGATCCTGCGGAACAGCACGGCGATACCCGCCGCGCCCAGCAAACTGCGGACCGCTCCGAAAGCCATCGGATCCGACCCCAGCGACTTCCCCGCCTGCCAGCGCGTGGGGAAGAACCACGGATCCGTGATGGCGGATGACGACAGATACCCCAGCAGCAGGGCACCGAAAATCACTATGGGCGTCCAGCGTCCCAGCCGACCCGCCGCAAAAGGATGGGACGCGCCGCCCGATGGCAGAACATACAGCAGCGCTCCAATGCCAAGCAGACCGGCGAGCAGCAGGAGAAGGATCGGAATCTGTAGTACCGCGGCATCCGGCACACGGGTGGCCCCCAGCAGAATGACGCCCAAACCCAACCCGCCTCCCATGCGTAACCATCGGGCCGCCCGGCCCGGAATACGCGCGCGCAGCTGGGATAGGGCGTTCTGGAGCACGTCGCGCAGTGTATGCGATGAGGCGGAGAACGTCACGCCCTCGCAGCCCCGCCCGCGCGCGGGCGGACGGGTGTGCGCAGCCGGGGATCCTTACGCGGCCGGCGCGGCCGGCAGCGGCGGCGGCAACGGGATATCCATGGCATCGGCAATGGCGCGCAGCAGATGGGCCTCCTGAACGCTCACCCGGCCATCCGCCCCGACGCACCGGATGCAGGCGGTCATGACCTTCCGCTTCACGGCGGGCGCGGCATATTCCAGAATATCCAAGGCACTCCCCACCGCGTCCAGACCGGACAATTCCCGGGCGGCCATCGCCCCGAGTTCCCCAAGATCGCGCACGGCTTCGGCGTACGCCGCGCGCGCCGCATCTTCATCCGCGGCATCCCATCGGGCCAGCGCGGAAAGCAGGGCGGTCAAAGGCTCGCGCAATTCCTCGATCTGCCGGTATCGGATCGGCGAATCCGGCCGCATATCCCACGCCGCGCCGACATGACGGCGCGTCATGTGGAAGAGGGTGAATTCGAACAGATCCACTTCTTCGTCCGCCGCAATGATCCATTCCATCGTTTCCGCGAACACGCGGGCGTCGTCAAGGGGCAGGTTCCGCAGCGCGTGAATGCCCAACTCCGCCAGCGGAAGACGCAACGCCGGAGGGAGCGTCCGCACTTGCGATTCCCATGCCGCGAGCGCGGCGCGCACGGCGGATCCTTCGCGCTGGTCTATCGCGTGTCGCTGCCGCTCGCGCACCGCAGGATCGTCCGACGCCAGCAGCGCATACATCAGCGCGCGCGCGGTCACCCGGTCCCGCGCCGCAAGGCGCAGGCTTTCCGGAATACGGTCCAGCATGGACTGCGCGTAGGCGACGCGGTCGGGGCGAATGGCGCCCGTGTCTTCGAGAATATCGTCGCTTTGCAGCGATCGGCTGCGGGCGTCCGCCGGGGCGGCGGTGAACGCCGCCATGGTGTCGTCCGGCATGGTCGGCAGCGGGGGCGGCGCCGGGACGTGCCGCGCGAGGGTTTCCATCGGGCGCTGGAGAATTCGTTCAATCCTCATCCGCAGCGGCGGATGCGTGGCCATCCAGGAGGCCACGGCCTCGTCGAGCCCGTTGGAAAAAAAGAAATGCCCCGTCTCGGCCGCGTGGGCATTCCGCACACGGGAACCTTCCGGCATGCCCGCGATTTTCATCAGTGCGCCGCCCAGTCCTTCCGGATTGCGGGTGAATTGGACCGCCGAAGCATCCGCGAGAAACTCGCGTTGGCGCGAAACAGCGCTCTTGATGATATTCGCGAAGAAAACACCGACATAGCCGATGACCCACAATATCAGGCCGCAGATCGCGATGGCGAACAGTATCGCGTCGCCATTGTCGTTATCCTTCGACCTCCGGCGCTCGGTAAACCGGATCGCCTGCATGAGCGTGTGCCCGATCAGCGCCAGGGACAGAATGCCGTGCAATACTCCGGCCAGTTTGATGTTGAGCCGCATGTCGCCGTTGAAGATGTGGCTGAACTCGTGCGCGATCACGCCCTGCAACTCATCGCGCGTCAGCCGATCCAGCGCCCCTCGCGTCACCGCCACCACGGCGTCACGCAGGCTGAAACCTGCGGCGAAGGCATTGATCCCCAGTTCGCGATCGAGCACAAATACTCCGGGAATGGGGATGCCGGATGCGATCGCCATTTCCTCCACCACATTCAGCAGCCGGCGCTCCGATAGATCCACCGTATCGTGCGCAACCGGCCGACCGCCCAGAAACTCCGCGACCGATCGCCCGCCACCGGACAGGCGGAGCATCTGGTAGATGGATCCGACGATGATGATGAGCAGCGTCGTCCCGCCGATCCAGAAAAACCATTCCGCATCCCAGAATGGGCCGCCCCAAACGGCGTCTTCATCATCGGCCAGCACCCGCGCACCCCCGCGAAGGGCGGAATACACCGCCAGCACGATCAGCACGACGGCGCAGCCGAAGAAGAAAACCAGATGCCCCGTCCGGCGGCGCGCCGCTTCCTGGTGCGCGAAAAAATCCATGACGGCGGCTTGGGCCATGGCCTAGAACTGGACCTTTACCGCCTCCCGCTCTTCGGCCTGGGAGACTTCGAACAGCGCGGCCGGCTGGAAATTCAGCATGCCGGCGATCACGACGGTCGGGAAGGTTTCGCGCGTCGTGTTGTAGGCGGTGACGGCGTCGTTGTACGCCTGGCGCGCGAAGGAGATTTTATTCTCCGTCGAAGTCAGCTCCTCGCTCAACTGCGCCATGGTTTGATCGGCCTTGAGCTCGGGATAGCGCTCCACCGTCACCAGCAGCCGGCCCAGCGAGCCGCCCAACTGGGCCTCGGCGCCCATGAGCCCGCGCATCGCGGATGCGTCACCGGGATTCCGCGCCGCCGTTTGTTCGGCGTTCGACGCCGCGGCGCGCGCCCGAATGACCGCTTCGAGCGTTTCGCGTTCGTGGGCCATGTATTTCTTTGCCACTTCCACGAGATTCGGAATCAGGTCATAGCGGCGCTTGAGCTGCACGTCAATCTGCGCGAAGGCGTTCTTGAAGCGGTTGCGCAACGAGACGAGGCGGTTGTACGTTCCCGCCACCCACATCCCCAGCAGCACTACGACGGCAAGTATGGTCAGCAGCACGGGCATGATGGTTCTCTCCAATACGAGCGCGCACACCACGCGCGCGCACCGTGCGTTCCAGCATGGCACAAGCCGGCATGCGAGGAAAGCCCGGAGCGCGGAAGATATCCGCCGGCCGCGCACCCGGGCCGGCCCCGCCGCGTCCTACTTCGTTTCGACGGGCACCGCCGGCCATGGATCGGTTTCGGCCCGATGCAGCTCCGCGGAACGGTCGGGAGTGAAATCCGCCCCCAGGAAGGCCGGAGCCCCGGAAAGCCGGATGTTCCAGTCGGCAATGTGATCCATCCGCACAACGCCTTTCCGCAGCCGCGCCTCCAGCACGTGCCCGCCCCCGGCGCGATCCGCCGAGAGAAAATGAAAATGCCATCCGGTGGCGTTGATGCCCCGTCCAAACGGCGGAATCCAGAACCCGATCAGATCCCCCTCCACCTTCTCGAATTCAAATACCGCCTGCCCTTCCACCGCTTTGGCCAGCGGGGGATACGGCGGCGACTGACGCGGAACCGACCGGGTTTTCACCCGATCGAATGCGCCCTGAATCCAGATCGCATGAACGTGATTCTCGGAGGGCAACGCCTGCGTGAGACGGTCCAATACGTCCGGATAATCCAGAAGCTCGAGCGGAAAAGTCCGGTCCGCGTCGAAAAACGTTATGGCCGCGAACGGCGTTCGCTCCTCCGGGCGCACCGCCTCCACCCGCCCGTCGCCCCGCACCGCGTACACGACGCCTTCCAGCATCACCATCTCCCCGTCCAGGGCTTCGAAGGTGCCCAGCCCGAAGTCGCCCCAGCGCCCGAGTTCCCCGCACGCCGCCGCGCCGGAATATTCACCGACCAGCAGTCCGTCAATGACGGATACCTGCGTCAGCGCGTCGCTCCGCGCCGCGGGCTCGGACAGATGGGCGCAGCCGGCCCCGCCCGCCAGCGCGAGGAGGACAACCGCGCGCGCCAGAAATGGTTTCCAACCCAGCCGCTCCGGACGGAATGCGCTCATGCGGGTATCTTCATCCTTCTGCGACATGAATCAACCGCAAAAACAGGATTTACCATCGCCGCCCAAGGGCGGAACCCGTACACTGGCGCCCATGAGCGCTGAACTGATTGTTGCGTTGGATGTGCCGGACGGATCCGCGATTCCCGGTCTGCTGAACCGCATGCCCCCCGCCCTGCAATGGTACAAGATCGGGCTTGAGCTGTTCTGCGCGGAAGGTCCCGCCGCGCTGGCTCCGCTGCGCGACGCCGGCAAGCGCATCTTTCTCGATTTGAAACTGCACGACATTCCCCGTACGGTCGAGCGCGCGGTGGCGTCCGCGGCGCGTCACGGCGCGGGACTGCTCACCCTGCACGCCTCGGGCGGTCCCGAAATGATCCGCGCCGCGGCGCGCGCGCGCGACGCCGCCGGCCCATCAGCGCCGCGGCTGCTGGCAGTCACCGTGCTGACCAGCCTGGACGCGACCGATCTCGATACGCTCGGAGTGCATCGCTCCCCGGCGGATCAAGCCGCCGCGTTGGCGCGGATGGCTGTGGACGCGGGCGCGGACGGCATCGTCTGTTCCGCGCAGGAAGCCGGCCGTCTGCGCGCCCTGCTGGGCCCCGGCCCGCTGATGGTCACGCCGGGAATTCGCCTTCCCTCCGATGCGGTGGGCGATCAAAAACGCGTATCCACCCCCGGCGCCGCCGTGCGCGCGGGCGCCACCCACCTTGTCGTCGGCCGCCCGATCCTCGACGCCCCCTCGCCCGCCGACGCCGTGCGCGCCATCCTTTCGGACATGGAACACGGCTGACCCCCGCGCCCCGTCTCCGGATCATCGTCAGCGACGCTCCTGTTCGAGGTAGAAATGGGAGATGTACCGCCACTTGAGTCGCCACGTCAGCGCGTTAATCATCCGGGCAGGAAGGGGAGACGTGCAGGAATGCACTCGGAAAATAGATTGCCCCCGGTGATGAAAAGACTTACAAAGACTCGGAAGGAACGATTTTCGAACCAGGCGCTTCACTCGTACGCGCCGCAAGCGGCGCGACGGTGAGCGCTGGCGTTCGGGCAACAACATGACTGATCGAAAAGCCAGAGATCAAATGGCGAAGGCCATCCGCGCCTACATGCGTGAGGAAATCACCGCCTTCCAGTTTGATGACGCGCTAACCGAAGCGAGCAATGCGACCGACGACAAGACCGTGCAGACAGTCGGGCGAGCGCTGTGGTTTCACTATGACGACTGCAGGGACCACAAGATCGTGGCGTGCAAAGAGGAATGGGACTACTTCAACCGGCTGCTCCTCCTGCTCGAATCCGACGGAGAGATGGAGACAGTCAAATCATGGTCAGAATGGCATCCCCTCCAAGGGGCCGCCGCATTGCTCTTTCTCGCCTTCTTGCTCATCGCCATCCGGGTCGGTTTCGGGGAACACCTCTTCGCCTATGCTCTTCCGTTCGGTCCGCCATCCATGCTCCTGGCATGGCTTAACTCTCGACGACGCAAGAAGACGATTCGCACCGCCGAGATCGCCCTGACACCCTTTCCGTCGGTCAGCAGTTTGCTGGCGGCCCGGCGGCGGGTGGGCGGATTCATGAAGCATCGCTATCCAAAGGCAATTGTCGGCAGAAGGATTCGGAACCCGATCATCGACAAACTCATGTGGGTGCCTTGGTCAATCGCGTGGTGCATGTTTTCGCCCGTAGCTCTGTTCTTCCAGATGTTGCCGGAGCGGGAGTCGGAAACAAGAATCAAGATGACCGAACAATCGCCTGCAGAGGGGTAAGCGGCGGGAGCGGAGCGCAAGCGCTCCCGCCGCCTCCCCCTCATTCACCGGAAAAGATGGTATTACTCGTACGCGCCGCAAGCGGCGCGACGGTGAGCGCTGATGTTCTGCGCTGAGAAAACAGATGAAGAAGGAAGAGGAGATCTGCACCCGCCCGCTGTCCGAAGCTGAGGTGCGAGCCGTCATTGATGGGTTGCCCGCACTGATCAAGGAACTCGTCGGCGACTGCATTGTGAACGTCGAGTATGGGTGGGCCTGCAACATTCATATCAATCTTCAGTACCAGACCATGGATGTCGGCATCTCATGGCTGGACCGCTTCCTTTCGGACTCGATTAACCAGAGCATCTACCGCCCTGCGAAGTCTGACCTGACCGTCGCCACGCCAGACAACGGGCTCAAGATGCAGTTCTGTCACGAGAGCGACATACACCTGTCGGGGCAGGACGCGAACCTTGTCCAGCGCGCCTGTAAACATGACCTGCTGAGAAATCTGATGAAACGGGAGGTGCAAACCAGCGCCTGAACGGTACGGCGCTGCCGCGCCGCTCATTAGGCGTAACGTTCGATCACGAGGAACATGAAAAGAGCATTGGAGTTCACGGGAAGGGTCAGAAGCTTCAAGTACGCCTTCCGCGGCATATGGACAATGATCCAGTCCCAACACAATGCATGGATTCATGCCGCTGCTACCGTCGCTGTCATCACAGCCGGCATCCTCTGGAGAATCGAAAAAGAGGAATGGACTTGGATCATCTTGGCCATTGTGTCGGTGTGGACGGCGGAAGCCCTGAACACCGCGTTTGAGTTTCTGGCGGACGCGACGAGCCCGACATTTCATCCTCTCGTCGGTAAGGCAAAAGACGTGGCCGCAGGGGCCGTTCTGATCACCGCCATAGGGGCGGCCATCCTTGGTGTGCTTGTGTTGGGCCCCCACTTGATGAGGACACTCGGAAGATAGAAGGGTCAACCCCGGCGGTCGAGGCTTTCGGTGGCCCGCGGCGGTCTCGGCCTCAACGCTGACGTTTTCCCATCCATCCAATCCGGCAGATGCAAGTTTGAAGTGCAACACTCGGTGGGGTCCGCAGGGCACTGGAGATCAGGTCGTTCATGGGTATGCCTTGGGTTCTTCGGTCATTGCCCCCCTAGGGGGGCAAAAAT
>JAGOHE010000234.1 GCA_017996315.1 Kiritimatiellia bacterium | reverse complement strand
CTCCGATCCCCGCCTTCAGACCTCGATTCATCCTCCAGGAGCGCCTTCACACCCATTTTTGGACAGACTAACCGCGCCTCAAACGCGGTTACTCCGCCAAAGGCTAACTTACTTTGCCAATCGACCCGCGATCGCGGAACCCGCGGCGTTCACCGGGGAGCGAGAAAAGCCTTCATTTCCGCGGCGAACGCCCATTCCAAGCGTCGCCCATCGTCCGCTGCCATGGCTTCGATGAGGGCGTCGCAGCGGCCCGATCCAGCCGATCCATCTCCCGCAGGAAATCACGGCATCCCATCGTCGCAATGCCGGCGGCGATGACCGTCTCGCGCTCGCGACGGTCGGAGGTCACCACCAGCACGCGCGACGGATCCGGCGCGGCCAGCGCCATCCGTTCAATCACGGTATCGGCGGTTTGGTCGCCGGGGGAAAACACCACCTCGATGGACAGATCGCCCATTTCATCCGCCGGCCCGCCCTCGCCCCGGCCGTCGTACACCAACGTCAGCCGGTCGGCCAGCGCGCCGGCGATGCGATCCAATCGCGCGGCCAGCCGGCGGCGGGCTTCGAAGGATTTCCCCGCCTCCAGCGCGGGAAGGCTCTTCGACTCCCGATACATGAGACTGAATCCGTCCACCAGAATCCACGCGTATCGCATGGCCCCAGTGTACCGGACGCGCGCCCGGACGTCATTCCATCTCGGAATCAACCCGTCCGCGGCGCATCCAAGCCATGGACCGGGGGAGCAAGAGAGCGGATCAGGGAAAAACGAAGGAGGGGTGGTGTGCCCGGCGCGAGTTGAACGCGCAACCTTTAGCTCCGGAGGCTAACGCTCTGTCCAATTGAGCTACGGGCACGAAGGAGACGTGATCATACTCCGCCCGCGGCCCATTCCGCAACCCGAATTGACATGCTGCCCGGCTGCGGTTATCATTCGAGGCTCAGTTTTAGTAAGGAGACCGGTTATGTCAGTTCATTCCAGCTTGCGGTCCAAGGGCGCGTTGGCGCAGAAGCGCAACGTGTTGAAGCGGTTCGAGCGGATCAACCTGCTCAAGCAGCGCGGCACTTGGAAAGATGGCGATCGCGCGCTCGGTCTGCAGAAGACCAAAGCGTCGGTCTGATCGTCGGTTCGTTTGGTATTTTCGCGCCCCGCCGCTTCAAGATGGCGGGGCGTTGCCTTGGGGAGACCTGCGCATGACATCCATCCCCCGCCGCTATGAGGAGCTCGATTGGGCCCAATGGTCGCCGGTCTGGCGGGCCACGCTCATGTTCATTCGCGGATCGGACGGCCGGTTGTTGATGATCGAAAAAAAGCGCGGGCTGGGCGCGGGTAAGATCAATGGCCCCGGGGGCCGCATCGAGCCGGGTGAAACGCCGCTGCGCGCCGCCATCCGCGAAACCGAAGAGGAAATCTGCGTCACCCCGTTCGACATTCGCGAGAGCGGATTTCTCCAGTTCCAGTTTGTGGATGGGTTGTCGATCGAAGGCACAGTGTTCACCGCGGGCGGGCACCGGGGGGAACCCCGGGAAACCGACGAGGCCACACCGGTCTGGATCGCCCCGGAAGCGATTCCCTATGATCGCATGTGGGCCGATGATCGCTTCTGGATGCCGGAAATGCTTGCGGGCCGCTGGTTCCATGGCCGGTTCTTGTTCGACGGTGATACCCTGCTCGGCTACGAAATGGCTAATACCCGATGGCCGCTGCCGGATGAGGGCGCGGGGAACACTGGACTGAATTCATGATTTCCCGGACGCATCCACTCCCGCGCGGAATGTTCCATCCTTCCGCCGGCAGCGGACGCATTCGCAAGGCATCCTCTCGGCGCAAGAAACTCCCCTTTGGCGCCGGACTCATCTTCGTCCTCCTGCTCTCCGCATGCGCCGCGGAGGTTTCTCCGCGCGGATGGATGCTGGATCCGGGCAATTTCTCCGGCGCGCGCGCGCTGGACGAATGCGCCGCGTTTGTGCGCCTCGGGCCGAAAGCGTCCGGGACAGAAGGCGCCCACCGCGCGGCGGAGCATCTGGCAGAGCGGCTGGATTCCATGGGGTATACGCCGGAACTCGATGTCTTCGAAGACCCGGCCCCGGGAGGGCCTCTGGTCTTCCGTAATGTGATCGCCCGAACATCAGGTTCCGGACCGGTCGAACGCATCATCCTGATCGGCGCGCACTACGATACCAAGGGGTCCATCGAAAACTTTGAAGGCGCGAACGATTCCGGCTCCGGAGTCGGCGCCCTGCTGGAAATCTTGCGGCTCGTCGCGGAAACCCCGCCTCCGCCCGGAGTGGAAATCCGGGGAGTCTTTTTCGACGGCGAGGAATGCCGCCGGGCGTACGGCCCGCGCGACGGCCTCCACGGAAGCCGACGCATGGCGGCGCAGGCCGTCCGCGAGGGATGGGCCTCCAAGGTGGCCGGGGTGATCATTCTGGACATGATCGGCGACCAGGACCTGAATATCACCCTGCCCGCCAACGTCACCCCCTCCCTCGCCCAACTGCTGTTTCGCGCCGCGGAAGCGGAGAACGTCCGCCCGCAAGTTGCGTGGAGCCGGCATGACGTTCTCGATGACCACGTTCCTTTTCTGAACTCCGGTATGCCGGCCGTGAATCTCATTGACTTCGAATACGGCTCCGCGCCCGGACTCAACGACTACTGGCATACCTCCGAGGATCGGATGGAACATCTC
>JAGOHE010000055.1 GCA_017996315.1 Kiritimatiellia bacterium | reverse complement strand
GAAAAGCAGCGAGTCCAGTCCCGCGCCGGCGAAATAGCAGAAGAACCCCAGTCCAAACACTCCGAAAACGATGCTGGGCACCCCCGCAAGGTTGTTGATGGAAATCCGGACGGCGCTGACAAAGGGCCCTCCCCCGGCGTACTCCCGGAGATACAGGGCGGCCATGACGCCAAAAGGGGAAACGGCCAGCGACATGACGAGCGTCATCACCACGGTCCCGAAAATCGCGGGAAACACGCCGCCCTCGCTGTTCGCCTCCCGCGGATCGTCCCGCAGAAATTCCAGCCACCGGCTGATGTACACGCGCACCCTCCCCCACCGGTTCAGCTGGTTGGCCGGCACCGCGCGCACGATTTCCGCCAACGGCAGGATTTTTTCCGTTCCGTCGGCCGTCACCAGCCGCAGCGCGTATTGCCCGTTGCACTCGTTCAGCTCGCGTATTTCGGCGCGGATCCGTTCATAGTCCACCTTCGCAGCGTCCTGCAGGGACTGCTGCCTCTCCCGGGCAGACCGGTGCTCGGCGGAGTCCGCGCCGAATTTCATTTCCGCCCGACGGACGTCGAGCCGCGCGTTTTCAATGTTCCGATTGATCTCGCCAAGGTCGCGGACCTCCAACCGATTTTGCCGGGCGCGGCGGCGCGCAACTTCCGGCATCGTCCGCTGAAAAGCGGCCCATGCTTCGGCGGGAGATTCCCCATGGTCCTCCCCGGGTCCTTGGAACCCCGCAAGATTTCCATAGAACCGGCCCCACGATGCGCGCTCAATCAGCATCGCCCATTCCGGCAAACGCTCCGAGACCACATCCGAATCGCGCACCCAGACAAAATGCTCGCCCGTCAGCTCAAAGTTGCCGGTACGGAACATGCGTCGGCGCTCTTCCGAGTCATGAGTCGCCCGGATGGACTCCCGGCGGGTCACTTCGCCCAGCAATACCCTTCCATCGGCCGCGCGCACTTCCCGGAGCGCCCCGGGCCAGAAGGTGCTCAGCCCCTGCGCCGCAATCAAGCCCAGCAACCCGACAATCATGCAGACGGCGATGGCCAGTCCGCCGCCGGTGAGCCAGATCATCGGTTCGCCCTGCGCGAAAAGCGAAGTGCGCGAGCGAGCGCGGCGGCGAGCGCGTTTCCCTTCGTTCGGGAGCGCCGCCGCGGAGGACAAATGAGTCGGGCCATCGTTCATCTCACAACTCCACGGCCTTGCGGCGGAATCGGATCCGGATCAATTCCGCCACGGTATTCAACACGAAGGTGAGCACGAAGAGCACCAGCGCGGCGAGAAACAAGGTCCGGTAGTGCGTGCTGTTGCGAACGGCTTCGGGCAATTCCACGGCGATGTTGGCGGACAGGGTGCGGAACCCGTTGAACGGATTCCACTCCATCACCGGCGTGTTGCCCGCCGCCATGAGCACGATCATGGTCTCTCCCACCGCGCGGCCCAGTCCGATCATGAGCGCGGAAAACAGCCCGCTCATCGCGGTCGGAATGACCACGCGCACGGCGGTCTGCCAGGGCGTCGCGCCGCAGCCCAGCGAAGCGGATCTCAAATGCTCCGGCACGGACGACAACGCGTCTTCCGCGATGGTGTAGATGATCGGAATGACGGCGAACCCCATGACGAAGCCGACCACCAGCGCATTGCGCTGGACATAGGTGCCCACCCATAAGCCCCGGGGATCGAATCCCAGTGCCTGCAGGGTGATGGCCATGACCGCGGCCAGCGCGACCGCCATCCCCAGCCCGACGATGAACTTGACCGCATCCGCCAGCGCAGCCACCGCGCGCGGCGCGTCCCGAAGCGTGCGCCGCACCATCGGATCCAGGACGCGGGCGGAGAATATTCCAGCCGCCAGCGCGGCCACCGGGAACAGGAACACCATCCAACCTCCGGATGCGGAGCCGATCTGTCCATCCAACCATCGGATGATATCGCCCGCGAAACAGAGGCGCTCCATCATGGAACCCACCTGGAATGCGCTCCCCAGACCCGCA
This sequence comes from Kiritimatiellia bacterium, assembly GCA_017996315.1. Classification (GTDB taxonomy): domain Bacteria; phylum Verrucomicrobiota; class Kiritimatiellia; order PWTM01; family PWTM01; genus JAGOHE01. The sequence goes on along the minus strand of JAGOHE010000055.1, from coordinate 10,273 downwards.
AGGATCGCGAAAAATACCCCAGCGATCCGCACCGCCGTATAGCGTCGGGTCCATTCGGCCGGCAGCATCTGCCACAGATACGCGCCGGCGAGGATGCAGAGTGGAATCGTGGCCATCGCCGCCAGAACCATCGGGAGCCGGTCGGCCACCAGGGGAGCAAAAACGATGGCGGCCAGAAAACCGAGTACAACGCTGGGCAGGCTCGCCATCATCTCCACCGCGGGTTTCACGCGAGCCCGCCATCGCGGAACCATGAATTCGCTGGTATAGATCGCAGCCAGCAGCGCGACAGGCACGCCGAAAAGCAGCGAAAATACCGTGGCCTTGAGCGTGCCGAAGATGAGCGGAATCAAGCCGAGTTTGGGCTCGAAATCATCCGTTCCCGATGACGATTGCCACACATGCGCGGGCGCGGGCGCGCTCTCATACCAGACTTGTCCGAAGAGGGAGCGCAGCGTCGCCTCGGGGTGGCGGGGATCGTAGGCCCAGACCTCCCAATTCGGCCCGGACCATCGGGCGATCGCATCATCCTTGGGGGTGAACCGGACCGCGCGCACGGCGTTCGGAACGCCGGGGCGGGCTTCGAGTTCCGCCATCCGTTTGCCGCTGGTGACATGGTACACGCGCGCGGACCCATCCCCATAGCCCGCGACGAACGCGCGAATCCGGGCGGAACTGGACAGCGCCGTGACCGGAGCGTCCGGACCTTCGAACGCCGCGGGGGAAACCAGCCGCGAAACGTTCGGACCGCCAGCGGCACCAGACACATGGGAAGGAAACCATGCGCGAACACAACCGGCGTCCGTTCCAACCAAAATCGTCGCGCGACCCAGCAGCGGGATCGCCGCGGTGATGTGGTCCCCATCGCCGGGAAGCAGCAGGGACCGCTCCTCGATTCGCGCGGCTTCGCCATCCCGGAGCGCATAGCGGCGGGCCATGCCATCCGTCCAGATCAGCAACACGTGATCGCCCAGCTCGGATAACACGGCGTATTCGGGCGCTCCGGCTTCCACGGGAAAATCGAACGTCAGATCGGAAGAAACGGCCCGCTCCGTGATCTTTCCGGTGAGCATGTTCTTGCGCTGCTCAACGCGCTCCAGCCGGGCGCGTCCATTCTCGAAATACGCGAACACCGTGAGGGTTCCGGAGGCCCGGACAAAATCCGTCACCACAACCGGAGACGGAATCTCGGCTGTCAGGGCTTCCCGAAGTTCAATCGCATACGAGGTCACCCGAAAACTGCCGTCCGGAAGCCGCAACCACCATTCCGAATCCAGCGCCGACGCTTCGCCATGGTTCAGCGATTGGACCGGTTCCGGTCCGGCTGCGCCCGACACGATGCGGCTTCGGAATCCGGCGAACGCAGGCACCCGGCGCCCATCCGCGAAACCGAACATCGCTTCCGAACGCGCCGGGACGAACGCGGCCGCGGTAAAGGTTTCATTGGAGAATATCAGCGTCTCGGAGACCACCCGGCCCGTGGTCGCGGAAAACACGGTCGCCCGGCCATCGCGACCAAGAACGGCGCACAACTGGCCATACTCATCCAATTCGACATGTGCCGGAATCTCATCCCGATCCGGCCGTTCCACCCCAACCCGCGCCTCGGTGCGGGAGGGCTTCAGCAGGGGCGCCGCGACATACACCAGAAACACCATCACCGTCGAAACGGCGATAATCGTCCCCATCCCGCCAATGGCAATCAGCCGGCGTGAAATCACGTCGGCAGTTCTTACGGCCCAGCGTGTTTTTCGGGCACGCCGCCGTCCGGTGAATGTCGCGCCTTCCGAGGCCATGAGGTTGATGTGGGGAAGAGAGGCGCCGCACCCGCGCGGCGCCCCTTGCGCTCCCGAATCCGCCTTACTGTATGCCCACCGATTCCAGCGTTTTCCGGGCGACTTCGGCGGTCACCGGCAGATAGCCGTCCCTGACGACGACTTCCTGACCGGGACGGCTGAAGATGTATCGGATGAACTCGCGGCGCAGCGGGTCCAGCGGCTCGCCTGGCTTCGCGTTGACATAAACGTAGAGGAACCGCGAGAGCGGATAATCGCCGCTGTAGGCGTATTCGGCTTCGGCCGGCACGAATTCGCCGCCGGTCTTTTCCGCCAGCGGAACCGGCCGCACATCCGCGGTGCGGTACCCAATGCCGCTGTAGCCGATGCCACCGCGATCGCTGGCCACCCCCTGCACGACAGCGGACGAACCGGGCTGTTCCTTCACGCTGTCCTTGTAATCGCCCTTGCCCAGCACGTGTTCTTTGAAGTAGCCGTACGTGCCCGAGGCGGCGTTACGCCCGTAGATGCTGATGGGCAGTGTCGCCCATTCATCCTTCAGGCCGGCCTGCCCCCAATGGGTGATATCGGCGCTCTCGCCGCGTTTGCGGGTTTTGGAAAAGATGGCGTCGGCCTGCGACAGGCTGAGTCCGGTCACAGGATTATCCTTGTGAACATAGACCGCCAGCATATCGATGCTGGTGGGCAGCGCGGTCGGCTTGTACCCGTATACGCGCTCAAACTCGTCCAGCTCCGCCTGCTTCATGTCGCGGCTCATGGGGCCGAATGAAGCGGTGCCGGAGATCAGCGCGGGCGGCGCGGTGGAGGAGCCTTTGCCTTCGATCTCGATCTGGACATTGGGATAGAAGCGCTTGAACTCCTCGGCCCAAAGGGTCATCAGGTTGTTCAGCGTATCCGAACCGACGCTCTTGATCGTTCCCGAAACGCCTTCCACGGGCGTGTACGCCGGCAGCGCCTCATCCACCTTCACCGCCGACTGCGCGGCGGTGACCGCCAGGCCGGCAGCGCACGCGGCCATGATCCAACTGCGATTCCAAGTCTGCATGAGTCTCTCTCCTGTTCTTCCATTGTGACGGAGCGATCCGCCCGGTACGCACCGGGCCTGAATCGCGGACATCATCGTTCATGCGGGTTACCTCCGTGTGTGTCGAATGTTAGTTTTTGATGAGCCCGATGCGCTCCGATGACTTTTTCAGGGTATCCTTCGCCCATGAATACGCTGCGTATCGGCTGGCTGTCGGATGCCCATTACGCGGATATCCCCGATCGCGGGGGACGCAGTTTTCGGGCGTCGGCCGTCAAGCTGGCGGAGGCCACGGAGCATTTCATCCGGGCCCGGTGCGATGCCGTGATTCAGTTGGGCGATCTCAAAGATCAGGACGATCCCCCCGACCCGACGCGCGGAGCGGAGGATCTTTCGAAGGCGGTTCGCATCCTGCTGCGGTACCCCGGGCCTCTGCGACATGTGATGGGCAACCACGAGCTGGACAGCCTGAACAAGGCGGAAGCGCTGATGATTCTAAATGACGGCCGCCCGCCGGAGTCCGCATTCTGGGAACTCCCGCTCGGCGATTGGACGTTGCTGGGCCTGGATGCCTGTTTTCGTCCGGACGGGCGCGATACCGAGCAGGGGCATGTTCATTGGACCGACGCCACCGTACCGGCTTCCGAGCTGGCGTGGTTAGACCGGGCGCTCGGCGCTGCCTCCGGGCCTGTGGCGTTGTTCTGCCATCAACGGCTGGATGAGCCCGAAGATTCCCGTTTTGTCGTACGCAACGCCGCCGATATTCGCGAGCGCATCGAACGTTCCGGACGGGTGCGTGTTGTCCTGCAAGGCCATCACCACCGCTCCGAAATCCAGCGTATCTCCGGAATTCCCTACATCACCGTGCCCGCCATGACCGGCGGCCCCGACCCGGCCGACACCGCATTCGGTCTCCTTCACATGACCCCGGACGGGGGCGGACGGATCGAAATCCTCGGCCGCGCGCCCGAAACATGTATTTGGGGCGGATGACCTCCACCCGCGCGGGATGCGAGTCCTGCGCATGACTCGCAGGATATCCTCCGGCGCCCCCCCGGGGGGGGGATTGGGCGCTTGAGTAGGGACGGTGTTTTCGCTACCGTGTGACCATGAATTCCGATTCCGCACCGCGCACACCGCAGGCGCTCAGCCGGGCTGACCGCGAGTTTGACGTGTCCCTGCGTCCCAGCCGGTTCAGCGATTTCAGCGGCCAGTTGAAAGTGCGCGAACGGCTCGAACTGCTGGTCCAAGCCGCGCGGCAACGCAGGGAACCCCTCGGCCATGTGCTGCTCTTCGGCCCGCCCGGTCTCGGGAAAACCACGCTCGCCCATATCCTGGCCGAATCGATGGGCGCCAGTCTGCGCGCCTCTTCGGGGCCGGTCATTGACAAGCCCGGCGATCTGGCGGGGCTGCTCACCAATCTGCAGGAAGGCGACGTGTTGTTCATTGATGAAATTCACCGCATGCAGAAAGCGGTGGAGGAATACCTCTATTCGGCGATGGAGGATTTCGTCATCGACATCATGCTCGACCAGGGGCCCAGCGCGCGGTCGGTGCGTCTCAATATTCCGCGATTCACGCTCGTCGGCGCCACCACCCGCAGCGGACTGCTGACCGCCCCCCTGCGTTCGCGATTCAATATGCAGGCGCGGCTGGACTACTACAGCGTGCCGGAGCTGGTGCAAATCCTGGAACGCTCGGCCCGGCTGCTCAGCGTGGACATGCCCAGCGATGGCGCGGAGGAGATCGCCCGCCGCGCCCGGGGAACGCCCCGCATCGCGAACAACCTGCTGCGCTGGGTGCGCGACTATGTGCAGGTCCGCGCCGACGGCATCATCACCGGCGAGCTGGCGGGCCGGGCGTTGAGCATGCTGGATATTGACGCCGACGGCCTGGACGAAATGGACAAGCGCATTCTCGAAACCCTGCTGCACAAATTCTCCGGCGGGCCCGTCGGCATCAACTCCCTCGCCGTGGCTGTGGGGGAAGAAGCCGGAACCATCGAAGAGGTCTACGAGCCTTTTCTGATCCAGGAAGGCTATTTGCACCGCACGCCGCAGGGCCGCGCGGCGACGGAGCGCGCCTATGGCAAGTTCGGTCTCCGCCCGCCGCGGCAGCAGGATTTGTTCTGAACGACGAAATCCGGTTGGGAAATTTTCGCCGGAGGGTTCTGTACGGATATATGGGAACCGGGTTCGGATGGCGAGTCGTCCGGAACACCGCCCCATGAAATGAGGATCCAGTCATGCTGGCGCATATATATTCCGGGGTCGTCACGGGTGTGGACGCGATCCCGGTCGAAATCGAGGTTCATGCCGGACATGGCGACCCGAAGGTGATCATCGTCGGGCTGCCCGACACGGCGGTGCGCGAGAGCTCCGACCGCGTCTGGACGGCGCTGTTGAATTCCGCCTTCCTGCCGCCGCGCGGCCGAACCACGGTCAACCTCGCTCCGGCGGATATCCGGAAGGAAGGGCCGGTGTATGACCTGCCCATCGCGCTGGGGGTGCTGGCGTCCACCGAGGATATTCCCCTCGATGCGCTCGATGGGGTCTGCGCGCTCGGCGAACTCGCCTTGAGCGGCGAGGTCCGCCGGGTGCGCGGTGTGCTGCCCATCGCGCTGGCCGCGCGGGAAGCGGGATTTCGAATGCTGCTGGTTCCCCCGGACAACGCCGAGGAAGCCTCCGTCGTCTCGGGACTCCGGGTTCATGCCGTGCCGACGCTTCGGGCGGCGGCCGATTTTCTCGCGGGCAGGCTGGTCCTGGACCCGGTGTCGCCCCGCGCGGACGGCCTCGCGAACGCGGGAGAGCACGAGGATGATTTTGGAGAAGTGCGCGGACAGGAATTCGCCCGCCGCGCGGTGGAAGTGGCGGTGGCGGGCGGGCATAACGTGCTGCTCATCGGCCCGCCGGGCACGGGAAAATCCATGATCGCCCGCCGCGTGGCCGGCATCCTGCCGCCCATGAGCGCCGACGAAGCGCTGGAGGCCACGAAGATTCACAGCATCGCCGGCACCCTGCCCGCGCACCACGCCCTGCTCTCCGCCCGTCCGTTCCGCGCACCGCATCACACGATCTCCGACGCCGGCTTGCTGGGCGGAGGCGCGCATCCCATGCCGGGCGAAGTGAGCCTGGCGCATCACGGCGTGCTGTTTCTCGACGAGTTGCCCGAGTTCCACCGGAATGTGCTGGAAGTGCTCCGGCAGCCGCTGGAAGACGGACAGGTCACCATCTCCCGCGCCGCGGCCAGCGTCACGTTTCCCTGCCGTTTCATGCTCGTCGCGGCGATGAACCCGTGTCCGTGCGGGTATTATGGCGATCCGCAGCGCGAATGCCGGTGTCCCCCGGCCGCCATTCAGCGTTACCGCGCGCGCATCTCGGGCCCCCTGCTCGACCGGATTGATTTGCATATCGAAGTGCCGGCGGTTCGCTACCAGGAGCTCGCGGGACTGGCGCGCGGAGAAAGCTCGGCGGACATCCGACCGCGGGTCGTCCGTGCGCGGCAGGCGCAGCGGGCGCGATTCAAGGGCTTGCGCCGGGTGACCTGCAATGCCGCGATGCGCGCGCGCGAGGTGCAGCATCATGCGCGGCCGGATGATGACGGCCAGCAGGTGCTGAAGATGGCGATGCAGGACATGTGCTTCAGCGCCCGCGCCTATGACCGCATTTTGAAGGTCGCCCGCACGATCGCGGATCTGGCCGGGGCGGAGACCATCGGCGCCGCGCATGTCATGGAAGCTGTCCAGTATCGTTCGCTGGATCGCCAGTACTGGATGTGATCACGGAGGCTGACGCCCGATCGGGCAACGAGCGATACTGCGTTTACGCATAATCGGTCGGACCGAACGGACCGGCGCGCATCTGAATGTCTGGCGGCGCCGGGGAGGGATGCCACTCGTTTCGCCTGAACGTCAGCCCCCGAGCAGCTCGCATACATCGGAAGGCGACGCGGCCGCGAGAATGCGATCCGTCGTACCTTCCTGACTCAACAGGCGGCCGATTTCCGCCAGAAACTGGATATGCGGCCCGGCCCGGTTCAGAGGAGACAGGGTCATGACGAAAATTCGGGTCGGCTGTCCGTCGATCGAATGGAAATCGACGCCGTCCTTCTTGAGGCCGATCACCCCGATCAGTTTGGTCACCGCATCCGTCTTCGCATGCGGCATGGCAATGCCGTTCTGCATGGCGGTCGACATCTTGTTCTCGCGCTCCATGAGCGCATCGAACGCACCATCGAGGTCGGAAACGAAGCCGGCGGCTCCGGCGACTTCGAGCAGTTCCCGAATGATCTCCTGCTTGGTCTCGCCCCGGATATCGAGCGTGACCGTTTTTTCCGTTATGATCTTTTTTAAATTCACAGTGTCATCCCCTGGCGTATGGCCAAGTGAGAGGGCAGTGTACTCGATGACGGCGCGGATTCCAATCCCCGGAGACTAGAAAGCCGTCGGCGGGTGGTGCGCGTCTGCGACGCTGGGGGCGGATTGCGCGGGGCTTGCGGATCGCTGCGGATCGTCAATTGATATTGCGCCCGCGCGAATTTCTGGTATTCTGTCGGACCTTCGATACCCGGTCGCCACGGTGCGGTCCGAGCGACGGAGGATATCCACGAAGGAGTTTAGCCATGGCACAGCGCTGCGATATTTGCGGTAAAGGACCCATGACCGGCAGCCGGGTGATCCGGCACGGACTGGAAAAGAGCAAGGGGGGCATCGGCCTGCACACCACGGGCATCACCCGCCGGCGTTTTCTCCCGAACTTGCGCAAAATGCGGGTACTGGACCAAGGCCGCGCGGTCAACAAGACCGTGTGCATGTCCTGTCTCAAAGCCGGCAAAGCCGTTAAAGCCTGAGCCTCGCCGAGGCCGACATGGCTCCATCCGCCTCTGATTCCCTGCCGACCGCTGAATTCCGGTATCCGGAGGGATCTCTTTCGATGCCCATCCATACGGGCACGGAAGGGGAGCGCGCGGTGGATATCTCATCCCTGCGGAAACAGACCGGTCTCATCACGTTGGACCCGGGATATGTGAACACGGGCGCGTGCCGGAGCGCGATTACGTTCATTGACGGTGACAAGGGCATTCTCCGGCATCGCGGATACGACATCGATGATTTGGCTGAACACTGCGTATTTCTGGAGGTGGCCTATCTGCTGATTCACGGGCATTTGCCGACCCGCGCGGAATGGCAGAATTTCTCCAGCCTCATGAACCAGCACTCCCTGCTGCATGAGGACATGATCAATTTCTTCAAGGCCTATCCCGAACAAGCCCATCCGATGGCGGTGCTTTCGGCCATGGTGGTCTCGCTCTCCTCGTTCTATCCCGAGATGGAGGATCCTTCGGACTCCGAGCCCCTCGACCGGACGGTCACCCGCCTCCTGTCCAAACTGCGCACCATCGCGGCCTTTTCCTACAAGAAATCCATCGGCGAGCCGTTCGTGTACCCGAGCTACCAGCACACCTACTGCGAAAATTTCCTCAACATGATGTTCCGGTCGCCGGTGAACGAGTATGCGTGCAATCCCGTTGTGGTCCGCGCGTTGAACCTGTTCCTCGTGCTGCATGCCGACCATGAGCAGAATTGTTCCACCACCGCGGTGCGCGTGGTGGGCAGCGCGGGAAGCAACATGTACGCCTCGATCGCCACCGGCATCTGCGCGCTCTGGGGCCCGCTCCACGGCGGCGCGAACCAGGCGGTGATCGAAATGCTCGAAAGCATCCTCAAGAATGATGGCGGCAAGGTGGACCGCGTCATCGAACGGGCGAAACAGAAGAACACGACCACCCGGCTGATGGGTTTTGGCCACCGCATTTATAAGACCTACGACCCCCGCGCGCGGATTGCCAAACAGACCTGCACCCAACTGCTGGAGTCGCTGGGCAAGTCGAACGATCCGATTCTTCATCTCGCCATGGAGTTGGAGGAGAAGGCGGGGAAGGATTCCTATTTCCAGGAACGCAACCTGTATCCCAACGTGGATTTTTATACCGGCATCGCGTACCGCGCCATGGGGATTCCGACCAATATGTTCACGGTGCTGTTCGCGCTCGGCCGACTGCCCGGGTGGATCGCGCACTGGCTCGAACAGAAAGCCGAACCTTCCGCCAAAATCGGCCGACCCCGCCAGTTGTATGTCGGCCCCCCCCGGCGCGCATTCGTTCCCATGAGCGAACGGGGCTGAACCCGCCCTTCGCTCACCGCCGTTGAGCGGCTCCACGCTTGAGAAATTCGCCGATTGAACGTATCGTGATTTGCCGTTATCCAAATCAGGGCGGGCGGTGTGTTCCGCGCGAGAAATAGGGGATACGTATCATGCACTACATGGTATTCATGCTGCCGGCGATTCTACTGGGCCTGATCGCCCAGGTTCTCGTTCAGTCCACGTTTCGAAAATACTCGCGGCAGGCGGCCGCAAGCGGCATGACCGGCGCGCAGGCGGCCGCCCGGCTGATGCAGGCCGAGGGGTTGGACGATGTGCGCATCGAGCGCGCGCGGGGATTCCTTTCCGATCACTACGATCCGCGCACGAATACGCTGCGTCTGTCCGAAGCCGTCTACGACTCCCCTTCGCTTTCCGCCATCGGTGTGGCCTGTCATGAAGCCGGACACGCGCTCCAGCAGGCGCACCGCTACGCTCCGCTCGCCATGCGCAGCGCCCTTGTCCCCGTCGCCTCCATCGGCAGCAGCCTTGGCGTGTGGGTCATCATCGCGGGCCTGCTGCTGGGCACTCCGTCTCTGTATAACATCGGAATTCTGCTCTTTCTCGCGGCGGTTCTGTTCACCCTCGTCACTTTGCCCGTCGAATGGAATGCCTCGGCGCGCGCGAAGGCGCTGATGACCCGGGCGGGCATCGTGACCCAGGCGGAGCAGCCAGCGGCGACGAAGGTGTTGAATGCGGCGTTTCTGACCTACGTGGCCGCCGCGGTATCGTCCATCATGACCCTGCTGTATTACCTCGGCCTGGGCCGTCGGCGCTAGGCGATCCATCGGCCCCATAGACGAGATCGAAGTTGGGCGACAGGGTCTCCGGAAGCCCGACAATACCCAGCAACCGGTCCATCAGGCCTTTCAGACGGTCCCCGCTTTCCCGAGCCAACCGGACCATATCCGCCGTGTCTTCCCCGCCCAATCCGTCGGACAGCATGTTCAGAATCGTTTGTATCACCGTGATCGGCTGAAGCAGCTCCTGCGTGATTTCCGCAATGCGGTTCATCAAACGTTCCACGCCTTCTGCGCCGGCCTTCCGGGATCGAATACGGTTCCACTGGATCTCCAGCCGGGCCATGCGTTCGCCGGCATCCTCCACCACCTCATGGACCGTGGCGCCAATTTCACCCATCAACTCCCGGATCTCATCCCGGGAGGGGGCTTCCGTGCTCATCAGCGAATCGAATCGGCCCAGCACATCCGCCAGGGTGGATAGAGCCTGCGGCAACGGCATTCCCCCTCCCC
>JAGOHE010000054.1 GCA_017996315.1 Kiritimatiellia bacterium | reverse complement strand
CCCCCCTCCTCCTCCCCGCCCCCGCCGCCGCCCGCTCCGCTTCCGCCCAGCCCGGCGCCACGGGCCTGGATCACCAGCCGTTGCCAGTCGCCGGATCCAAGTCCCCGCTCCAGGATCGTACCGGTGAACGCCTCCGGCCCGTGCTCCCGCATCATGGTGATCACCTGGTGTTCCTGGACGGATAGCTCCGCGCGGGCTTCCATGAACCGGGCCGCGGCTCGCTCGGCATCCATACGCTCGCCCGCGTGCCGCAGCGCCTCTTTCAGGCGGCGCTGCGTGTCGGCCGTGACCGGGCCCATGTGCGCGCGCAGCTTGTCCAGCACCAGGCGCTCCAGCACCAGCAGGGATTTCTGCGCGCTGATATCCCCGCCCTCTTCCGTGTCGACCGCCGGCCCGGGCGGCACGTAATCGAGCGCGCGCCGAAGACATCCGATCACAATTTCCGCCAGGGTTTCACTTCGGTCCGCGGGCATCTCACTTTTCTTGAGAATCGCCGCCTCGGTGATGAGCGTCGCAAGTTTTTCGGGATCCGTCGCGGCCCGGTTCAACGCACCGGCTATCGCGGGGCCGGGACGCGACCCCTCCTCCCCTTTGATAAACGCGAGAATATTCTGAAACTGCCGGGGCGACATGCCCATCTGATCGGCGTCCGGCCCGCGGCCCCGTTCCATGTCTGACTTCAACTCCGGCTCCGTGGATGCCGAGCCTTCGTCCAGATCGAGGACGGGCACCCCGGATGAGGCGCTCTGCTGGCTTAACACCATCCCCTTCGGCAACGCGGTTCCGGAAACCCTTCCCGCTTCGGATTTATCGATCACCGTCTCGGACTCGGATACCGCTTTGATTTGAATCCGGCTGGGGCCGATGCCGGGAATCTTATTCTGCTCCAGGAGCGTGTTTAACTCCCCCGGGCGGCCCGTCGCCAACAGGTTCAGCAATTCAAACAAGCTATTGGCCCCGGCCTGCGGAGTTATGCAGAAGCCTTCCACCTGGCTGGACACCATGCGGGCCTTGAGCATGCGCATCCACGGCAAGGGGACGGCAAGCCCCCGGCCGTTCACGCGGATAATTCCATCGGTCAGGTTGATGTTCAACGGCCCGGCCGATGCGAGCAGCGGCTGGAACTCGGCCTGCGACATGTCCATCTGATGCAGGGCACGCGGATGACGGGGGCCGTAGATGCACACGGCATTAAACGCGCGGCCCAACGGCTCCAATGCGAGCCGCACGGCTTCCGGAATGTCGCCGCCCCGTTCCGGACCCTGCCCTGATCCCCTCATTCGCAACTCACGATCTCAAATCATCCACTTCAATCCCAACACGCCATTGAAGCCCTCAAGGTGATTATCCTGGAGATCACCGCCTTCGAAGGATGCGCAGCCCCGGTCCAGGTCGGTCCGAATCATGACGGCTCCGAATACGGTCATACGCTCGGAACACCGATAGTCCACCTCGACACCGATATCGGCAATCCAGCCGTTCCCCACATCGATCCGGCCCGAACCGGGTAGATATTTGAATCGAAGATCCGAATCGGTCCACACATAACCCAATCCCGCGCGCAATGTAACCGCCCAGACCTCGTCGCTCCAGACGCGATACAGGCCCGACAAGCCCAGCGGAACGGCTCGCAAATCGCCATCCGCCGCGCGGTCCCAGTGGCGGGTTCCATCGCCGGCTTCCCATTGCTCCACCCCAAACCATGCCCCGGCGCCCAACCCATTCTCGAACCAGTGCCGATACTCGAACTGAACGCCATAGTTGACATCGTAGACATCGCTGTCCCCCAGGCCGGGGACTCCAACCAGGAATCCACCCACCAGTTCACCGCAGGCGGGCGGGGGCTGCTGCGCCCACGCGCCGGAAACGCACGCCGTCGCCAAACTCAGCGCACACATGACAAATAACGTTCTTCTCATGGCCATACTCCTTTGTATGAGGATGAACCCTTTACACCGTAGACTAATCCACTCCGCCCGGCATTCAATCCGATAATGCGCTTGGCGGTCCCCCGGATGAACCGCGGCGGGAGCATGCGGGATCATTCTGTGTTCTTGCGCCCGCCCCCCCGGCTCCGTACACTGGCGTCGATCATTGCCCCGGTAGCTCAGTTGGACAGAGCAGCGGTTTCCTAAACCGCAGGTCGCGCGTTCGAACCGCGCCCGGGGTGCGGAACGTCGCGTGTATAAACGGGAAACCGCCGCCCGCGGGACGGCGACAAGGAGAATCGACGATGAATATGGCCATGTTCGACTGGCTGATTGTTGCCGCCCTGCTCGCGTTGATGACGTTCGCCGCGATCACCACACGCAAGTACAACCGCAATGTCGCCGACTTCCTCGCCGCCGGTCGGTGCGCCCGCAAATACGTCCTCGGGGTGGCTGAGGGCCTCTCCTGCGTCGGTGCGATCACCATCGTCGCCTGGTTCGAAGCGTTCTATCGCGGAGGATTCTCCATCGCCTGGTGGAACATTTTCACCCTGCTGGTGCAGGTGCTCGTGGCGATGTCGGGCTGGGTCGCCTACCGCTACCGGCAAACCCGCGCCCTCACTCTCGCCCAGATTCTTGAAATGCGCTATGACCGCAGCTTCCGCATCTTCGCCGGCTTGATCATTTTCATCTCCGGCCTGATAAACTTCGGCATTTTCCCGGCAGTAGCCGGCCGGTTTTTCCAGTATTTCTGGGGCCTGCAGCCCAACTTGGTGATGATCGCCGGATTCAACATAGATCTCACGTATGCGTCCATCATGCTGGGATTGACCGTGGTCGCCCTGTTCTTTGTGTTCGCCGGCGGACAAGTCACCATCATGATCACGGACTTCATCCAAGGAACCTTCGCCAACATCTGTCTCGTGGTGATCGTGCTGTTCATCATGTTCTGGGCCATGCCCTGGGAGAAGATTACGCAGGTGATCGGACTGCGGGATCAAAATCCCGTCGCGGCCGCGGAACTGCAGACCGTACCGGAGCTTCCGGCGTACACCGCCATGGACGCGCTGACCCAAAAAGGCACCCCCCGCGATGATAAGTACATTCTGGCCGAGCCCGCCCGGCTGGAGCTCGGCGCCGAAACCGATGGCGTCACCTCCGCCGAGCCCAATCCTGTCCACCGCGATATACCCGCTCCGGCCGAGTTTGTGAGCCGGGTGGCGACCACCGGGCAGATGTTGCCCGGCACAGACTATACCGCGCGGTTCACCTACACCGCGCCGGAAGGGTTTTTCTTTATCGTGCTCGCGCCCGACGGACGCATCTCATCCGCCTGCTACAGCTTGCCGGCGGCCGCGGAGCCCCGCGCGCTGACCTTCTCGTTCCCGACCACCAACATTGGCACGCCCTCCATCTTCTTCGCCCGCACGGCGAGCGCCGATCCGGCGGCCCTGCACATCGACGGATCCATTGAACTCGTCCAGAAACCCGGCCAGTCCATGTTCAACCCGTTCGCCTCCTCATCCACCAAAGACTTCAATCTCTGGTTCTTTGTCATCCAGGCCTTGGTGATCTTCTGGACCTACAAGGCCTGGCAGGGCACCCAGGGCTACTACAGCGCCGCGATCAACGCGCACGAAGCGCGCATGGGCGGCGTCATCGGGAACTGGCGCATCATGTGCCAGAACATGATGGTGCTGATCATCCCCATCGCGGCTTATGCGCTGCTGTACGATTTCGAAGCGCCGGAAACCCGGGAAATGGCGGGCGAGGTCACCGCCCAGCTCGCCGCGCTGCCGAATGTCGCGATGCAGAATCAACTGCGCACCACCATCGTGCTGACCCAGATGCTGCCGCTCGGCCTCCTGGGAGCCTTCTCCGCGGTCATGCTGGCGGCCTTTATCGGCACGAACGGCACGTATATGCACTCGTGGGGCTCGATCTTCATTCAGGATGTGATCATGCCCTTCCGTAAATCCAAGACCCCCCTGCCCCCCCATGTCCACTTCCGGGCCCTCCGATGGGCCATCGCGGGCGTGGGCATATTCGCGTTCTTCTTCAGCCTGTTGTTCGAGCAAAACGACGCCATCCTGATGTTCTTCGCCTTCACCGGAAACCTGTGGCTCGGCGGCGCGGGCGCGGTGATCGTTCTGGGGTTGTACTGGAAGCGCGGCACCACCGCCGGCGCCTATGCGGCGATCCTGACGGGCATTGTGCTGGCCCTGCTCGGACAGTTCGCCAGCGAATTTTTCAAAGTGACCTTCCCGCTCACCCGGGGCTGGTTCAACGCCCAGTGGATGATGCTGTTTTCGATGGTGCTCTCCACCGTACTCTACATCGTCGTCTCGCTCATCACCGGCCGGGGACGGACGTTCGACCTCGACCGGCTGCTGCACCGGGGCCGGTACGCCGCGGCGGATTCGACCGTCACCGCCCGCAAAGGCCAGCAAAAACGAGCCTTTAGTTTTGCGCGTCTGATTGGAATGGACGACGATTTCAGCCGATTGGACCGGATTCTGTATACCTTCGTGACGCTGTGGAGTTTCTTCTGGGGCGGTCTGTTCCTGCTGGGCGCCGTGTTCCATTACACCGGCCTGCTCACCTTGCCCCACTGGATACGGTTCTGGCACTTCTACGTGCTGCTCGCCGCCGGACTCGGCGTCGTGACCACCATCTGGTTCACCGTCGGCGGTCTGGTGGATCTGAAAGACCTGCTCCACCGCCTGAGAACCATGGAGCGCCACGAGAAGGACGACGGCTCGGTGGTGGAACATCACCTGGCCGATGAACCCTGACCCGGCGCCCGCGGACCCTGCGCTTGGGGCCGCCCGCGCGGCCGGGAAGAAGAAAGGAAGATGGATATGAAACAACGCGCCCGTTCCACGCCGGAGGACCACCGCACCGGATCCGTCACCCTCCCCGCCGAGGTCGGCGAGGAAAAGATGGTCGTCCAACTCGCCCGGAAGTGGGGCGCGGATGCCATTCGCGACAGCGACGGCACCGAGCTTTCTGCCGAGATGCTCGAGATGGGCTTCGATGTCTACTCGACCATCTGCATCGTGCGCGCGGACCAGGAATACCCGCGCAAGCACATGGATTTCCTGCCCGAAAAGTACCTCATGTCGGAACCCGTCACGGCCGCCAGATCCACCGTGACTATCCCCCTGCTCTCCCGGTATCACCCCGAGAAATACGCGATTGACCGCCGCCACAGCCCCAAGCGGTACTGGGAAGTCCGGGACCGAACCACCGGAAAAGTCGTGCGGCCCTCCCAATGGACCTTCCAGCCCGGCGCCGGCCGGGTGACCGTGCGCGGCGCGACACCGTTCCATGTCTACACCGTGGCGTTCCTTGTGTACATCCTCTGGGACACCACCTCGATGTACAACCACCAGGTGAACAAGTGGAAGAAACCGCATGTGATCGGCGTGGACCCCTATCACCCCGCCTGCTGGAAGCATCTGATGGCCTATTACGACCGGTGGCTGAAGAACCACGCGCGCACAGGCGTGGTCCGGCTAACCACCCTCGCCTACCACTTCTGCGTGGACAGCGGGCCCGGCGAAGATCCCAACGACCTGTTCCGCGACTGGACAGGCTACCAGGACACCATCAGCGTTCAGGCGCTGGAGGACTTCGCCAAGGAGTTCGGCTACCGGCTCACCCCGGAGGACTTCGTGGACGAGGGCTATTACAACCACACCTCGCGCGTTCCGTCCAAAGCGTATCTCGATTGGATGAAATTCATCCATCGGTTCGTCGTGAAGTTCGGCCGCGCGCTGTGCGACAAGGCCCACGCCGAAGGCAAACGCACCGCCATTTTCTGGGGGGATCACTGGATCGGGGTTGAACCCTACAGCCCCGATTTCCAGAAGATGCAGGTGGATATCCATGTCGGCGCGGCGGAGGATGGCGTTGCGCTCCGGCGCGTCGCCGATACGCCCGGCCCTCAGCTCAAGGAACTGCGGTTGTATCCGTACTTCTTCCCGGATGTGTTCCGCCCCGGCGGAAAACCCACCGAGGAATCCATGGGCAACTGGATCAAAATCCGCCGCGCGCTGATGCGCAAGAACGTGGACCGCATCGGCTACGGCGGGTACCTCAACCTCGCGCTCAAGTTCCCGGATTTTGTCCGGCACGTCGGCGAGCTTTGCGACGAGTTTCGAGCCTTCAAGAACAATGCCTCCGGCACGGAAAGCCACAAGGCCCCGGTCAAAGTCGCCGTGGTCAACGCATGGGGCGCGCTGCGGGCGTGGATCAACAGCTTCGGTCCGCCGCAGAAGTTCTTCATCAAGCGGCCCGATGTCACCCTGATCGCCGGCACCAATCTCCTCGAGTGCCTCGCGGGGTTGCCCGTGGAAATCAGTTGGCTCAGCCTCGATGAAATCGCGCGCAAGGGCATTCCGGACGACGTGGATGTGCTGATCAATGACGGCGACGCGGATACCGCGTGGAGCGGCGGCCGCTGGTGGATACATCCCAAGGTGGCTTCGGCTGTGCGCGAATTTGTGCACCGGGGCGGCGGATTGATCGGGTGCCGCGCACCCACGGCCCATGCGCAGGCCGGCCGATTCTTCCAACTCGCGGACGTGCTGGGCGTGGATCGGGAAATGGGGGTGACCGTCCAGACCGCCGCCCTCAAACCCGCGGTGCAGACCAAACACTTCATCACCGAGGATGTGTCGGATGCCCTCGATTTCGGCACGCCGGAAAGCTTTGTCTTCATGGCCGATCCGAAGGCGGAGCTCCTCGCCGTCCGCGAAGGGCATGTGATGCTCGCCGCGAACACGTTCGGAAAAGGCCGGTCCGTCTTCTTCGCCGGCCTGCCCTACTCGCTGGATAATGCGCGGCTGCTCTACCGGGCCATCCTCTGGTCGGCACGGCAGGAAAAAGCAATCCGTCGCTGGTTCTGCGACAATCCGCTGACCGATACCGCGTACTATCCCGAAACCGGCGCATGGGTCGTGGTGAACAACGACGCGAAACCCCAG
This sequence comes from Kiritimatiellia bacterium, assembly GCA_017996315.1. GTDB lineage: Bacteria > Verrucomicrobiota > Kiritimatiellia > PWTM01 > PWTM01 > JAGOHE01. The sequence goes on along the minus strand of JAGOHE010000054.1, from coordinate 5,478 downwards.
CGCACACGCGTCACCGACGGCCGCGGACGCGCCCGCACCCTGACCCTCCAGCCCTATGAAAGCCTATGGCTGGCGAGGTATGCGTGACGATATAGTCCACTCAAACCGGGCTCTACGGGCGGGGGACACAGCGGAAGTGTACCCAAAGCGGCAGACTCAAGCCGGAGGCGCAACCGTTCGCGCCCCCCGATCCGCGTACCATCGCGCGAGCGTCCGCATGCGTCCGGTTGAGAGTGGTTGGAAGTGACGCTATGTTCACGCTCCGCGCGGGAGCCTGTGCGATATAATTGGGAAATCGTGTGGGGATCGTCTGTGAGTGATTCCTTGGTCATCCGCTCAACCGACAAGCCTGATTCGGTAATCCCATCGAAGGGGATGTTCCATGCTCATTAGAAAAAGCCAGCCCGAAGATGTTCCCCGCATAATGGGAATTTATGACCGCGCGCGAAAATACATGGTGGATCACGGAAACCCGTCACAATGGATCAACGGCTATCCAAGTCTGGAATTAGTACTCAAGGACATCATGACCGGCCATGGCTATGTAGCTGTAGATGGCGATGACCTTGTGGCTACGTTCTACTTTGCGATCGAAAACGAGCCGACCTATGCGCGTATTCAGCATGGAACATGGCTCAATGAGAATACCTATGGAGTCGTACATAGAATAGCGGTTGATCGCCATGAAAGAGGAATAGCCACGTGTTGTCTGGAATGGTGCTATCAGCAAATACCGAATGTAAGAATTGATACGCATAAGAACAACCAGGCCATGATTCGGGTGTTGGAAAAGAATGGGTACACAAATTGCGGGTTTGTATTCTTGGACGATGGATCCGAGAGAATCGCTTTTCAAAAAACCCAGTGAGCAACAGCGGCAGAGCCCGGCTCTATCCGTGGGTGTGTAACGCATGGAGCGCAGGTTCGACGCTCTGCTTCTTTCATGTCCCCATGGTCTTCTGTCCCTCGCCCCGGTTCTGCGCGCGGCGCAACGCGTGAACTTCCATCCCGATAAAGAAAACCCCCAGCACGAAATACAGCGCCGTCCCGGCCCAGACCAGCGGAGGAATTCTGCCGCCCGGCTTCATCTCAAAACCGGGCGCGGTCACTCGGCTCAGGCTAAACAGCAGACACGCCTCGCCCAACATCGGCGCGTGGGCCGCGTTCGAGAGCACCCGCGGCATCAGAAGCGTCCCGCCCGGCAGCGGCCACGAAAACGCGATGGTTTCCGCCGTCAGCGGATACGCATGATCGAACCTCCCGTTGACCCGCGCCGCCGCCACGCCAAACGCGCTCGCGGCCACGCCCATCCCGCCCACCACCGGCCCCGAATCGACATCCATGTGCCACTGGTAGCCCGGCCGATCGTTCGGGAACTCGCGGAACCCGCTCAGCCCGTAGCCTTCCTGCCAGAAATATTTTTCGTAGAGGGCGTACCATTCCCTCGCGCGATCAGGCCATACATACGGCGCGGTGAATAGAGCGTAGGACATCCCGCACCCCCTCGATCCATGAAGCGCTGTACCCTCCTGATCGTTCGCGTCGTAGGGTATGAGCCCTCGATGGTCGAGCAGCGATCCGCTGAACCCGCGGACGGCTCGCGCCGCAAATGCGCTGTGATCGGTTCCAAGCACGTGGTCCGCCTCGCGGATGCCGACAATGCCCATCAGCACGTCGCCGGGATAACATTCGTTCGGATAGTCGCAAAGCATACCGTGCTTCGACGCGTCGAGCTCGGATGAAAGCGACTCCACCTGCTTCCGCAGCACGTCGTCATACCGCGTGTCGCCGAGCAGGCGGTGGTTCGCGGTCGCCCCCGCGATCAACAGCGCGCGATAGAAGAAATTCTGCGTGTCCAGGTACGCGTCGCCCCAATGGTCCTTCACCCACTTCGCGTGACCCGGATCCATGATGAGAGCCGCCGCGGCCTCGATGGCGCCGCGCGCATATTCTTTCGGCGCCACGGGGAACTGTGTCGGGTCTTTCTCCCACTCCTCTTGCAGCAATTCCACCGCCCAGAGATAGAACACCGAGCCAAATACCGGCCACTCCGTCGCGGCAATCTGCTCGACGTCGAGCGTGGTGGCATGTCCCGACTGCACCCGCTCCCTTGCCCAGACTTCGTACCGCGGCGTGAGGCTCCGGAACAGATCCCATGACGCGCGCGGAATGCGGTTCGAACGGATGGCCGGATCGGAGAGATGCCGGACGACGATCAGCCCGGGAATGATGAACAACCAGATCGAGGCGGAGATTACCACCCCCGCGACGGACCACCGCCAGACTCTGGCCATGGTCTGAAACCTCGAATGGTTGGAAAATGGCTTATCAGAAGTCACGGACGCTCGCCCGACTGTAACGGCCTCATGGTGCGATCTCATGGTGGAGACACTGCCAAAACATGTCTGAAAAGGCAAGATGGCGGGCGAAACGCTGCGGGCCGGCGAGAGCGCGCCCAGCCAGCCCGGAGCAGCGGCGATTCTTGGGGGTCAAGCGCGGACGAGCGGCCGTCCCGTCATCGAGGGACATGGAAACCAGGGCGCACGAAATTTTCTTTTCTCATCGCGATGGGCCGGATGCCAATTTCAGGAGCGCATCGGTGGTGCGACGGATCGCGCTTTCCATGTCATAGATGCGTTTCGCCGTCACCGGCCCTTCGGCGCTCATCCGCGCGCGGGCGGAGGGATCCGCGGCCAGCGCCGCGAGTTGCCGCGCGAAATCGTCCGCCGACGCCGGATCGTACAAGTGGCCTTCCACTCCATCCCGAATCACTTCGGCGACCCCGCCCAATCGAGCCGCAAGCACCGGAATCCCGCAGGCCAGATAATGACCGAGCACACTAGTGATGACGAGTTGGTCGCCCCGCCCTCCCCGGCGGCTGACCAGTCCAATGTCGGCCGCGGGCAGGTCGCGTGCCACCTCGGCCGGCTCGGTGTAGCCTTCAAAACGAACCCGGTCGGTCAGACCCCGCGAGGCGGCGAAGCGTTCGAGGGAACGCCGGGCCGGGCCGTCGCCGACGACCCGCAGACGCAAGCGGCTGTCCCGCGCGGCCGCGCGCGCGAACCCTTCCAGCGCCAGGTCGAGTCCCTTGTTGGGGTGCAGGATGCCGTGGAAGTGAACCCATATTTCGTCGTCCGGCACGCGTAGCCGTTTCCGGGCATCGGCGCGATCTCCAGGCGTGTAGAGCGACAGATCGCACGGATCATGAACCGAAACAATGCGGTCCGGATCGCAGCCCTCGCCCACCAGCCAGTCGCGCGCGGCATCGGATCGGGTAAACAGCAACGGCATCCGCCGCCACGCCGCGATATCCAGGCGTTCGACGCTCCGGACCAGCGGACGGAATATTCGATATCGCCCGAGATAATTTTCGAGGAAGAGATCGGCGACCGTGATTGCCGCGCGCGGGCCGAAATGGCGCAGGGCGATGGATGCGGAGAACGGTACTGTTTCGTCCATCCACACCGCGTCAGTCCCATTCCGGCGACAGGCGCGGGCCATACGCGGCAATGCGGCCAGCCACCGGCCAGTCTTGAGCAGTTTGTCCCCCGCGCTCCGGCGGTCAACAGTCCATGGCAGATCACAACGCCGCACGCGGGATGGCAGGGCCGGCAGCGGTTTCACACTGCGCGGGCCGTAATAATCCACTACGGCGTGTTCCGCAAGGCGATGGAGAATTCCGGGCAAGGCGGGGAACAGCTCGGCGTGTTCGGCCAGCCCGTACCGGAACCAGAAAGCGATGCGAGGGTTCAATGGGCGTCCAGAATGATTTCGTGCCGTCCTTCCGGAACGGGCACGCCGATGCATACCGCATCCACCCGGAACACGGACGCCGGACGACCATCCACGGTCGCGCGCCACATCGGGTGCACTTTCTCGGCGAACCGGAGCAGCGCGGGTCGGGCGGTGACTGTCTCGATTTTGGCGTGCCCAGTCCGGTACTCCACCACCCGAATTGTGTCCGCCGCGTCCGGCCCGGGAGACGAATCACCCAGCGCGGCGAGGTCATCCGGCCGAACGAGCACGACCGTTCCCGGCGCGAAATCGTCCGCTGCCAGCCGCGCCGGCATATCGCGCTCCGCAACCGCCTCCCACCGATGAGCCAGATAAAACCGTGGAACGGCCGGGGTGAACTCCCACACCGCGTGTTCGCCGATCATCGGATTTTCGTCGATGCCGATGCCGCCCTCGCGTGTTCCGTATATGTCATAGCGCAACAGCGGCCGCAGCCGATCCTTCACGCCGGGTTCCCGGGCGATTTCCTCGAGCCATTCAGCCGGACCCGCGACACGGGTCACCGCCGCAATATCCCAGAGGCGCACCATACGCGCAGACAGGGCCTCGAGGAAGCGACTGTAGTCTTCCGATATGCGGGGCATCTGGCTGATGTTGATCGAGCGCAGCGCGTGATATGGAAACTGAACGCTCAGCCAGTAATTATAGATTCCCGATTTCGTGAGCAGGCACACGCGCCCGAAGGTCTCGTTGTCCTTCATCGCCCGCAGCGCGGCGTTTTCCGCCAGATGCGATCGGGGAAATGTGTGAACAAAATCGCGCGAGGTGAGCCATGCGTCGCCGGCGGTCACCACCGTGATGACCCAGGCCAGGGCCGTCGTGGAGCGGCCCGCGGCCCGCAACCTCCGCGCGACGGCGATCATCGCCGCGCCCGCCCCGGCGAAAACCGCCGCAGCCAGCAGCGCGGTGATCCGGCGATATTCAATCACTCGCGCGACCGCCTCGGAGCCCCACTCCTCCGTCCAGCGGGGGATGGAAACTCCCTGACGGAGCGCCAGCGCCCCGGCCGCACCCGCGAGCACGAGCGCCGCCGCGCCCGCAATCCAGGGGAATCTGCGTAACCAGCCCCGCTCCTGACCGGCCCACCGCTCCGGAAGGCCGCGGAATACCAGATCCAGTCCGTAGGCGGCCACGATGCCGAGGGTGAGCTGGAATACGCCGAGGAATTTCACTGGCGCGCGCACATCGCTGATCACGGGCAGACGGTAGAGCAGCCAGTACAGCGGAGAATATTTCCCCAGAGCGAATCCCAGCAGCACCAACGACATCAGGCTGAAGAACAAGATGTGGCATTCTTCGCGGTCAGTCCCCGCGGGCGACCCGGCACGGCCGGCACGGATGCGCGCGCGAGCGGCGGGAACCAGGGCGAACAACGCGAACAGAAATGGCAAAATCCCCACATAAGGTTGGTCGAGCCTGAAATCACGAAAACCTTCGCCCGTTTGTTCCCATCCGGCGGTGCGGCCAATGCGGCCCCAGTACGGTCCCTCGGGTTCTCCGGTCCGGATGCCATGATATCCGGGAGCGACGAGATCGATCACGTCCTCTGGCGGTAAACTCCATTGCGTAATGTAATTCCACTTGGCTTCACGGTCGGGACTGCGGATCGTGTCCGATTCCCGGATGGCCGCGTCGTATCCGCGCAGGAGGGGGATCAGGGCCAGGAGGAACGCGACACCAAAG
>JAGOHE010000233.1 GCA_017996315.1 Kiritimatiellia bacterium | reverse complement strand
CGCCCAGTTGTACAAAAGCCGTTGGCAAGTGGAACTGTTCTTCAAGTGGATCAAGCAACATCTGCGGATCAAGCGGTTCATGGGCACGTCGGTCAACGCGGTCAAAACCCAGATATGGATCGCCATCACTAGCGTCCCATAGTGACTCATGAGCACCCGCCTGATTTCAGGCCTGGGTTGCTTGTCAGGGGGGGGGGGCTTGGAGCCCGGAGCAAAAAGCTGGCCTGGGGAAGATTGAGCCTGTACTCACAGGCGTATGAAAAAAACAACCATACCCAGACCAGCCAAGACATCGTACAGCGTCCTCAAACAGATCGTCCAATGGATTCCGCCGGGGCTTCCCGACCGGCTCGCCCGGGAAGCGGGCGCCGACATCCGGAAGTTCTCGTGCACCAGCCATGTCGCGGCTCTGCTCTATGGGCAACTGAACCGGTCGGCCAGTCTGAACGAAATCTGCGACGCCGCCCGGCTGCATGAGCCGGAGCTCAACCGCATCCGGGGCGCGACAGCGCCGAAGCGCAACACGTTTTCCAACGCCAACCGCACGCGGGACCCGGTGATCGCCGAGCAGCTTTACTGGAAAACCTTCGAGCATCTTCAGGCGGTCTGTCCGGACTTCACGCGGGCCCGCTCGCACCGGGGGTTCATCCGTCGGATCAAGCGCGACATCTTCGCCATCGACTCCACGACGTTGCAACTTTCGCTTAACTGCATCGATTGGGCCCGGCACCGGCGTAAGAAAGCCGCCGCCAAGACTCACTTGCGCCTCGACGTCGGAAACCGCCTTCCCGCGTTCGCCGTCGTGGAGGATGCCGCGCACCACGATTCGAAGCGCGCGCAAGCGCTCTGCGAGGGGTTGAAGGATGGCGACGTGCTGCTGGCCGACCGCGCCTACGTGGACCTTGCCTTCTTGCATGGTCTTTCCGGGCGAGGAATCTTCTTTGTTCTGCGGGAAAAGGAAAACATGGTCTTCAAGGCCATCAAGCGCCGCGTGGACTTGCCTGCCCGCATTCTGGCCGACGAAACGGTCCAGATGAGCCGCAAGGGTTCGGCGGAGAAGTACCCGGCGACCCTGCGCCGGATCACGGCCATCGTCGAGGTGGACGGACGCGATAGGGAAATGACGTTCATCACCAACAACTTCGACTGGAGTCCGCGCACCATCGCGGAACTCTACCGCGCCCGATGGGCCATTGAGACGTTCTTCAAGGAACTCAAGCAGACCCTCCAGCTCGCTGATTTTGTCGGCTACAACGAAAAGGCGGTTCAATGGCAGGTTTGGATTGGACTGCTCGCCCACCTGCTCTTGCGGTTCATCAAGCACGTGGCGAAGTGGACACTGAGCTTTTCCCGTCTTGTCGGCACCGTCCGGGCCGCCATATGGATGAAAATCGATCTGCTCGGCGCCCTGCGGCTCTATGGGACAGCCGGAGGTCCCCCGCGCCGCGTGATCGTCGAAAAACAGCTTTGTTTCCAAGGTTTCAAACATTTCGCCGCACACCCTGTGGGATAGCATCTCGCCATATTCTCACGATTTCAAGCGGTTGCGCAGAAACCGCCGGCAAGCACACTTTCTTGCCTGCCAAGAAATACACGGAAAATGCCAGCAAATCCGCGGGGGGAAGGGGGAATTCTTTCCTGTTTATGCATCTATGGGATGGTAGTGTATTAAAATATCTCTTTTGACCCGGTTTGTCAGCTCTTTCGGTTAAATTTTACCGTCTTTTAACACTCCCCCGGGGCGGCGGCGGGGAGGGCGGAACATCACAAAGGCCGCCCTGTTGCGTCAAAACGAGGGGCAATGGCCACGGCCGGATTCAGGTAGATGGGCTGGAGTTCTTCGCCGGGTACTCCGGCCGCAAACAGCCTGCCGACCCATTCGGCGCGGGGAACGCGGCCGGATTCGATCCAGGGCGCATCCGGCCAGGCCGCGGCGCGCTCTTCGGCGGGCAGGAGACGCCAGTCGCCGATCCGGCGAACCGCAGGACCGCCGGCGCGTTCAAAGCATCCCGCCCAGATCATGCCGCGCCGCGCCGCGCCCGACGCCACCGCCCGTGATTCTTCGGGATGCTCCGCCAGCCACTCCGCCGCCAGCGCCGCCGCGCTGCTGACGGCCCATACCGTTTTGCGTCCGGGCAGGGCCCAGCCCTGCGCCGCCGTCAGGCTGACCCGCAACCCCATGTAGGAACCGGGGCCGCGCCCCGTCGCAACCGCTTCCACATCCCCCCATGTCCACCCCGCGTCCTGCAACAGCTTCTCCGCCGCATCAAACAGCCCCTGGCTGCGCCGGCGCCCCGTCTCCACCGGCCGCGAAACCGCCAGGCTCCCGTCCGACAGCAGCGCCACGCCCGCCTGCTCCGTCGAGCATTCCAGCGCCAGGACGTTCACCGCCCCCCCTACCGTTTGTCTTCCGCCCGCAGGCGGTCCCAGATCGCATCCATCTCCGCCAGCGTGCAGTCTTTCATCCGCCGGCCGCTTCCGGTGATCTCTTCCTCGACCACCCGGAACCGGCGCGAAAACTTGGCATTGGTCAGCTCCAGCGCGTAGGCCGGATCCACCTTCATGAACCGCGCCACGTTCACCACGGAAAACATCAGATCGCCCAGCTCTTCGATGACGTGCTTCCGGTTTTTCCGGGCGATCGCGTCGCGAAGCTCGCCGATCTCTTCCTCCAGCTTGACGAAGACATCCCCGATGTCGCTCCAGTCGAACCCGACGCGCGCGGCGCGCTTCTGGAG
>JAGOHE010000053.1 GCA_017996315.1 Kiritimatiellia bacterium | reverse complement strand
GGTGTACATAATTGCATTGATTTCCGTTCAGGATTGTGTTTGTATGCAATCGGACGTTAAAAGAATTCTATCGGTTTGGTCGACAAATAGGGCTGGGTTTGTGGCGTCTTGTTTTCTGGAGGGGGGGCGATGAGCAAACGAAGAGAACGGGTAGATTTCGAAAAAAACAAGAGGGATGTTTGTCTGTTGCTTCGGCGTCACCCGGACCTCTCCAGACAACAGTTGTCGGACATGACCGGGCTTCACCGGTCCACCATCTCAAAAGTCATCCGCCAATACATCGAGGCGGGTATGATTGAAGAAATGGGCAAGATCATGCCGCACCAGAAACGAGTGGGCAAATATCAGGTGCGCATTGGAATTAGGGATGATATCGGATGGAGTCTCGGCGTCGGGTTGAGCGCAGGCCGGGCTGATCTCGCTGTGTTGGGAGCTTCGGGTTCGCTGTTGCGCACGAATGTCATGCCGTTCGATACTCCGCTTTCCAGCCTTCCCCCCCTGCTCTCCCGTCATCTTGAGACCTGGTTTGAACGCGACGGTGCGCCTCCGGGCGACTGCGCAGCCGTGGGCGTCAGCACCTCGGGGCAGGTGGATGAGGCCCGGGAGCGATTGCTTCATTGTTGCGAGCTGGCCGTGGATAATTATGATCTCGCCCGGGAATGGAGCGGTCATTTCTCCTGCCCGGTACGGGTCTTCAACGGGTTGCAGGCGGAAACGCTCTGTCACGTGACCAACCCGGTGCGCCCGGACAGCGAAAGTTTCCTGTATCTTCGCCTGCAGTGCCGGCCCGCGCCCGGTGGCCACGATATATCGGCGGCGGAAGTGGCCCTTGTGTTCCGGGGCGAGTTGTACACCGGGGTGCGGGGGCAGGCGGGCCGATTTTTCGGGCCTCTCCAGCAGGGGTCACATGCCGTGGTGTCGGATGAAGAACTCGCGATGCTGGGGGACATCAACGGCGGAAGCACCGTCGGCCTGGATGCGCTTTCGGAGATTCTGGCCAATGTCGCCATAAGCGCCGTGGGATGGACGGACATTGACCGGGTGATTCTGGGCGGTGCCGTGATTCCGCGTAATGAGCTTTTCATGCAAGGGCTGAACGCGCGCGCTTGGAAGATCCTGTCTGAAGAATCCCCGGATCGGAAGCCCGTGGTGGAGCCCGCCCGAGTTCATCTCCCCGCGGCGGCGTACAGCGCCGGACTGCTCGCGTGCGAATGGGCTCCGATGAGTTTCCTTCGCGCGGAACCGCGCGAGGAATCGAACTGACGATCTGTCGGCCGCTCCCGCCGATCCCGCGCCCGGGCCGTCTGCCGACCGGGAGAATTGCCGGGGGGGGCGGGTCGTCCCATCTTTCAGGCTTTGCGGTTTCTCATTCATCGTTCACTATAGCCGGATGAAACCTGAACGCTCGTCGGCGCGGAGCCTGCTTCGCATCTGCTGGATGGGACTGCTCGCGAGCGCCGCGACCGCAGGCGCCTCGGCGGACCCGCCCTCCCCTCCGCCCGCGCTCATTGACGTTCCAGCCGCGCTGGCGCGCGCGGCATCGGTCACGACCACCACTTATCCAGGCGCGGATGATGTGCAACTGGATGGCGTCAACCGCGTCGTCTACGCCGCCGACGGCACCTCGGTCGAGACGATGGATTTCATCTTCAAAATTCTCACGGAAAAAGGCCGGCGGGAGGCGTCCTCCTTCGCCATGGGCTACAGCGAAAACTACGGAACCGCAGAGGTGCTCGGCGTGGAAATCTATCGAGACCGCGAGCCCCCCCTTTCAGTAAATCTCTCGGAGCAACTCCGGGTGATGATCGATCCCGAACAGATGCAGGATAATATCTACGATCCGAAGAGCAAGGTGATGCAAGCCGGGATTCCCGGGTTGCGGACCAATGACCTCGTTCGAATCCGGACGCGGATGACCTATACCCGAACCCGCGTACCGAACCAGTACTTCGACCAGATCACGATGGAGGGGAGTACCCCCATCATCCGCATGGCCTACGAGGTGCACGCTCCCAAGTCGCTTCCGCTGCGCTGGATGCGGGTGCGCAATCAACAACCCGGAACAATACAATACACGAGCCGCGAAACGGAGGAATCCACCGTGCACCAGTGGGTAGCGCGCGACGTGCCGCGCATGTTCCCCGAGCCCGGCATGCCCGCGCCCTACACGGTGGCCCAGCGCATTCTTGTGAGCACCGCGGAATCCTGGGAGGACATCTCTCGCTGGTACTGGAATCTGGCCCGCCACCGGATGGAAGCCCTCAGCCCGGAAATCCGGACGGCCACCGAGGAGATTACCCGGAACAGCGAAACCCCGATGCAACGGGCGGAAGCGCTCTTCCGGTTCGTCTCCCGCGAAATCCGCTATCTCGGGGTCATGGCTGAAGCCGAGGCGCCCGGGTATGAGCCCCACGATGTGTCGCTCACGTTCCAGCAGCGCTACGGAGTGTGCCGTGACAAGTGCGCACTGCTGGCCGCCATGCTGCGGCTGGCCGGAGTGGACGCGTTTCCCGTGCTGATCATGGGCGGACCGCGCATTGACGATGAAGTGCCGATGCCGTTCTTCAACCATGCCATCACCGGCGCGCGCATTGACGGAAAGATGGTGTTGATGGACCCGACCGATGAAAACACCCGCGAACTGATGCCCAGCTATCTGGACTACTGCAGCTACCTCGCCGCCACCCCCGAAGGCGAACCGCTGCGCGTGTCGCCCGTCACTCCTTCGGACCACAATCTCCTGCGGATCGACACCAAGGGCGGCTGGAAGGAAGATGGAACGCTGGAAGCCCGCACGCGATTGGAGTTCGCGGGCATTCAGGACACGATCTACCGAAACGTATTCTCCCGCATGAAACCGGATGAATTGCGCCGCTTTTTTGAGGGCGCGATGTCCACCGCCCTCCCGGGCGCGCGCCTCACCGGGTTCACCCTGTCGCCGGCCGACATGCAGGACCGGTCGGCCCCGCTGATCGCGAATCTCGAGTTCACCGCGCCCGAGGCGCGCGTGCAGGGCGATGGCGTTGGCACGCCGGCATGGCCGTCCTTCGCCGGATTCATGGGCGCCGTTCCGGTGATGCTCGAGGACACGGGGTTGGCGCGCAGAAAATATCCGCTGAAAATCGCGTTCACCTGCGCGACCGAGGAATCCATCCGCCTGCGCGTCGGCGACGCATTCGGCGCGGTGGAATCCGTTCCCGCCCCGGTATCCCGCGAGACGCCGGAGGCTTCGTACACTCGAACCTGGACCCTGGATAACGGCACCGCGGAACTCGCCACTTCGATTCATCTGCGCGCTCTCGAATTCGAACCCGGGGGGTATGACCGTTTGAAACTCGTGCTCCAGGACATGCAGCGCGCATCGCGCGCGCGCATGATGTTCGCCTCGGCGAAGGCGGAAGACGAGTTCCTGGCCGGAACGGCGGAGGCCAACACGCGGGTGCTCGAACACCGCCGCGAATACATCGTGGACGACGGGCACACCTGGACGCTCCGGGAGCATGTGCGCGAGAAGGTGCTGACTTATGCGGGTATGAAATCCGCTTCCGAAATCGAAGTGCCGTTCAACCCCGAATGGGAAGAGGTGACCCTGGAGAAGGCCTCCGTGACCGACGCGGACGGACGGACACAGGAGATTTCTCCGCGCGAAATCAACCTGATGGACGCGGAGTGGACGGGCAGCGCGCCGCGGTATCCCCCGGAACGCATCCTGATCGCCAACCTTCCGGGCGTGCGCGTCGGCAGCGAAATTTCATGGACGCTGGTGCGGAAATATCGCGACCATCCATTCTTCCACGCGCGCGCTCCGCTGGGCGGATTGGATCCGGTGGACCACGCGGTGGTGCGTCTGGATGCGCCCGAACATCTCTCACTCCAAATCGGCGACCCGCGGGTGCCCGGGGTGGATTTCAAAGAACACATGAACGACGGTCGTAGGATCATGGAGTGGACCGCGACCCGTCTTCCCGCCATCCCGCGCGAGCCGGACATGCCCCCCGTATGGGCCTGTGTGCCCACGGTTTTCCTGAGTTCCGGAAATTGGGCCGACTATGCCCACGACGTGCGGTCGGCGCTGGAACAGGCCGCGCTCAAGCAGCGCGAAGCCCGCCGCGAAGGGCAGCGCAGGGTGCGCCGGATGCGTACGTTCGAAGATCGTGTCCGAGCGATTCGCGACGCGGTCGCGCAACGCATCCGGGAAGCGGGACCCGCATTCCATGAGTTGCCGTTCGGCGCGGTGACTCCCGCGGATCGGACGTGGAAGGACGGATACGGCGGCGCGGCGGACATTGCCGTGCTGCTGCATGCGATGCTCTCCGGCGCGGGATTTGAGCCGGAGTTCATTCTGGCGGCCGAGCCATTTGTGGAACAGGATTTTTTCGCGCCCCGGCGACATTCGCCCGATCCCGCCTTGTTCCCCCGCCCCCTTGTGCGTGTGCGCGATCCCGAAGGCCGCTGGATATATCTGGGCGATTCGGGGGAATATGCGCCATTGGGCGCCACCCCTTCATCCGGACGCGCGATGTTGGAACTGAATACGGGAACCATCGGCCGCATTGTTGTCCCCGAGCGCCGGGACAACGAGCGGAAAGCGAACTACAGAATTGTCCTCAACGCTGAAGGCGCTGCGCAGGTGACGGTGCGCGAGGAACTGCACGGCATGCTGCGGGAGGAATTTCTCCGAGGGTACCGCGAACGCTCGCCTGAAGAACAACGACAGTACGAAGAACAGACCGCCACGGAACTCTCCCACGCCGCGGTCATGCGGGGCGGAATGCGGGTCCTGGCCACCGCCGATTCGGTGGTTTCGGAGTGGGATGCGGATATTCCGTCGTTCGCCGTGGCGGATCACGGCCAGATGGCGATGACCCTGCCGGATATGCCCTCGAACGCCCTTCGACTGCGCGGCGACACTCGCCGAAACCCCTGGACCTCCGAGGAGCGACGCCGGGAACACACCACTTATGAGATTCTGGCCCCAGTGGAAATGGGTGGAATCGTGATGATTCCGCCTGATGTCACGTGGAATTCTCACGCGGGACGGGTGCAATACCGCTCACATGACCTCTCACGAACGGCGGCTCCGGCAGATTCCACACACCGGACCCTGCTACACGTGGAACGCCTCTTTGAACTGGACCCGGCTCTTTTCCCGGCGGCGGATTATCAGCGTCTGCTGGAGATCAATCGTGACCTGTCTCACCCGCGGAACCAGACCATCCTGCTGGAACAGACCGGCGGCGCAGAGGAGGCGGCCGATACCCTTCCCGACGCCGCCTGACGCCACACGGGATTCACCGCTTCCGCGAATCGCCAGCGCAGGAATTCTTCTCGCATCGGCATTCCGGAGATTTCTCAGAGGACAGTCTTGAATCGGCGCATTCGGAGGAGCCGCCGCAACACCCGGCGCGGCCCTTCCGGCGCTCCGCGGCGGCATCGAACTCGCAGGAGCACACCCCAATCGTCCGGCGGCGGCCCAGCCAGATGCTCCATCCCACACCGGCTACCGCAAATGCGAAAACCAGCAGGGCAAACCCGATTCGAATGAGCAATTCGGCGTTCATACGCATATAACTATAACACAATGAGCATCCCATTTTTCCTCCCTCACGCATTGCATTAAGGGACAGAGAATCAGTTGCGTTAAGGGACAGACAATCAGTTCACCAAGGGACATAGAATCAGCGCCGCAGGCGGGTAGCAGCTTAAGGTGTTGGTGAATAATAGGTAATATTGCGTTGGACTGCCGAATTTGGCATGACACAATTTCTATGTCCCTATGATTTGCCTGCGTCTCGGCTGTGCCCATAGATTTAACCCGGGGGGAATCATGGTCACCCCGCGATGCCTTGTTCCCCCAAAGGGACACTGAACTAGTGGCATCAAGGGACACAGAAACAGTGGTGCAAGCAGATAACAGCCTAACACTCTGGGAAATAACAGGTAATGTCGCATTGAGCCGCCAGATTGGGCATGACACAACTTCTATGTCCCTACGTTCTCTCCCGGCAGACCGAATGCGCCCCCCCCTGCGGATATCAGCGCTCCTGAGGCAACAGGCCCGAGTGCCTGACAGCAGGCGGGGCTTGTTCCGCGGGAGATGGCGGATATACTCAACCGCTCAACCATGTTCGATCAACTCAGCCAATCTTTGAATTCGGTCTTCCGCACGCTGCGCGGCTACGGGCGGCTGACCGAGCAGAACGTGCAGGACGCCCTGCGCGAAGTGCGTCTGGCGTTGCTGGAGGCGGATGTCCAGTTCGAGGTCGCCCGCGATTTCGTCGCGCGGGTCAAGGAACACGCGCTGGGTGAAGTCACACTAAATTCCATCACTCCGGGCCAGCAGCTCATCGGCCGAATTCACGAGGAGCTTGTCCGGCTTCTCGGCCGGGCACGCGCCGATTTCGATTTCAGCGCCTGGCCGACTCCCATCCTGCTGCTCGGCCTGCACGGCGCCGGTAAAACAACCACGGCCGCCAAACTAGCGCGGCGATGGTCGGCGGACGGCAAGCGGGTGCTGCTGGTCGCGTGCGATCTCAAGCGGCCGGCCGCAGTGGAACAACTGGCCACGCTCGCCCGGCAGATCGGCGTGGATTGCGCCGAGCCGCAGCCGGGCGATACCCCCGCCACCGCCGGCGCGCGCGCCATGCAGCAGGCCCGAGCCCAAGGGCACGATATCGTGCTGTTCGACAGCGCCGGCCGGTTCCAAGTGGACGAAGAACTTGTGCAGGAGCTAAAGGATCTTCGCGCTGAAGTCCGACCGACCAATACCGTGCTCGTTCTGGATGCCGCCATCGGACAGGAGTCAGTCCGGGTCGCGCAGGGATTTCACCAGGCGGTGGGGCTGACGGGGCTGATCCTGACGAAGCTCGATGGCGACGCGCGCGGCGGCGCGGCGCTTTCCGTACATGCCGTGACCGGCGTTCCGATCCTGTGGATCGGCATGGGCGAGAAAACCGATGCCCTCGAACCGTTCCATCCCGACCGCATGGCCTCGCGGATTCTCGGCATGGGCGATATCGTCAGCCTCGTCGAAAAGGCGCAGGCCGCCATCTCGCCCGAAGATGCCCAGTCCATGGCCGAAGGTCTCGTGGGCCGCCGGGGCGCGATGGATTTCGAAACGCTGCTGACGCAAATGCGGCAGCTGAAAAAACTGGGGCCGATGGAAAAACTCCTGGAACTCATGCCGGGCATGCAAGACATACCCGCGCGGGTGCGCGAGCAGTTGCGAAGCTCGTCCGGCGGAGATACACGAAAATCCGAGGCGATCATTCTCAGCATGACGCCCCGGGAGCGTCGCCAACCGGGCGTCCTCAACGGCAGCCGGCGCGCCCGGATCGCGCGCGGCGCCGGTGTGAACGTGAGCGACGTCAATGAACTGGTCCGACGCTTCGATCAGATGCGTAAGATGATGAAGAAGGCCCGGGGTAATCCCCGGAAACTGCTCCGGCTGGGCCGCTGACCGCGGGAGTGTTCGTGGAGGACTTCGCGGGCGGGGCGGATGCAAGATCGGCGTCGGTGAACACGCGTGAGGTCCCCGGAGCCAGGCGCACGTCGCATATCCGCCCTTGATACCGCACCCGGGCGGTTTCTCCGCCCCGGCTGGTGATGTTCGCGCGCGTCATCCGGTTGATCTGCTCGCCCTGCGCGGGCGACATCTGCCGCCGCAACAGCCGATGCGCGCAATCGCTTTCATGAAGTCGGACGCGGGCATTGATTTTCCATGCGATAAACCAACCGGTTCCGGTGGCACCGCGTATGCTGAAGGAGGCGCGCGCGTCCCGCGCGACCATGAAAACAAGGCGTAAAGTCGCCGCGGCCGCCCAATTGCGCTATAGTGCGCCTAAGGAGCATGCGACTCATGGTGGCATCCAAATCCCGGTCCCAAACGCGGAGTTTCTATATCGGCTTCGATCTCGGCGGCACCAAGATGCTGGCGGGATTGTTCAATTCAGACCTGAAACTGCTCTCGACCGCCCGGAGGAGAACGCGCGCGAAAACCGGGGAGCCTTCGGGAACAGACCGGATGATTGAACTCATTCACGATCTCCTGAAATCAAAACGCATTTCGGCATCGCGCCTGCGCGGGATCGGCATCGGATGCCCCGGGCCGCTCGACATGCGGCGCGGAGTCATCATCGAGGCGCCGAACCTGGGTTGGAAGAATCTGCCCCTGCGGCGGCGGCTGGAAAAGGCGTTCCGGTGTCCCGTGCATGTCATCAATGACGTGGACGCGGGTACGTATGGCGAGTTTTTCCGCGGCGCCGCGCGCAAGGCGCGCTGCGTGGTCGGCGTGTTTCCCGGAACGGGAGTCGGCGGCGCGGCGATTTATCAGGGCCGGCTTATTCATGGACGATCGGCTTCGTGTATGGAGATCGGGCATCTCACCATCGAGCCCGGCGGCCGGCTGTGCGGTTGCGGCCGGCGGGGCTGTCTGGAAACCATCGCCAGCCGGCTCGCGATCTCCGCCGAGGCGGCCGCCGCCGTGTATCGTGGCGAGGCGCCGAAGCTCAAAGCGCTGGCCGGGACCGATCTGGCGGAAATCCGAAGCGGCGTCCTGAAACAGGCGATTGAGCGGGGCGACAAGGTTGTGGAACGAATCGTGCGCCGCGCGGGAGTGCGGCTGGGCCTGGCTGTGGCGCAGATGGTGAACCTGATGGCCCCCGATGTCGTGGTGATGGGAGGCGGCCTGGTGGAGGCGCTCGAAGCGTATCTCCTTCCCGAATGCCGGCGCGCGGCAGAAGGACAGGTGATGGATTCTTTCCGCGGCTCGTTCCGGGTGGTCGCGGCCCGGCTCGGCGATCACTCGGTCATCACGGGCGCCGCCGCTTTGGCGGCCACTCCGGAGGCGATCTGATGAGCCCCGCCACGAAACGGCGGCCCCCCCAAAAAGCCGCGCTGCCCGCGATCCGGAATTCCGCCAATGCCCGCGTGGTGGCGGTCATCGACATCGGCACGACGGCCATCCGGATGGAGATCGCCGAATTGTATCCGGACGGCACAGCGCGGCCGCTGGACGCCCTCACCCGTCCCGCCAGCTTGGGCAAGGACAGTTTCACGCTCGGCCGATTGCAAAATTCAACGATCGAGGAATGCGTGGGCATTCTGCGCCAGTTTCGTCAGACGCTGAACGAGTATGGCGTGCGCGACCCTTCTTCGGTGCGCGCGGTGGCCACCAGCGCGGTGCGCGAAGCGGAGAATCGCGACCAATTCCTTGACCGGGTTCACGTGGCCACAGGCATCTTCATCCAGTGCCTCGAAGATGCCGACCTCAGCCGGCTGGCGTATATCGGCATCGCCGACCTGCTCGATCGCGCGCGAGTGCCCCGCCCGTGGAACAAGCTCGTGGTCGAAGTCGGCGGCGGCAGCACGGAAATACTGCTGATGCAGCAGAACCATGTGACGTTTTCCGAAACCTACCGCTTGGGCTCGCTCCGTATGCGCGAAACACTCCTGACCTACCGGGCTGCGCCGCAGCGGGTGCGGGCCATTCTCACCCAGGACATTCGCCGGACCATCGAAGAAATGCAGACCATGATGCCGCCGCTGCGCGGGGTGCGGGACATGATCGCGACCTCCAGCGACGCGCGGTTTGCCGCCACGCGCATCGAACCCGGTTGGGATCGCGCGGAGTTCGCCCGGCTGGCGCCCGGAGCGCTGGCCCGGCTCGCGGCCCGAATTGTGGAGCAATCAGCGGACGATCTGGTCCGCGCCTATGGCCTTTCGTATCCCGAGGCGGAAACGCTCGGCCCGGCGCTGCTGACCTATTCGGAGATTGTCCACGCCTTTGGTCTCCGCCGGATCCTGGTCCCGAATATTTCCCTGCGGACTTCCCTGGAAATCGATCTCGCGTCGAACTTCGCGGGCACCGAGGATTTTCAGCGCCAGGTGCGGCATTCTGCGACGGCGCTGGCCCGGCGCTTCCAGTGCGACCTGCCGCACGCCCAGCAGGTGACCGACCTGGCTCTGCGCCTGTTCGAGGCCCTGCGGCCCGAGCACGGCATGGGCTCGCGTCAGAAACTGCTGCTCGAATGCGCGGGCCTGCTGCACGAATCCGGAAAATTCGTCAATAGCCGGAGCCATCACAAACATTCCTATTATCTCGTGGCCCATTCCGACCTGTTCGGCATCACTCGGGAGGAATTGGAAATCATCGCCCTCGTCGCCCGGTATCACCGCCGGTCGCCGCCCAGCGCCGCCCATGTGGAGTACGAACGGCTGGCGCGCGACGCCAAGCTCACCGTGCAAAAACTCGCGGCGATTCTCCGGGTCGCGGACGCGTTGGACCGGGTGCATTCCGCGCGGGTGCGGGACCTGGACATCACGCTGGATCCCGGGCGCATCACGCTGACCGTGCATGGCGCGGACGATTTGACGATTGAGCGATTCGCGCTGCGCGAAAAAGGCGATTTCTTCATGCAGGTGTACGGCCGGGAAATTCAGTTGAATGAAGGAAAGCACCGATAGGTTCAAACGACACGGAACGCATTATGGCCCGACATTTGAAACCCCATCACTACATTAACCGGGAGCTGAGCTGGCTGGAATTTAACCGCCGGGTACTCGAGGAGGCGCGCGACCCCGGGGTTCCCCTGTTGGAACGGATGAAATTTCTGGCGATCACGGCGTCGAATCTCGACGAATTTTTCATGGTGCGCATCGGCGGCCTGGAGATGCTGTGCGACCAGCGCGTGAACCGCGCGGATGAATCCGGCCGGACGCCCCGCGCCCTGCTCTCGGAGCTGGGGCGGGAGGTGCGCGCGTTCGCAGAGGCCCAATATGAGACGCTCGCGGAACTGGATGCCGCGCTGGCGGAGACAGGCATCCGGCGGGTGCGCATGAACCGGCTGACAGGGGACCATCTGGCCCATCTTTCGAACCTGTTTGACCGGGAGGTCTTCCCGCTGTTGACGCCCCGGGCGGTCGAGCCCGACGCGGAATTCCCCGCCATTTCAAGCCTCTCGTTGCATCTGGCTGTGCGCGTGCGAGCGGGTGAACACGCGCCCGAACGCCGCGCGGTGGTGGAAATTCCCCGGTCCCTTCCGCGCTTCTTCACCCTGCCGGGCGAGGAAGGATATTCCTATCTGCTCGCGGAAGACCTGATCGCCCTGCATCTGGAGCGGTTGTTTCCCGGACATGAAGTCATCGAGTACGCGGCGTTTCGCGTAACGCGCAACGCCGACATGAGCGTGGTGGAGGATCTCGCGTCCGACCTGATGTCTCGCATGCAAGCCGTGCTGGTCGCGCGACGGCACAGCGACGTGGTGCGGCTGGAGATGGAAACATCCGCCACCTCCACCATGCGCGGCTGGCTCCAATCCAAGCTGGAAATCAGCGATCGCCACCTCTATCGAACTCCGGGGCCGCCGATGCTTTCGAGCTGGATGAGTCTGTCCGACGCCCCCGGCTTTGAACGCCTGCGGTACGAGCGCTGGCCGCCGCAACCTTCGCCCCAGGTGCGCCCCCAGGAGAGCATGTTCGAGAACATCGCTCGGGGCGACGTGCTCCTGTATCACCCCTACGATTCCTACGATCCCGTGGTGCGGTTCATTCAGGAAGCCGCGGCGGATCCCGATGTGCTCGCGATCAAGCAGGTGTTGTACCGATGCGGCCGCAAGAGCCCGATCGTCGCCGCCCTCGCCCGCGCGGCCATGGCCGGCAAGCTGGTCACGGTGATCGTTGAGCTCAAGGCGCGTTTCGACGAAGCGCGCAACATTGACTGGGCGCGCGCCCTGGAAGAGGCGGGCGTGCAGGTGATCTATGGCATCCGCGGGCTGAAAACGCATGCCAAAATCTGTCTGGTGATCCGGCGCGAACCCGATGGCCTGAAGCGATACGTCCATTTCGGCACTGGCAACTACAACGAGCAGACGGCGCGGGTGTATGCGGACCTCAGCCTGATGTCGGCGCATCCGGACTACGGAGCGGATGCGTCGCAGTTCTTCAACACCATCACCGGCATCGCTCAGCCCGCGCCCTACCGCCTCATCGATGCCGCGCCGCTCGGACTGCGGCCTCGCCTGTTGGAGCTGATCGAGAGCGAGGCCGAACGGGCGCGCCAGGGGCAGACCGCGCGGATCGTAGCCAAGATGAACTCGTGCTCCGATCCGGAAATCATCGCCGCTTTGTACGATGCCTCACGCGCCGGCGTACGCGTTGATTTGCTCGTCCGCGGCATCTGCGGGCTCCGTCCGGGCGTCCAGAAACTCAGCGAACGCATTCGGGTGTTCAGCGTGGTGGACCGGTTCCTCGAACACGCGCGGGTCTTTTCGTTCCTGCAGGGGGGATCTCGGCGCATCTTCATCGCCAGCGCGGACTGGATGCTGCGCAATCTGGACAAACGCATCGAATTGATGGTGGAAGTGGTGGATGACGCCTGCCGCTCGCGATTGGCGGATATTCTCGAGACGCACCTGCGCGACAACGTCAAAGCCCGCCAGTTGCAACCGGATGGAT
>JAGOHE010000232.1 GCA_017996315.1 Kiritimatiellia bacterium | reverse complement strand
GATGACGTGCGCGTGGCGGGCGAGCTGACGGTCATCACGTCCGACCGGCTCACCTATGACGGGGGGCGCGGCCTGGCGGTTTTTGAAGGCAATGTGGTCGTCAGCGATCCCAGCCTCAAGCTCAAGTCGGACAAGCTCACGGTTTTTTTCGCCGAACGCAGCGAGGTCAAACGAATCCTGGCCGAAGGCCGGGTGGTGATCAGCTCCGAAGACCGGCGGGGCTGGGCAAAGCGGGCTTCGTATGACGTGGCCAGCGGCCAGGTCGTTCTCGAGGGCGAACCGCGGGTGATGCGCGGCAAGGATATGCTGATCGGCGACCGGATCACCTTCTGGCGCGACGAGAACCGGGTGCTGGTGGAGTCCGAAAAAAACCGCACGCCCACGATTGAGCAGCCCGGCGCGCGGCTGATCATTTATCCGGAAAAGGGCCGCAGCCCCTTGAATCCCACGGGAGGCAACCGTGGCCAGCGCTGAGGCCAGAATTTTGGCCCGGACGGAGCGGCTGGTCAAAGCCTACCGGGCGAAGCGCGTCGTGGATGGGGTGGATATCCATGTCCGCGCCGGCGAGATTGTGGGACTGCTGGGTCCCAACGGCGCCGGTAAAACCACGACCTTTTACATGATTGTCGGCTTGATCCGGCCGACGGAGGGCCGGGCGTATTTCGAAGATCGCGATGTCACGCGCATGCCGATGTACCAGCGCGCCCGCATGGGCATGGGATATCTCGCCCAGGAACCCAGTGTGTTCCGGCAATTGACGGTGGCGGAAAACGTGATGGCGATCCTCGAGACCCTGCCCATTTCGCGAAGAGAACGGGCGATGCGGCTGCAGCATTTGCTGGCGGAGCTCAAGATCGCCCATCTGGCGGACCAGAAGGCCTACACGCTCAGCGGCGGCGAACGACGGCGGCTGGAAATTACGCGCGCGCTGGTGACCAATCCTTCGCTCATTCTGCTCGACGAGCCGTTCAGCGGGGTGGACCCGCTCGCGGTGTATGACGTCCAGCAAATCATCATGGAGCTGCGCGCGCGCGGGCTGGGGATCCTGATCACCGACCACAACGTGCGTGAAACGCTGGCGGTCGTGGATCGCGCGTATTTGATCTGCGAAGGCAAGGTGTTGCGCGAGGGCACCAGCGATTTCCTGATCAACGATTCGGTGAGCCGCGAACTGTATCTCGGCCCGCGGTTCAGCATGTAGGAGTAGATGCAGTTTGACCCAAACGGGTGTAGAGTGAGTCGGGCGCGGGGGGCCCCGCGCCGACGCAAGCCCATAGAGGAGGAGACGGCAACATGAACATCCACATTGACGGACGGCATGTCGAGTTGACCGACGCGATGAAATCGAAGGTGGAGAGCCGGGTGACCGAGATGCTCTCGGAGTTTCCCCGAATGGATTCCGCCCATGTGATTTTGAATGTGGAAAAGCACCGGCAGATTGCGGAAGTTCTTGTGCATATCCCCCACCATGGCCAGATGGCCGCGCGTTCAGAGTCCCATGACATGTACACCTCGGTGGATGAAGCCGCGGAGAAGGTGGCGGCGCAACTGCGCAAGTGGGCGGACCGGGTGCAGGATCACAAGCACCATCCGGGATTGGCCGAAGTGGATCTGAAAGTCCAGAAGCAGGACGCTCGCTGATCAGGGGCTGAATCGGTGCCCCTCACGGTACGGCGGTTTTGGGAAGCCGGGCGGGATCCGCTGGGCTTGAACGTGGAATGCGGCGAGGAACATCTGGATCGCCCCGTTCCTGAGGGAGTGTTGAACCGGCCGGGCCTGGCGCTGGCGGGGTTCATGAGGTACTTCGCGCATCACCGGATCCAGGTGCTCGGCCTGGCCGAGATGACCTACTTGAAGAATCTGAGTCCCGAGGAGTGTTCCGCGCGCCTGCGGGCATTTTTCAAGGCGGACATTCCCTGCCTGATCCTGAGCCGCCACCTGCGCCCCTTGCCCGGCATGCTGGATATGGCGCAAGCACATCGGGTGCCTGTCCTGCGCTCCCCCATGATTACCGGTCATTTTGTGCGGGCGGCGGCGGCGATTATTGAAGACATCACGATGCCCACGACGCGCTACCAGGGCACGATGGTGGACATCCAGGGTATCGGCGTCATCCTGGAGGGCGCGCCGGGGGTGGGCAAGAGCGAAACCGCCCTGAGCCTGATCTCACATGGATGCAGCCTGGTGGCGGACGATCTCGTCGAGTTGCGGTGCACCCGCGGCGGGGAAATCACAGGTCGCGCGGCGGATGTGACCCGGTATCACATGGAAATCCGGGGACTGGGCATCATTCACGTGCCCAGCTTGTTCGGGGTTACTGCAGTGCGGCGCGAAAAGCGGCTCGACATGATCATTCGCCTCGATCGCATGATGAATCCATCCGAAGAAGAGCGCACCGGGCTGGCGCAGAATTCCAGGGAAGTGCTCGGCGTATCCGTGCCCTATTATGTCATTCCCGTGGCTTCCGGGCGGGACATCACCAATGTGGTGGAGGCGGCCGCCCTGAATTTCCGGCTCCGGCAACTGGGCCACGATGCCGCCAAGGAGCTTGACCAGAAGCTGATGGATTTCCTATCTTCCGGTCATCTGAAACGGCGAGGCGATTAAGGCGCGCCCATGGCCACATTCTCAAAAACCGTAGAAGTGATCAACCAGTACGGCATTCACGCCCGCCCGGCGGCGCTGCTGGTCAAAACCGCCTCGGGATTCCAAAGCGAGATTCTTCTCGAAAAAGACGGCGCGCGGGTTTCCGCCAAGAGCATCATGGGCC
>JAGOHE010000052.1 GCA_017996315.1 Kiritimatiellia bacterium | reverse complement strand
TAGTCGGGAGCGATCAGGTCCGGATAGCGCGCGCGCGGCGGCAGGCCGAGCCGGTCCACGCCCTGCATGAACTCCGCGTAGGAGCGGTCTGTTCCCGTGCTCCACGTTTTCTCGGCCATCACCGAGCACGTCTTCCAGATGCGATCGAACAGATCATAGTCCTGCAAACCGGTGTCGCGCCGGAAGGAGTTGTCGTTCCACAGCGCCCATTGGGCGCCAAGCATCCGCGGATGGCCGGGGAGGACGGAGTATTGCTGCATGACATGGGGCTGCCAGCGGGGGCCGTAGAGGTTTTCGAGATTGATGAAATCGCCATACGCGCCGACGTTGCCGGTGCCATTGGGGACGACATACGTATCGGCGTCGAGGATGTTGATGATGTCGTAGCCGGCCTCGATGGCGGGGCCGGGCTGTTGCCAGTCGCGCGACCAGATGTGCATCTGGACGCCTTCGCTGACCACGGGGGTCCGGCCGGGTTTGGCGCGCAGGCTGCCCCAGAGCCGCGGGGTGAAGCCGCGCGATTTCACATACCGCAGCAGGGCGTCGGCAAAGGCGCGGTAATCTTCAGCCTCGCCGTAGTATTCGTCGGTGCCGATGTGCACGACGCCGTCGAGAAAAACCGGATCGGGCCCGGCCAGATATTCGTCGAACACGCGCTGCACGAACGACAGCGTTTCCTCGCGATAGGTGCGCCCGGTGGCGGCGTCGAACAGGTCGTCCGAGGCGTCGAGCATGGCGGCGCGCTCGACATCGTGCGGTTTGGTCACGCGTCCGCGGTACATCAGGTCGGGCCGTACCCGCACAAAACTCATCGCGTGACCGGGCACATCAATTTCGGGAACGATGTTCACGCCGTACAGGCGCGCGTCCCGCATCAACCGGCGGAATTCCTGTTTCGTGTAGAAGAAATCGCCGGCGGTCAGCGGGACCCCGTCCGGACCCCGCGCATCGGACTCGAGCCGGAAGGCGGTGGGCGCGGCGGCGAGCACTTCGGCGATGGCCGCCTGTTTCTGCTCGGGCGTCGCGTCCCGGCCGTTGGGAATGGAGGTGTAATCGTGGAGCCAGATGAAATTGTCGTTGAGATGCAATTGCAGGTCGTTGAGTTTGTACCACGACATCATCCGCATCACATCGTAGACCGCATCGAGGGTGGCGGGCTTGCGGCCGACGTCATACATGAACCCGCGCACGGAATACCGGGGATAGTCCCGGGCGATGCCGCAGGGAAACGCGCCGCCGCCCTTCCACACCTGCAGGAGGGTCCGCGTGGCCCAGAACGCGCCGAGCGGATCGGCGGCCCGGATGATCAGGGCTTCGCCGGCCACGATGCCATAACCTTCCTTCCCCAGTTGCGGATCGCCATCCAGCGCGACATAGATTTCGCCCGGCGCCGGAGCGCGGGCCGGAACGACAGCCATGGGGCGGCCGGTCATCGCGGTGTAGTCCGCGGCGAAAACTTCCATGCGCTCCCGGAGCGTCGGAGCGCCCTTCCCGGCGTCCTCTTCACGGATCAGCAACCGCGCGTCGTTCTTGATCGCGCACATGCCCCTGCCGCCGGCCCATTCCTGCAGGGCGGGGATGACCGCCGGCTTCGGGTTGGCGCCCGGAAGGGGTTTCACGCCGCCCGGCACGAGAATCGCGAGCGGGGCGGTCATCGCCCGGTCGCGCCCGTTGCTGAGTTCGAGCGTGACCGTCGCGGTCACGTCCGAGAGGGGGCGGCGAACGGTCCCGTCCATGGCCACCACCGGGCGATGGGTGGAGCCCGCGACGCGGGCGGTCATGCCCGCGGGCAGCGGC
The DNA here is from genome assembly GCA_017996315.1 of Kiritimatiellia bacterium. Taxonomy (GTDB): domain Bacteria; phylum Verrucomicrobiota; class Kiritimatiellia; order PWTM01; family PWTM01; genus JAGOHE01. Next base: position 10,907 of record JAGOHE010000052.1, on the reverse strand, counting down.
AATCGAATCCGCCCGCCGGACACATCCACCTGCGCGGGCGTGACCCGGCTCGCCAGCGTTTCCACCGTATCCGGAAGCATGCCGTCATAGACCTCGAACTCGTAGATCGAGACCGTTCCCCAGTTTTCCCGGTTGAACCGCGTGATATCCAGCCGCACGTAGCGCGCGCTCTCCGGCCGGGGCAGCCGGATTTGCTCCCGCCGATTCGGCGACACGCCGGAGGAACGCCAGACCGTGCGCCAGCTCGCGCCGTTGTCGGACATTTGGATCGTGTACGCCACCGCCTTCGCGTTCTCCCATTCGATGACGATGTCGCGGAGTCCGCCGCGAACCGCGCCCAGGTCCACTTCGAACCACAGTCCCGTGCCCTCCCAAACGCCCCGCGTGAACGTGTCGCGCACGCGCGACCCCCAGCGCGACTGCTGAGCGGACGGCGCGTCGCGGTTGATGACGCCGTCCACCGCCCGCGCCGGGATGAACCGGTCATTCTCGGAATCCGACGCCCGGGCGGTCCCGCCCCGCGCCCGGTTGACCGGCGCGGCGGTCGCTGTTCCGCCGCACACCAGGGCCGCCATGATCCAGGGCATGATCTTCATATCGCATCTCCAGAAGGGGCTGCCGCGCCCCGGGGGACGATATCATGTTCGTCGAAATATGGCTTGCCCGGAACTGAAATGTTAACATACCCTAACATTATGTCTCCGGAATCCCGCCCCCTGCCCTTGAGTTCCCGGCAGGAGGATTATCTCGAAGCCATACACGCCCTCGACAGCGGCCGCGGCGGCGCGCGCGACCGACGTGGCGCGGCGGCTGGGCGTGCGGACGCCCTCCGTGACCTCCGTGCTGCGCACGCTGGCGAACAAGGGGCTGGTGCGCCACGCGCGGTACGGAACGGCGCGACTGACCCCGCGCGGGCGCAGCGCGGCGCGGATGGTGACGCAGCGGCACGAGACGATCCGGGAATTTCTGCACCGGGTGCTCGCGGTGCCGGCGCGCACGGCGGATGCGGTGGCGTGCCGGATGGAACATGCCCTGTCGCCGCGCGTGTTTCAGAACATGCGATCCTTCCTTGAGTTCGCGGACCGCTGCCCGCGCGGCGCGGGCGACCATATCCGCCGTTTCCGCGACTATTGCTCCCAAACCGGGGTCGGTCCGGCGTGCCAAACCTGCCGCCCCGAAGCGCGGGCGCGCCGCGCGGGAGCCGGCCGATGAACGCCCCCCGAACCGCCGCCGCGCCACGCGCCGCAACATCCGCAACGTCCGCCGGGACAGCGGAAGACTGCGCGCTCAATGTCGCCCGGTCGGGGCACGAGGTGGTCATCCGGACCATTCACTCGGGCCGGGAGATGCGCGGACGCCTCGCCGCGCTCGGTCTGATGTCCGGGGTGCGGGTGCGGGTGGTTCGCGCCGGGCGGCGTAATCCCACGGTGATCGCACTTCAGGGCGCCCGCATTGTGCTGGGCCGGGGCATGGCCGAACGCATCGAGGTCAGGCCGGTCGTGACGGAGGGGGCCGCGCGGCGTCATGGCTGATCGCATCCATCTCATGCTGGCCGGCAACCCGAACTCCGGCAAAACCACGCTGTTCAACGCGCTGACCGGCGCGCGCCAGCGCGTGGCGAATTATCCCGGCGTCACCGTGGAGACCAAGGAAGGCCTCGTCTGCCGCGGGGACGCGGAGGTGCGCCTGTGCGATCTGCCGGGAACGTACAGCCTTTCGGCCGTGTCGGATGAAGAGCGCATCGCGCGCCGGGCGCTTTTGGAAGAGCGGCCGGATGCCGTGATTGACGTGGTGGACGCCTCCAACCTCGAGCGTCATCTGTATCTCGGGGTCCAGCTGATGGAGCTCGGGCTGCCGGTGGTGTACGCCTTCAACATGAGCGATCGCGCGCGGTCGGCGGGCCTCGTCTACGACCTTGGCCGGCTCTCGGCGCTGCTGGGGGGCGCCATCGTTCCGACGGTGGCCAGCCGCGGCGAGGGTGTGAAGGATCTGCTCGACGCCGCCATCCGGCGGGCCCGCGAAAGCGGCCCCGTCCGTCTGCCGACGATCTCCTACGGACCGGAGGTGGACGCCGTGCTGGAGGAGCTCACCGGGCTCGTCCGCGCGGCGCGACTCCCGGAGCATGAAGCCTGGCCGCCCGCCCGCTGGGTCGCGCTGAAAATGCTGGAGGGCGACAGCGAAGTGCGCATGCAGTACGCCGAGTGCCCGGGCCTGCGCGAGGCGGCGGACGCGGCGCGCGAGCGATTGCGCGTTCGGTTCCGGGAGGATGTTGAAATCCTCCTCGCCGAACGGCGGTACGGATTCATCAGCGGAGCCTGTCAGGAAGCCGCCCGATCGACCGCGGAGTGGCGACATTCGCATTCCGACCGGATGGACGAGGTGCTGGCGCACCCGGCGCTCGGGCTGCCCATTTTCTTCGCGCTCATGTACGCGGTGTTCTTCATCACCTTCCGGTTCGGCGCGCCGCCGATGGAATTCCTGGAGCGGGGACTGGCCGCGGCGGGCGAATGGATCGGGCGAATCTGGCCTGAGGGACAATGGCCGCTGCTCAAGTCGCTGGTCCTGGACGGCATCCTCAGCGGCGTCGGCGGAGTTCTGGTGTTCGTGCCGAACATCCTCCTGCTGTTCATGTGCATCGCAGTGCTGGAAGACACCGGATACATGGCGCGCGCGGCGTTCATCATGGATCGCGCAATGCACAAGATCGGGCTTCATGGGAAAAGTTTCATTCCGCTGCTGATCGGCTTCGGCTGCACCGTGCCGGCGATTCTCGCCACGCGCACCATCGAAAGCCGGCGCGACCGGCTCACCACCATACTCGTGCTGCCGCTGATCAGTTGCGGGGCGCGCCTTCCGATTTATACCCTGCTGATCCCCGCCTTCTTCCCGGAGGCGTGGCGCGCGCCGATGTTGTGGTTTCTGTACCTGATCGGCATGGCCCTGGCCCTGCTGGCGGCGCGGGTGCTGCGGCGCACGATCTTCCGCGGGGAGAGCGATCCGTTTGTCATGGAACTGCCGCCCTACCGCGCGCCCACCGTGCGCGGCGTGCTGCTGCAGATGTGGGAGCACGGGGGCCAGTACGTCCGCAAGGCCGGCACGATCATTCTCGCGGTTTCGATCGTGCTCTGGGCGCTGGCGACGTTTCCCCGCCTGCCCGGGGAGCGCGCGCGCGGGCTGGATCCCGCCGCGGCGCGCACGGCGGCGCTCGAATATTCCGCCGCGGGCCGCATCGGCCTCGCCCTCGAACCGGCGCTCCGGCCGATGGGGCTGGACGGCCGCGTCGGCACGGCGATGATCGGCGCGTTCGCCGCAAAAGAAGTATTTGTGGCCCAGTTGGGCATCGTCTTCGCCGCGGGCGACGCGGAGGGCGATCCCGCGCCGCTGCGCGAGCGGCTTCGCGCCGCCTACACTCCGCTGCAGGGATTCAGCATGCTGCTCTTCATGCTCATCGCCACCCCCTGCGTGGCCACGGTCGCCGCCACCCGGCGCGAGAGCGGATCGTGGAAATGGGCGCTGTTCCAGTTCGGCGGCCTGACCCTGCTGGGCTGGGTCCTCTCGACTCTCGTATATCAGACCCTGCGCTGACCCCTGGAATCCCGGCGGAGGGGGGGCGAGTTCGGCGATTTTTTCCATTTGACTCGCGAGCGGAGGAAGATAGGATGGTGCCGATCGCTTACTTTAGAAAGAGGTGGGGCCATGCGTGCTGTCTTGCGCATTTTTATTTCGTTGATGGTGATTCTGGCCGGCGTTTCGCTCTGGCTGGGCATCGTGCTGTTCCAGCAGCGCGAGCAGCTCAAGGGCCGCACCCAGAACCTCGAGCGCTCCCTCCAGTTCATCGCCGACCGGGCCGGCGCGGGCGAAGATCCGCATATTGAAGCGCTTCCCGAGCGTCTGGACCCGAATGCGCTGCGCGATTATTTCCGCATGGAAAGCCAGATCTCCACGGTCAATACCATGGTCACCAACCGGTACCGGGAACTGCTGGACACCCGCATCGAGCTGTCCAAAACCAAGCAGGAACTGGAAATCACCCGCGATGAACTCGCCCGCACCAAGTCCGAACTCGAAGCCGCCAACCGGCAGATCGCTTCGCTGACCAGCGAGCTGGAACAGACCCGGTCCGAACTCGCCAGCGCGAACCAGCAGATCGAGCAGTTGCAGACCGAAAAAGCCGACTTGGAACAGAACGTCGCGGAAAAGACCGAGCAGATCGCCAAGCTGGAAGAGGAGAAGCAGGGCCTGATCGACGAGAAGACGCAGTTGGAAGTGATGCTGGAACGCCTGACTCCGCCGGATCGTCCGGCGCCGATGAAGCCGGGGCTGCAAGGCACGGTGGTGACCGTGAACCCGGAATGGAATTTCGTCGTGCTGGACGTGGGCCTGGCGGATGGCGCAAAGGTGTCCGGAGAAATGATTGTGCACCGCGACAATCAGGTGGTGGGCAAGGTGCGCATCCGCGATATTCGCAAGAGCATGAGCATCGCCGACATCAAGCGGGATTGGCAGCAGATGCCGATCCAGGAGGGCGATCATGTGGTTTATTAAATTTCTGGGCGTACTGACCGTTCTGGCCACCCTCGCCATGGGCGCCTTGGTCTACCTGCAATATGAGGAAATGGCGGGATTTAAGGCCGAGCCCTCGGCGTGGCCGGCGGGCGGCGTACCCAAGGCGCCCGGCGCGTAACACAGGGTCGGTTTCCCGATGAGAAACATGGGTTCACCACTTGGATTCCGTCGGATCGCCGGCGTGTTGGGTCTGGTTGCGATGGTGAGCGCCGCGCTTCTTTCCGGATGTGTCACCCGGGAGCCCACGGATCCCATGGCCACATCCGATCACGGCGATATTCCGTGGAATCAGCCGCAGGCCTGGGAGGGCACGTTGCCCATGCCCGGCCCGATGGGCGGCGGGTACTGATCGTCTCGCTCGCCGGCGGACGATCTTTTCCTTGTTCGCGCCCCGGCGGTCCGCCGCCTATCCCAACCCGCCGCTTGGTAGAGCGCAACAGACGGACGGATGCGCCGCCGATTCCCGATTTTTGATATACTCCGGGGTTTTCGCGGCCCGACCGGAGCAGGAGTCCACGTATGAGCATGACCGCCAGCGCGATTCGCCAGTCCTTCCTGGATTTTTTCCGGGATAAGGGGCATACCATCGTCGCCAGTTCGCCCGTGGTGCTGCCCTCGGACCCCACGCTGCTCTTCGCCAATGCGGGGATGAACCAATTCAAGGAAATCTTCCTTGGCGCGCGCCAGCCCGCCGCCCGCCGCGTGGCCGACTCGCAGAAATGCATCCGCGTCAGCGGCAAACACAACGATCTCGAAGAAGTCGGCCGCGACACCTATCACCACACCTTCTTTGAAATGCTCGGCAACTGGTCGTTCGGCGACTACTACAAAGCCGAAGCCATCGCCTGGGCCTGGGAACTTCTGACGGGCGTGTGGGGCCTGCCCAGGGCGCGACTGTGGGCAACGGTCTACCGGACAGATGAAGAAGCGGAGAGGCTTTGGAAAGAGCACACGGACATCCTTCCCGCGCACATCCTGCGGTTCGGAGAAAAGGATAACTTCTGGGAAATGGGGGACACCGGCCCCTGCGGCCCATGCTCGGAAATCCACATGGACCTCACCCCGGACGGCCGCGCGACACCGGACATGATCAACGCCGGGCGGGCGGATGTGATCGAGCTGTGGAACCTGGTGTTCATGCAATACAACCGCACCTCGGACGGCACGCTGGAGGATCTTCCGTCCAAACATGTCGACACCGGCATGGGATTTGAGCGCGTGGCTTCGGTCATCCAGGGCAAAACCTCGAACTACGACAGCGACGTGTTCAGCCCCCTGCTCGACGCCATCCGATCCGCCTCCGGCAAGGCCTATGCGGGCGAAGACGCGGTCGGCATGCGGGTGATTGCGGACCATGTGCGCGCGCTGTCGTTTGCGATTGCGGATGGCGTGCTGCCCTCGAACGAAGGGCGCGGCTATGTGCTGCGCCGTTTGCTTCGCCGCGCGGCGCGGTTTGGCCGGCGGCTCGGGCTCAAGCCGCCGTTCATGCCGGACCTGCTGCCGGTGCTGATAGAAAGCATGGGCGCGGCATATCCCGAACTTCTGAAACAGCGCGCGCAGATCGAACGCGCGCTGGCGGCGGAGGAAGAAAGCTTCGCGGTCACGCTCGACCGGGGCATGGCGCTCTTTGAAGAAGTGGCCGCCCCCCTGGCCCGAAGCGCCACCCGGGTCTTCCCCGGCGCGCAGGCGTTCAAATTGTATGACACCTACGGATTCCCGCTCGATCTCACCCGCATGATGGCCGCGGAACAGGGACTGACCCTCGATGAACATGAATTTGCGCGGCACATGGAGGAACAACGCGCCCGCGCCCGCGCCGCCCGCAAAGGCGGGGATGCGCGCGAGGCCGATGTGTGCGCGGCGCTCATTGCCCGGGGCGCGCGATCGGAGTTTGTCGGCTACAGCCGATGGGACACGGAAGCCGAGGTGCTGGCGCTGATTTCAAACGGCACGGAGGCCGGGGAACTGGCCACGGGCGCCGAAGGCGCCGTGCTGCTGAAAACCACTCCGTTCTACGGCGAATCCGGCGGCCAGGTGGGCGACCGCGGGTTCCTGCGCTGGGAGGGCGGCGAATTTGAAGTCCTCGACACCCGGAAACCCGCGGAAGGGCTCATCCTGCATCGGGGCCGGGTCCATGCCGGGGCCCTGCGGGTTGGCGCGCGGGTCAACGCCGTGATCGATGCCGCGCGGCGGCGCGGATGTATGGCGCATCATACCGCGACACACCTGCTCAACGCGGCGTTGCGCGCGCTGGTGAATCCCAACGTGCGACAGGCGGGCTCGCAAGTGGCTCCGGACCGGATGCGGTTTGACTTCAACTGGTTTGAAGCAATCCCCCCCGAAACGCTGGATCAGATCGAGGCGCAGGTGAACCGATGGATTGGCGAGGATCGCCCGGTGCGTACGTCTTCCATGCCCCTCTCGCAGGTTGCGGGATCGGACATCATTGCTATTTTCGACGAGAAATACGGCGACGAAGTCCGCGTGATTGAAGTGGAGGGAGTTAGCCGCGAACTCTGCGGCGGGACGCACTGCGCGCACACCAGCCAGATTGGCATGTTTCGCATTGCGAGTGAAAGCTCGGTGGCCTCCGGCATTCGCCGAATTGAGGCGGTCTGCGGCCTGGCGGCGTATGAGTGGTCCTGCCGGGAGCACACATTGATCCGGGACCTGTGCCGGCGATTCAGCGCCGCGGAAGAGGAACTCCCCGCGCGGGTGGATGCCTTGTCGGAGCAGAATCGCGCGCTGTCCCGCGAAATGAAGCGGCGTGAAACCGCTGCCGCCGCGGGCCGCGCCGATGAAATCGCGGCATCCGTCCGCGACGTGGAAGGCATAGCATTGATCAATGCTTTTGTCGGCGAGGCGGGACCGGACGCCTTCAAGGCGCTGCTGGAAGCCGTGCGCGCCAAGGCGCCGCATGCGGTAATTGTGCTCGGCGCGACAAACGAGGGCAAAGCGAGCTTTGTCGCCGCCACGCCAGACGCCCTCGCCCGCAGAATCCCGGCGGGCAAACTGGTCGGCGCCATCGCGAAACTGGCGGGCGGAGGCGGAGGAGGAAAACCCACCCTCGCTCAGGCCGGCGGCAAGGATGGCTCAAAAGCCGAATCCGCCATAGCCGCCACCGTTGATATCGTCCGCACGCTGATCGGATAACCAATCTCCTACAGAGGGACACGGAAGCAGCGTCACGCGAGCGTCGCCCGCATGCCGCTCACCTTCAGATGGCCGAGATAACTCCCAATGGCCAGACGATAGGCTCGCTTCGCCTCATGAGGCACCCGAGCATCCGCTTCAAGAACGGCCACCCACTCCCCGAACGAAACCGGCCTGGTCATTTCAGCTTCAATCATAAAACCTCCAGTTGCGTTTTCATATTATGCCTATTTGCCAATATGCGTAAGTCAGTCTTTCTCCTTGTCGGTGAAAATCGTCCCTAATCTTTTATTCCCAACAAACTGCGATTATGGAAAGATTACCCTTGCAATAGTAAAAAGGAATCGCTTAGCTATTCTGCATGAAAGTGAACCCTAACTGAGTGGGGTAGAATCCACTGTTGGCACAAGAAGATGAAGACCACAAAGGAACAGATCCTGAAGATCGTTCATGACCCACAGTCCCAGTGGTCTCCCTTCGATGACCAGCAGAAACGGAATTTCATTGGGATCTGGGAGACCCGATTGATGATGGCGATTGAACACCACAAGAGTGAGGACCTCCGTCTGCTCGCCGAGGGCGTCCTTAACTTTGTCAGAGACCGGCAGCCGGATCGATTGCGCCTCTACGGACAGTCGAACGCGAAGAGCAGCATGGCTTTCTTGTTCGACATGGAAACAGAGGAGTACTTCCAGATCATATGAAACAGTGCCAACAAGGCGGTGGAGGGTACGGCTCACCCGCGGCGGGTTCGCCGTCCCCTCACCGCTGACGTTGGCACTCGAGAGCAGATGAAGACGCGCGCGTACATGGCACTGTCGATCCTGCTCGTCATATCTGGCGCCGGCTGTGCGCTTCTTTACAAACCCATACCGGACCTTCACGCGGCACCGTGGTCGTCCCTGACAGTCTACTACTTCCCCGAAGGCAAGCGTGACTGGCGTCAGAAATGGGTCTGCACGAATGCGGTCACCCTCGCTTCACTGCAAGCCGCATACTCGGTAACGGATGGCGGTGACCTGTGGGGATATGGAGGCTATACCCCGTACAACAGACTTGTCCTCACGATGGCCAATGGCCGTGAATACGATATGTACATCCTCGAACCCGACAACTTCACGCTGAACGACTACAAGCATCTACAGAGAGGATTCGGCGTTGATCTGAGGCCCGAGTTCTACGAGCGCCTCAAAGACACACTGGAATCGGAGACCGGAACCCCTGTGAACTTCTTTGCGCCAAAGGAATAGGATGTGCCAACCATGAACTGCACCGTATTTCTCACCCGCAGCGGGTTCGAAATCCGGTGAGTTCGGACGTTGGCGATCAAAACATGAAAAGGATCGTACTGCTGATCTTGGTGGGAATCATCTGCGTCGGCAGTCTCATGCTGTGGCTCAAGGCGGATTTGCGGGCAGACGATGACCTGACCGAGAACGTGACGGCCTTCTACAGAGCAAGAGGCAGCGTTCCGGCGTCCAAAGCAGAATTGGAGGAGTTCGAGGTCACGATGAAGCTGCCCCAAGTGTCGCGATCGTTTCACGAACTCACAATCACAGAACCTACTCCGGGGATCGTGCGTATCGTGAGCAGTCGGGGATTCGTCATGCGATCCCACGGCACACATGAATTCAGAGTCGGAAAAGGAGGCGCCAACCAGCCGTCCCAGCCTATCGCCGGGAAGCCCGGCTCAGGCTGAACGGCAACGTTGGCCTGAAGATATGAATGGAAGACTGCAAATCGCGATGCTCGTTCTTGTGGCATGCGCTGGTTGTGCCCCCGTGCACATCCACCAGTATCTCGCACATGGCACGTTCGCGCCGGAGCCAGACTTTGGCTCCATCGGCATCCGGGCTACAACCGTCGCCGATCCGCATGATCCCAATTCCTTCGGCGCATCCGGCGAGCCGGGCGCGACTGGTTTCATTATCGAGTTCTTCGGGAAGGGATCACCAGCACGATTGGTGTCACCAATGTCACAGGCACATACTCGTTCCGATCAGGCCCAACCAACGATCTCACAATTCAAAGCATTGGCCGGGACTTCCCCTCTCACTACACGGCAGTATACGCAACCCCTGCGACGGCACTCATTCCAAGCGGTGAAAGCCGTATTCCGCAGGTTCTGAAATACGGCGACTACAGTGTCACAGTGCGCTATGACGTCCGGGGGAAAACCCACAGCGCTACCGGACACGTTCAGTATATTCAAAAGTCCCACTGGGAGATTGGCACCATGGGATGGAAGGATTAGGCCAACAAACCACTGAACGGTACGGCGTACCGCCGCCCGTGAGTGGTGACGTTAGCGAAGAGGAAAGAAAGATGTACGATCTGATCAATGCGCACATTCAAGCGATTCTCGGCACCATCCCACAAAATCACGTGACGGAGTATGACTGGCTCATCCAGAACGTGAATCAATGCGCGACTCCGCAGTATCAGGCCAGATACAAGAACTACTGGCGACTCAATGCCGCCCGATTGAGCGCGAACTACTGCAATGTCTATTTCCAAGCATTGCAGGCGGCACAGGCAAATCATTCAATCATCGGAAATCTGGTCCAGCAACTGTACAATACGCCGACGCATGGGAATGGACGCCAGAGCCTGCAATTTTCCTTCGCCACCAAACTTCTCCACATGGTCAATCCTAACGCGCCGATATATGACTCGCTTGTTGCGGCCTTCTACTTCTTCCAGGAACCTGGCCGAAACCAGCCTTTGGGGCAACGCATCGCTGCCTACGTTGCATTCCACACATTCCTTGCTCAAGAGTACCGCCGGATTCTCGCGAACAATCTGCTCGCCGCGTCAATCCAGACATTCCGACAACAGTTCAATCCCCAGCAATTCACGGACGAAAAGGTCATCGATTCGCTGCTCTGGGCCTACGTGGCTCTGCTGCGGAGCGGTGGAGTCACAAATGGAACAATCATTTATCGCTAACAAGAGCGTGGAGAGTGCCTTCTTCGGTGCAAGGGGAAAGTGAAAGAAAGTGATTAGGGCAGACGGGTGCGTATCCGCGGGGTCGCGGTTTTATGCATCCGACAGGATGGACCGGGAGGCGTTACCGGTTGGGAAGCGGGGCGGCGGATGTGCGTGACGCGCGTTCGACCCCTCCCTCCGCATGCTAATCTACAAAGCCGTGGCCGACGTCAGGTCGGTCCGACAAAGTGCCTCTGGCG
>JAGOHE010000051.1 GCA_017996315.1 Kiritimatiellia bacterium | reverse complement strand
CACCGAGGCGTAGAATTTCAACGCCCGGCCGCCGGGTGTGGTTTCCGGGCTGCCGAACATCACGCCGACTTTCTCGCGAATCTGGTTAGTGAAGATACAACAGGTTTTGGAACGGTTGATCGCGCCGGTCAGCTTGCGCATGGCCTGCGACATCAGCCGCGCCTGGAGTCCGACATAGCTATCGCCCATCTGCCCCTCCAGCTCCGCCCGCGGGGCGAGCGCGGCGACGGAATCCACCACGACCACGTCCAGGGCGTTGCTGCGGACGAGCTGATCGGCAATGTTCAGCGCTTCCTCGCCCGAGTCCGGCTGCGACACGAGCAGGTTGTCGAGGTTCACGCCGATGCGTTTGGCATAGGCGGGATCGAGCGCGTGCTCGGCGTCAATGAACGCCGCCATTCCGCCGGCTCGTTGCGCGGCGGCGATGATATGCAGCACCAGCGTGGTCTTGCCCGAGGATTCCGGACCGAAAATTTCAATCACCCGTCCGCGCGGAACGCCGCCGATGCCCAGCGCCATGTCGAGCGTGAGGGCGCCGGTGGAAATGCAGGGAATCGCCGCGGTGGTTTCCTCGTTGCCGAGGCGCATGATCGCCCCGTCGCCGTATTCCTTCTGGATGTGCGCGAGCACACTGGCCAGCGCCGAGGGCAGTTCCTTGCCGGAGTCCGCCGAGGGTTCTTTGGCCGATGGTTTTGCCGATGTCTTGGCTGCCATGATCATTCTCCTGAAAAAGGGGCCATCCATTCCGTCCGGTACCGGGGACCGCGCGCATTGGGCACGCCGCGCATGACCCGAAGATCGCGCACCGAAACGAATCCGAACCGGACATTTTGATGCCGTTGGAGGGCATCTGTCAATGACGGCTCGCGCGGGCGGGACCGGACGCGAGCCAGGGTGACGTGCGGGCGGTAGGGCTGCCGGTCCGGGGTAATGCCCGAAGCGGCCAGCGCTTCGAGGCAATTCGCTCGAATTCCCGCCAGCGCGGGCGGCGTGTCCACCCCCGCCCACAGCACGCGGGGAGATCGGGGCGGCCCAAAGAAGCCCACTCCGCCCACCTGCACATCAAACGGAGCCCCCCGGGCCGCCGCCGCGCGGGCGGCCCGGGCCAGCTCTTCCGCGCGCTCCGCCCGCCAGGGACCGATAAACACCACGGTGATATGAAAATCTTCCGGATGCACCCAGGCGCAGCGGGCGCCCGCCGCATCCGCCGCGCTCCGCAGCATTTCCTGCGCGCGAACCAAGGCGGACCGGACCTCATCCGACATCGCGAGGCCGAAGAACCAGTTGCCGCCGGAAGGCGGGCCCGGGTTCGCCGGTTTCGAATTTGCGCTGGGATACATCATCACCATCGGTCTCCATAAACGAATACAGCGCCCGGGCCGGATCTTTTCCCAAAATATTTAATCACGTCCGGCCAGCCGGCGGCGCAGCAGGTCCAGCGCGAATTGGACGCTCCATTGGCGGACGACCTCGCGATCGCCGGGGAACCGCCGCGATACGGCGATGATGTCCTGCGCGTCGGCGAGCGCGAGCCAGACCAGACCGACCGGCTTTTCATAGGTTCCTCCGGCGGGACCGGCGATGCCGGTGATGGCGATCGCGTAGTCCGCGCCCAAACGGCGGCGCGCGCCGTCGGCCATCGCGCGCGCGACCGGCTCGCTCACGGCGCCGTGGGCGGCCAGCAACAACTCATCCACATCCAGCTCGCGGACTTTGACGGCATTGGAATACGCGATCACGCCGCCGAGATACCAGCCCGACGCGCCCGGGGTGGCGGTGATACGCGCGCCGAGTCCGCCTCCCGTGCAGGATTCCGCCGTAGCCAGCGTGGCCGATTGACCGATCAGGCGTTCGCCGACAACTTCGGCGAGATCCCGCCGGGATTCGGCATAAACATCGTGGCCCAGCGCGGTCCGCAAGCGATCCGCCGCGCGCTCCAGCGCGTCTTCTTCGCCCGGCGCGCCGGTCAACCGCACCTCGAGGGCGCCCGGCGCGGCGCAATAGGCGAGGTTCAGGGGACCGGGATCGAACCCGGCAGCGGCGAGGCGGTCCACGACATCCGATTCGCCCGGCCCGCATACCATGAACAGCGCGCGGGGACGGGGGCGGGCATCGGGACGGCGCGACCGCAGCCAGGGGAGCACATGCTCGCGGAGAATCGCCTCAAACTCCATCGGCGGTCCGGGCAGCACGAACACCGTGCGCCCATCGGGGGCGTCCAGCCGTTGGCCGGGTGCGGCGCCGGCGGAGTTGGCGAAAACTTCCGCGCCGGAGATCACCAGCGCCTGCTGTTCGCGGGAAGCGTTTACGGAACGTCCCAGAACGGCATAGCGCGCGCGGATTCGTTCCAGCGAGGGCGTATCCATCACGATCGGCCGGCCCAGCGCGTCCGACAGGGCATCGCGCGTGAGATCGTCGCAGGTCGGCCCCAGGCCGCCCGTCACGAACACGAGCGGCGCGCGGGCCAGCGCGTCGCGAAACGCGGCGGCAATTTCCGCGCGGTCGTCCCGCACGGTGGTTTCGCGCGTCAGTTCAATCCCCAGCTCGCCCAGGGCTTCGCCCAGTCGCCGGGCATGGGTGTTCACCGAGCGGCCATTCAGCAATTCGTCGCCGGTCGCCAGCAGTTCCGCCCGCATCAAATTTGATTTCACAGGGGGAACCATACCACGCCCCGATGTTGCGTGTGAGCCGGTTTTGCGGTTTGCGGCGCGCGGCGGCGCGGGGTCGGTATTGACGAAGGGGCGGGGGGCGGAGTATCATCAAGGGCTTTTCGTGAAAAAAGTCGCGAGGGGAGATGTCTCCCCGAAAACGCAGAGGCGATTATGGACGCATACGCAGTTATTGAAACGGGCGGCAAACAGTACCGTGTGAAGCAGGGCGACACCCTGAAGGTCGAACTGACCGGCGAAGAAGCCGGCGCCAAGGTGTCCCCCGACCGGGTATTGGCGGTTTCGGACGGATCGGCGCTGACGATCGGCGCGCCCACCGTCAACGGAGCCCGGGTGGAGCTTGAGGTGCTGCGCAATTTTCGCGGCCCCAAGGTGGTGTCGTTCAAAAAGAAGCGCCGCAAGGGCTACACGAAAACCATCGGACACCGGCAGGAGTTGTCGGAAGTCAAGGTGACCGCCATTGCCGCGGGCTGACCGCTAAGGAGTACGAATCATGGCACACAAGAAAGGTCAGGGCACCAGCCGGAACGGGCGCGACAGCAATGCGCAGCGCCTGGGAGCCAAAGCGTTTGCCGGTCAGACCGTATCGGCGGGCAGTATTCTTATCCGCCAGCGGGGCACGAAAATCGTTGCCGGCCGCAATGTCGGCATGGGACGGGATCATACGCTCTTCGCGCTGAAGACCGGCGTCGTCGGGTTTGACCGCGACGGGAAGCGTGTGAATATTTCCGAGCCCGCTCCCGCCAGCTGACCTCGTTCGGCCCGGCGGATCGGCGCGGGCGGGTTTCGGTCCGCCCGCGCATTGTTTCTGGACCTCCGCCCGTGCTATAACGCGCGGGAGGCCGTCGCGTGAGCGAAGGCACCATGAAAGCGCCCACCTTTATTGATCGCGTGACGATCCACGTTCGCGCCGGCAACGGCGGCAACGGCGTCGCCACGTTCCGCCGCGAGAAGTACATTCCCCATGGGGGTCCCGATGGCGGCGATGGGGGCAACGGGGGGGATGTGATTCTGGTGGGCAGCAAGGACACCAGTTCCCTGCTTCACCTGTACTATCAGCCCAACCACCGCGCCGCGCACGGCGAAACCGGACGAAGCAAACAGCAGTACGGACGCAACGGCGGCGACTGTACCGTGCCCGTGCCCTGCGGCACCGAAGTGCGAAACGCGGCGACGGGCGAATGGGTCGGCGAGGTGCTTGCGGATGGCCAGACCCTGCGCGTGGCCCGGGGCGGGCGCGGCGGGCTGGGAAACATGCATTTCAAAACCTCGACCCATCAGGCGCCCCGCGAGTGCACGCCCGGCGGCGAAGGCGAATCCCACAAACTCCTGCTGGAACTCAAGATGATTTCCGACGCGGGCCTGGTGGGTTATCCCAATGCGGGCAAGTCCACCATCATCACCCGCATCAGCCACGCCCGGCCCAAGATTGCCGCGTATCCGTTCACGACCCTTCATCCGCACATCGGCACCGTGCTCTATGATGATTATCGCACCCTGCGCGTGGCCGATATTCCCGGCCTCATCGCCGGCGCGCACGAAGGGGTCGGGCTGGGCCACGATTTCCTCCGCCATATCGAACGCACGCGGTTTCTCGTTTTCGTTCTGGACATGTCGGGTCTGGAAGGCCGGCATCCGGCGGATGACTGGTTCAGCCTGCGGCGCGAGCTGGAAATGTACAGCGTCGAACTGGGCGCTCGACCTTTCCTCGTTGTCGCGAACAAGATGGATTTGCCGGATGCCGACCGCTATCTGAAGGAATTCACGTCCCGCACCGGCATCACTCCGCTGCCCTGCTGCGCGGAAACCGGCGAGGGGCTCGACGAATTGAAAACCGCCCTGGCCCGCGAATTGCTGGACGGGCCCGGCGTTTCGAGTTGATATGGCCATCATCGCCGACATCCATGTGCATGTCCGGCCGGCGCACGAACCCGGCCGCCTGCTCACGGGAGGCGCTCGCCGCCTGCGCGCCCTGGCTGCCGCCGCCGGATACCCGGACGCGATTCCTGTGTTGTGTTTGACCGAAAGCGGCCGCGCGCGCGCGTTCGAGCGATGGTCGGACGGCGCGCTTCCCGAAGGATGGGCGCTGCAAGACCGGAGCGCGGACGGCCGGGCGGTCTGCCTGTGCGGCCCGGAGACGCCGGCGCTCTGGATCGTGGCGGGGCGGCAGTGCGCCACACGGGAGCGCATGGAAGTGCACGCGCTCGGATGCGCGGCGGATATTCCCGACGACCGGCCGGCGGATCAAACGATCGAAGTCATACTCCAGGACGGCGCTCAGCCGGTGATCGCGTGGGCATTGGGCAAATGGATGTTTCAACGGGGCGTCCGGTTGGCCGGGCTGCTGGACCGTTTTTCGAAAGAGCAGCTTGTGCTGGCCGATTCCGCGCTGCGTCCGATGGGATGGCCCACTCCCTCGCCGTTGCGCCGGGCGGCGCGCGAAGACCGCCCCGTGCTTGCCGGCACCGATCCGCTTCCGCCGCCGGGCGAAGAAGACATCTGCGGAACATGGGCCACCCTCGTGCCGGACGCTCATCCGGATCCGGCCCGGCGGGCCGCCGGATTGGTGGAAGCGCTCTGTTCCGCCTTGCCGCGCAAGAACGTTGGACGGCGGAACAGCGTGGTCCAATTTCTTCTCCGGGTAATTCGATCTCGTGTGAGCCGCGCGCCGGAATGAAATCTCCGGTACTCCTGCCGGTTCCCCGGCGCATAAGCTGGACGGGCGAATTCCGGCCGAAACCTTCGCGCTGGACCGTCGTGGCGCCCGAGGAATGGCGGCTTGCGATCGAAGCCGCCATCCAAGGATTGGATGAGTCGGGTGTCTCGCCATCCAAGGATTGGATGGCGCCGGATCCGCGCAGCGCCGCCATTGAAATTCGGCGGGAACCCGCGGCCGATCCGTCCCCGGAAGCGTACCGACTCGAGATCGCGCATCCGCGCATTCGTATTGCCGCGTCGCATCCGGTGGGAGCCGCGCGGGCGCTGGCGACGCTGCGGCAGTTGTGTCGCGCATCCGAGGCGATTCCCGTGGGTGTGGCGGACGACGCGCCGGCCTTTACGACGCGCGGGGTCATGCTCGACATCAGCCGCGACCGGGTGCCGACCATGGCGACGCTGCGCACGCTGGTGGATTTGTTCGCCGAGTTGAAATTCAACCGGCTGGAGCTGTACACCGAGCACACGTTCGCCTATGCGCGGCATCCGGAGGTATGGGCGCACGCGAGCCCGATGACCCCGGACGAAATTCGCGCGTTGGACGACCTGTGCGCGTCGCGATTCATTGAATTGGTGCCGAACCAGAATTCATTCGGTCACATGGAACGCTGGCTCCGGCTTGCGCGCTACCGGGATCTGGCGGAAGCGCCCGACGGGTGGATCGCGCCGTGGGGGCCGGAGGTACGGAGCCCGACCACGCTGTATCCGGGCGATCCGCGCGCGCTGGAGTTGGTGGGAAGTCTCTATGACGAGTTGCTCCCGTGTTTCCGGAGCGACAGCGTGAATGTGGGCGGCGACGAAACGTGGGAACTTGGGCAGGGCCGAAGCCGTGCGCGGTGTGAACGCGAGGGCAAAGGACGGGTTTATCTGGATTACCTGCTCGGGCTGCACCGGCTATGTGTGGCGCGCGGGCGCACAATGCATTTCTGGGGCGATATGATTCTGCATTATCCGGAGCTGATCCCCGAAATACCGCGCGACGTCATTGCGCTGGACTGGGGCTATGAAGCGGAACATCCCTTTGACGACGAATGCGCAAAGTTTTCAGCCAGCGGGCTGTCTTTCTTTGTCTGTCCGGGCACATCGTCGTGGAATTCCATCGCGGGCCGGGGTGAGAATGCGCGAGTCAATTTGCGCGGCGCGGCGGCAGCGGGGCTTCGTCACGGAGCCGCCGGGTATTTGGTAACCGACTGGGGCGACAATGGTCACTGGCAACCGTTACCCGTGAGCTTTCTGCCGTGGGCGGCCGCGGCCGAGCACGCGTGGAGCGGATCGGAGGCGAGGAGGGATGACGCCATTCACGACGCCGCGGCGCGGCACGTGTTTCGGGATGCGGATGGTCGTGTCGCGCGGGCGGCTGAGATGCTGTCGGAGGTGTATCGCTTGGCGACGCCGCAGACGCATAACAACTCCGAGTTTTTTCGATTGCTGGCTCCGGAGCCTCCGGCGAAGGCATGGGCCGCGGTGTCGGGCGACGTTGCGGAGAGGGCGTCCGAGGAGATTCGGGCTGCGGTTGACCTGCTTGAGTGCGCGCCGGCTCCAGCTACGGACGATGGCGCGGAAGTGGTCGCCGATCTGCAGTTTGCCGCCCGGGGACTTCAACTGGCGTGCCGGCGCGCGCGGACGCGAGCCGGGCGGGAATCCGGGGAGGGATTGGCCGATGCAGCGCGTCAATGGGCGGATGAGCACCTTCGAAGATGGCACATACGATCCCGCCCCGGTGGTGCGGAAGACAGCGCGGCTCGAATCGAACAACTAGCCCTCGCGCTGAAACAATAACGCCAGCCCGCTGGTGCCAGGCACGAATGCCCGTAGCATCGGTAGCGTTGGAGCGTTGGTGCCAGGCACGAATGGCTGCCGACCTAACACATTTATTAGCAAAGGCTTATTATGTTTTCGGGCTGGAACACATTGGTGTAGCGCCGGTGCTAGCGCCGGTGCCAGGCACGAATGGCTACCAGGCACGAAGTGGGCCAAGGCACTGGCTATTGGGCTATTGGTGCCAGGCACGAATGGCTAGCAGCGGGCTGTTGGCGCCAGGCACGAATGTTCAAAAAATGTTGGGCTATTAGTGCCAGGCGGGAGCTTGGTGCCAGGCACGAAAGCGGGGTAGAGAATGGTGTAGGAATGGTGTAGGGACAGACAAGTGATCAGGCAGGGGGCTGGCGACCGTTGGTGCGATCATTGGTGCCAGGCACGATGTATATTCGAGCAACCAGTTGGCTTAAAAGGATTTGTGTTCTCCTTCGTCTGCCCGCCCCGCCTTCAGCCTAGTGCCAGGCACGATATGTGCCAGTGCTCGGCACGAGAGCTTGGTGCCAGGCACGATGTGTGGGAACTTGGTGCCAGGCACGAAAGCGCGGAGTGAGGTTCAGTGTGTTGGGTTTGGTTGGCCGCGTACGGATCGCGGGCGGGCGGGTATGCCCCAGGCGATGGACATCGGATCGAGGTTCCGGTTGACGAGCGAATGCGCGCCTACGACCACCCCATGACCGATCTGCACGCCGTCAAGGACGATGGTGTGCGATCCGAGCCACACATCGTCTTGAATGACCACTCCACCCTTGGAAATAAAACCTTGGCGGATGATCGGCGTGTTGGGATCGTCATACTTGTGGTGCCCCCCGGCAGTCACATAACAAAACGCAGCCACCAGCACATCCCGCCCGATCTCAAGCCGGCTGTTCGTGGCGAGAATGCAATTCGCGCCGATGTCCGAGCCTTCGCCGATGACGATACGGCCGTTGCGGGCTCGAATGATTGTATTGCGGGAGATCAGCGTGCCGTCACCAATCTCGATGGACGCATCCGGGCCGCGAGCATCGAGTACGACCTGGTCATCCAGCGCCACCTGACGTCCGAGCCGGATACGCGCGGCGCCACGCAGCGTGACGTTGCGACCGATGGTCACTCCGCGACCCATGCCGCCCAGCAGGGAACGATAGGCCATCCGCCGGAGCGCGAGCCCCGCCGCGCCGGGCCACGCCGAAAATAGTCCGGTGATACATTCGTACTTGAGCAACCGCCCAAGCGATGGCGCGCCGACCGTCAACCTCGCGTATTGCTTCCACGCGGGCTCGCCGGATCCGTGCATGACCTGCTGGATCTGCTCGGGGATGGGATCAGATTGAAGGCTCATCGTCGGATCCTCCATGGCTGGCCGGGATCGGGTGAATCGGTTCGCGCATTTGCACGACGAGGCCAACCAAGCTCAACATAAAAATCTTCAGTCTCAACAGAATGCCCATGGCCAGAATCAGACCGCCCGGCAGACCAACCAATCCAAAGTAATACACATAAGCGCCCTCGGCGAGGCCCAAGCTGCCCAGCGCGATGGGCATGGATGCGACAAAGAGGGCGGCCGGGAGCACGGTCGCCACGTCCCGAAGATCGGGCCACACCCCGAACGCCCGGCAGGTAACCGATATGTTGAGCACGGTCAACAGGTAAAACAGAGCGGTAATGCCCGTCACGCTCCAGAACGCGCTGGGCCGCTTGCGCAGGAGCGTAAAGAACAAACCCGCGCGCCCCGCGAACGATTCCAGTTTCGCGGCGATCCGGTCGAACCCCCGCGTCCATCGGGAATCGCGATCCAAACGCGCGATCCGCCGGAAGCCGGACATCAACCGCGCTCCGCGTCCGGATCGTTGAATCCAACGAAATCCCAAGACCGCGATCAGCATGCCCAGCAGTATCGCGACCGCCGCCAGGGCGGGAATCCAGAGCGCGGGATGGCGCCACAGCCCGCGATTCAGCATCGGCGAGAGGATGACCATGAGGAGCAGGAACAGCATCCCCGTGAACCGCTCCGCGAAGACCGCCACCAGCGAGTCGCGCTGTGATCCGATCCTCCGGCCCGCCAGCCATACCCGAGCCACGTCGCCCCCGACGTTGGAGGGAAGAAAATTGGAATAGAAATAGCCCACGAAATACCAGCGGTACAGGGTCAGAAACGGAACCCGATGTCCGGTCATCCGCAAAATCATCCACCATTTCGCACAACTGCTGGCGACAAGCACGAACGAGAGCGCCACTGTGACGGCCACATAACCGGCGCGCATCGAGCGAACCGAATCGCCCAGCTCGGCCCAGGGCACCCGAATGAACAACACGGCCAGCATGCCGAGGCTGATCGCGATTTTAATGAAGAGGGTGCGCGATTTCACGGGAGCGCATCTCCGGGGGTGATTGTTCCGGCCTCATCGTCCCGTCGGATCAGCCGCAGCCGCTCGATGCGCACCTCGGCGACTCGGGAATAGGAGAACGCCCATTCCACGGACGAGTTGTCCGTCTGATTCCATCTCATGATCGTGGCGGCTCCGGACAACACGCGCGTCCGAGCTGACGCATCGGCGACCGCGGGTGTTCGAAGAGTCACTTCGCCCAAGAGCGTACCGCGCGGGGCATCTGTTTGGAATATCCACTCCAGCTCATACGATCCGGGTTCCAGCGGCAGGCGCGGCCCGTAGAATATGGCGTCGGAAGGATCGCGATCAGGATCGAACATGACGGAAGGATTTTGAGCGTCACTCCGGCCCGCGCGGAAGAAATCGGACGGGGTGAACTCGCGCGTTTCTCCCGGTGACAGATTCGGATTCCAGTCGCCGGCGATCAGCCATCCCGTATCGGCTTCCACGTAACCCGAGTCCGCATGGAATCGGACCGTCATCGGCGCGTAGGCGGCCCATGAGCGAATTGGAATTCGCAGCCACTTCCAAGCGGGCGACGCCACGGAATGGATGGACTGCTCGGAATATCCGGTGTCCGATTCGGTGCGGACCGCCAAGTCGCCGTTGCCGCGCACGCGCAGCAGCCACGCCAGTCCGGACTCCGAGGCGATGCGCCATGGTCCGGCCGACAGCGGCGTTTCGCCGGCGCGGAGCACGCGATACGCGCCCCCGGCGCACGAAACATCTTCGATGCGTTCGCTTCCGCCTTCCAAGCGCTCAAAGGCGACGCGGCGGGCAGGAAATCGAACGTCCGTTCGCCGGGCTGGGGGTTTGGGTGTCGGTTCGGGTTCTATGCGAAATGCCCAAACGGAATTCGTGTGAGACAGCAGCGACAACCGGGGATGCGCGAGCAGCCGGTCGCGCGTCCATGAGACCGGAAAGGGGCTGACTTTTTCAGGGAACAAATCTTCGTGCAGCAGCAGGTGGGAAACCTTCGCCGCCGCGAGATGCTCGAACGTGGAATCGGTCAGTTCGCCCTGATTGACCGTCTGCAGCGGCTGGAAAATGTCCTCCAAATAGGAGCGACTGACCACCGGACTGTAGCCATTGACCAGACGGAGTCCGTGTTGCCGTGCGTAATACTGGTAGATCGATGATTCCGCGGCATCCCCCGGCCAGAGGGGAAGCGCCATCGCATGAGGAGGGACGCGGCCGAGGCGCTGCGCGTCTTCCACCACGGCGTCATACGCCGCGTGTCGAGTGTCGAGCTGGCATACCGTGGCGCGCACCTGGGCCTTGTATTCCACGACTCCCAGTATCAGCGCTGCGGCCAGCGCGAAACTCCACCCCCGCGCATGCCGGGCGGTGGAGGCGGGGGCGGGAAGCATACGATCCACGGCCAGCGCAGCGCCCAGCGCGAGCAGGGTGGGCATCAGGGTGAAAATCTTTGCGGTCTGACGCACCATGGAATACGGAGGAATCAGGGTTCGGAGAACCCGCACGACCGCCCCATTGAAAGGCCCGCGCATCCCCAGCGCCAGCGTCATCACGAATCCCAGCGCGAGCAACGTTAGCAGCGGGGTCCACCGGCGGCCGGGGCGCGTGTCCTCCGGCGCGGCGGCGCGGCGAAGCGCCCAGATCAGTCCGGCGAGAATCAGCGCCGCGGTGATGCCGAGGTAGATGTGACTTTGCAGGCCTTCGGCCCGCCACTGCCAGAATCCCGAAATGGACGGAGAGAAGGCCAGAACCTCCTGCGGATCTCTTCCGCTTCCCATTTCGGATCCGGCCAGATGCGTGTGCCGGATCCATCGGTATGCCGCGGCGACGCCGAGGCCGGCGGCGACGCCCAGAGCGGAGGGAATACGCGAGCGCGCTTCGGTCCACGGGAAGGGACGGCGGAACCAACCATTGTCCATCGCGGAAAGCGTGGCCCAAAACGGGAGGCTGAGCGTGGTGAAGAAAAAAGCCTGAAGATCACCCCAGCACGACAGCAGCAGCGCCCCCCCGCACAGCCATCCGTAGCGCGCGCGTCCCTCCCGGATGGCGCGATCGAGCAGCCACACCACCACCGGAGGCCAGACCATCGCGAATCCCGAAGGGCTTCCGCCCAGCAGATTCATCCAACGATAGGGAAGCACAATGCTGATGAGCGCGCCCGCCCATGCGGCGGCGGCGGAGCGGGTGAACCTGCGGAGGAGCGCGAGCGTTGCGGCCAGGGTGGCCCACAAGGCCAGAAATCCCACCCCATTCCATGCCCCCGCCGCCGTCAGCACCCGCGCGAGTGCCGCATAGATCAGGGAAAACGGCGCGTAGTAGGACCCCGGCTGGTAGCGATCCGCGTCCGTGCCGGTGTTGAATTCATAGACGTTGTGGAATGCGGGGATCCGGCCGATTAAAAAATCTTCGGCGAGTTGGAAGTGGTACAGCAGCTGGAGATGATCTCCGGGAATCATCGAGCGCGCGGCGAACCGTTCGATGTTTTGAGACGACATTGGAATGCCTCGACCCGCATATCGAGGCAGCGGCCAACTGAATACGGCCCAGACCAGCGCCGACAGGAGCAGGGTGCGCGCCCAGATTCCCGAGCGGGTCATGGACGGGCGATCTTTCGAAAACGAGGTAATCCGGAGCTCATCGCATCACGTTATATCCGGAGAAGGCATTCCATGGCAATGACAGGCCATCACCGGCGCAAAGAAGAAAAAACAATAATTGTGAGATTGAGGTTGGACATCGACGGCGAGCGCATGTACTTTTCCGGGGTCAATAAGGGTAATCGACGAATATGATGCCAAAGAACACAAGAAGCATGTGGGTATTGCTCACCCTGACCGCGGCTCTCGGGCTGGCCGGGTGTGAGGTGTTTACGATTGACGATCCGAACCAAGTAGATCGGGTAAGTCCGGCTGACCCGACGGAAACGGGAACCCCGGCCGCGACGACGGTCGACGCCGGCGAGCCGGAAGTACGTTCAACAGCAGCGGAGGCCACTGCCCCGATCGGCGGCGACGGCATCGGGCCGCGGGGCGCGGGCGGCGGATTCCTATGGAAACCGGAAGGAGAAAGCTCGGGCAAGCTGGTGGTGTTGCTTCCCTCGAGCTATACCGGACACGTGAGCGCATGCTTCATCGCGACCTCCGGGGGCTCGGTGATT
>JAGOHE010000231.1 GCA_017996315.1 Kiritimatiellia bacterium | reverse complement strand
CGCCACAGCAGCGGCGCGAAGACCCACGCGGCGGTTGCCGACGCGGCCAGCAACGCGCCCACCCCCGCCAACGCCCGCACGAGCATGCGGCGATCTTCGCCCGTCCGCTCGCCACGGCTGACCACTTTGGGAAAGAGCGCCATGGCCACGGGCATGGGCAGGTACACGATCGCGCGCGCGATGGTCGCGGCCCGTGAATACCGGCCCGCCATATCCTCATCAAACCACGCTTTGACGAGCAGCACATCGGCCAGCATGAGCACGGCGAAGGCCCCGAGCACAATGAGCGATTTGAAGAAGTACGCCTCGCTCGCCCTCACCGGCGCATCAGGCTCATTCCATCCGCGCCATCCGGCGCGCACCCAATATCCGGCGCACACGGCGGCGGCGATAAAACCGACCGCCTGCGCGGAATAGCCGGCCCATGCCCGGGGAATCCAGAGCACGAGACCCACGCCCAGAAGGAAACGCACAATGTTGGGAATCTGAAGCGCCCATGCAAAGGCTGCGAACCGCTGCATCCCCTGAAGCACCCCGGATATGACCGGGAGCAGCAGGATGCCCGACAGCCCCACCCCGGTTATCCAGAGCGGAGCTGCGCCTCCGAGCCGGAAGACCCGCCCCCACGCGGGACCGGCCAGCAATGCCACGACCAACAGCGCCGCCCAGGCGAGCAGCATCCGGCGCAGCCAGAGATGATAGAACGGACGTATGGCGGCGCGGCGGCCCTCTTTCATCCACATCGCAGTGCGGTGCGCAAGCGTGGTGCGCAGGGCCTCCAGGGGCAGCATGAGGATGGCCATCAGGGCCACCATCGCGGCAAGAATTCCGTATTCCACGTCCGTCAGCCGCCGGTTCATCACGATCTGGAAGACGAGGTTGGCCGCATTGCCGAGCATGGCCGTCGCCATCAGCAGCAGGCTGTGGCGAAGTAGCGGATCGGAGAGCAGAGAGCGGAGGCGATTGATCCCCGGACGTCCCCCACCCCCGGAGCCGCGGTCAGGCGCGCTGCACGTCATGGGTCCGCTCGAACTCCGTGATGCGGTCCTCATACGCGAGCGTCGCGGAGATGTCGTCCACTCCGTTCAGGAGTTTATCTTTCAACGAGGGATCCACATCGAACCGGAAAGTTTCGGGCGGCGCGGAATGAACGGTCAACGTTTGCGCGGAGAGATCCACGTCCGCCCGCACTCCGGGATGGCGGCGCGCCGAGGCAAAGATGCGATCCACTTCTCCGGGCGTGAGTTCGATGGTGAGCAATCCGTTCTTTCCCGCGTTGTTCCGGAAAATGTCGGCAAACGCCGGAACCCGCGTCCCATCGCGATCGGCCCATGGAGCGACCACCGCGCGAAATCCGTACTGCTGGATCGCCCACACGGCGTGTTCGCGGCTGGAGCCGCAGCCGAAGTTATTGCGCGTCACCAGCACCGACGCGCCTTTGAGGGCGGGCGCGTTGAGCTCAAACCCGGGCTCGAGCGATCCATCCGGCCGGAACCGCCAGTCGAAGAACAGGCCCGATTCAAAACCGGTACGGCGGATGGATTTGAGAAACTGTTTGGGAATGATCTGGTCGGTATCCACATTGGCGCGGTCCAGCGTGGCGACGATTCCGGTGTGCGTGGTGAACGGTTGCATGGCTTCAGATCCGGGGATGCGGCAGGGAACGAATATCCACAAAATGGCCTTCGATGGCCGCGACGGCGGCCATGGATGGGCTGACCAGATGCGTGCGGCCGCCTTTGCCCTGGCGTCCCTCGAAGTTTCGATTGGACGTCGCCGCGCATCGCTCGCCTTCGCTCAGCCGGTCGGGGTTCATGCCCAGGCACATGCTGCATCCCGAATTCCGCCATTCGGCCCCGGCGTCGAGGAAGATCCGGTCGAGCCCTTCGGCTTCGGCCTGTCGGCGAACGCGCTGGGATCCGGGAACGATCAGGACGCGAACTCCGTTCGCGATCCGGCGGCCTTTCATCCATGCCGCCGCCTCGCGCAGGTCCTCGATGCGGCCGTTGGTGCAACTGCCGATAAAAACGGTGTCGATCCGGATCTCCGTCATCCGCTGCCCGGGGGTGAGCCCCATATACGCCAGCGCCCGTTCCACGTCGGCGGTTGAATAGCCGGGCACCGCGCCCGGCGCGGGCACAACGCCATCCACGTCCACCACCATGCCGGGGCTGGTGCCCCAGGTGACCTGAGGCGCGAGGCGGGAGATGTCGATGGCCAACTCGCGGTCAAAGCGCGCATCCGGATCGCCGGGCAGCGTTCGCCAATACGCGATGGCTCGTTCCAGCGCTTCGCCCCGGGGCGCGAAAGGCCGATCGCCCGCCGCGACGTACTGGAATGTGGTTTCGTCGGGCGCGATCATGCCCGCGCGCGCGCCGGCTTCGATGCTCATGTTACAGATGGTCATGCGGCCCTCGAGCGAGAGCGCGCGAACCGCCTCGCCGGCATATTCAATCACATAACCGGTGCCGCCGGCCGTGCCGATCGTGCCGATCAGTTTGAGGATGAAATCCTTGGCCGTGACCCCCGATCCGGGGCGGCCGGTAAATTCGACGCGGAAGGTTTTCGATTTCTTCTGCGGGAGCGTCTGGGTGGCCAGCACATGCTCGACCTCGGAGGTGCCGATTCCGAACCCCAGCGCCCCCAGCGCGCCGTGCGTGGCGGTGTGCGAATCGCCGCAGACCAGCGTTACCCCGGGCAAGGTGATCCCGAGCTCCGGGCCGATGATGTGGACAATGCCGTTATTGCCGTCGGTGAGGTTATAGAGCGGAATGCCGAATTCGCGGCAGTTGGCTTCGAGCGTATTCACCTGCTCGCGCGAC
>JAGOHE010000050.1 GCA_017996315.1 Kiritimatiellia bacterium | reverse complement strand
ACCCTGGGGAGCTCGTTATATGAGCTTAAGAACTACGACGAGTCGGTTCGTCATCTCGAGGATCTGCTGATCAGCTATCCCAACTCGGGGCTGTTCTACACCGCCAAGATGACCCTCGGGCGAGCGTTCCGGGACGCCGGCCGGTTTGAGGACGCCGTGGCCGCGCTGGGCGACGTTTTCCGTTATGCGGAGAATCCGGTGATTCGCGAGGAGGCCAATCAGATTCTCGCCCGGATTCATGTACAGCAGGCCGCTGCTGCCCGCGAGGCCGGAAAGACGGAGGAAGCGGGGCAGTTCCTGCGCCAGGCGGCCGCCGCGTTCAAGCGGACCATTGAGCTGGCGGACCGGAAGCAACCGGAGCTCGTTCCTTTCCGGGAATCCGCGGGATTTGAAGTTATTGATGTGTACGCGCAGATGGAACGAATCCCCGACGCGATCAAATTGTGCGATGAATATCTCAGCATGTTCGCATCCGGCGACCGCGTGGAAGCGGTGCGCCAAAAGCGGTTCGAGTTGAGGCAGCGGCTGCCCGCGGAGACGGCGCCGGCCGCAGACGGCGCAGGCGGGAGGAGTACCGGATCATGAAAAGCTGGATACGGATGGCCATTATAGGGATCTGGGCGGCGGGGGTGGTGGACGCCCTGGCCGCGCCGTACGTGGTGCTCAACGACGGCACCCGCCGCGTGGGCACCCGTATCAGCGCGCGCCCCGACGGCACCGTCGTGCTGACGACCGAGAGCGGGCAGTTCGAGTTTGCGCGGGGACAGTACCGGGCCGCGGTGGCGGACAAGCCGGCCGACTTCGACGCGACCATTGCCGCCGCGGGAAAAGCCGCGACGGCCGACGGAGCCATTCCGGCCCTGACGAAAATTATCCGCGAACTGCGGAATCTCGAATGGGACAAACCGGCGGCGCAGGCGCTGGTGCGCATTTATACGGGAAAGAAAGAATTTGCCCCGGCGGCGAAGGTCATGGAAGACCTGCTCGCGGTGTATCCGACCTTGGAATCCGATCCCGATTATGGATGGCTGTACCGCCAGGCTCTGCTGAATGCGGGCCAGATCAAGAAGCTCGAAACGAAGCTGGCGGATCTGGTGGCCAAAGGATCTCCCGCCGATACCGCCCGGGCCCTGATCATGCGGGGTGACATTCGCGCCGGAGAGGAAAAGATGGAATACGCGATCCGCGACTATCTTCGCGCGGTGCTGTTTTTTGAGCGCGAGCGGGCCGTCATGCCCGAGGCGCTGAGCAAGGCGGCCGCGGCGCTGGAAAAGGCGCGCGATCCCCGGAGCAAAAACCTGTACCAGCAGCTGGTGCGTGATTATCCCAACAGCCCCGAGGCCGCGGCGGCCAAGGGGAAGATTTGACGGACAACCGGCCGGAGTTCCGGCATTGAATGGAAAGCGCAGGGAGTGCCATACTTCCGCTTGAAGGAGCGATGCAACATATGAAGAAGACGTGGAAAATCATCGGTGGGGCGGTGCTGGTCGTGGCGCTGGGAACGCTGGGCGCGTGGGCGCAGGAAACGACGCTGACGCCGGAAGCGGCCGCCGCCGCGGCGCCGGAAGCGGCCAAGGCGATGGACATGGGCTTCTGGGGCACGGTGACCTCCAGCGGCTGGCTCGGCGTGATACTGTGGCTCGCCCTGGGCGCGGCTTCCGTCGCGGCGTTCGCGCTGATCATCGATTCCTTCGTGACCGTGAAGGAAAAGAAGATTGCGCCCGATGATCTCGTGGTCATGGTGGATGAGGCGATTCAGCAGGGCGATATCATGAAGGCGCTGAAGCACTGCGAAGATCGGCCCACTCCCCTGTCGAGCATCCTGATGGCCGGTTTTTCCAACGTAGAGTCCGGATACGATGTGATCCAGGACGTGGTCGGCGTCGCGGCGGACATGGAAAACGAGAAGCTCATGCAGCGCGTCGCCTATCTGAACGTGTGCGCGAACGTCGCCCCGATGCTCGGGCTGCTGGGTACGGTGCAGGGCATGATCTACGCCTTCCTTACGCTCTCGACGGCCGAGGCGGGGGCGGCGCAGACGTCCATGCTGGCCAAGAACATCGGCCAGGCGCTCTGGACGACCGCCGCCGGCCTGATCATCGCCATCCCGGCGATTTCCTTCTACACGTTCTTCAAGAACCGGGCCACGACGATCATCCTGTCGATGGAGACCAAGACGCTGGACCTGATCAAGGCCTTGCGCAATGTCGAAGTGGTGTCAGGAGAATAACCGCGCGGGTTCTCCCCGCACGGAGCGAAAGCCATGAAGACGAAGCTCGACGATGCCCAGATGAACATGACGCCGATGATCGACGTCGTGTTTCAACTGATCATCTTTTTTATCGTCACCATCGCCATGCAGGATCAGCAGAACGAAATGCATGTTCGGCTG
Source organism: Kiritimatiellia bacterium (assembly GCA_017996315.1). Classification (GTDB taxonomy): domain Bacteria; phylum Verrucomicrobiota; class Kiritimatiellia; order PWTM01; family PWTM01; genus JAGOHE01. The sequence continues at coordinate 10,539 of JAGOHE010000050.1, read as the reverse complement.
GCCCTGTCGCCCCACGGCAAGGCGGTGGAGAAAAAAGACCCCCGGACCGTCTATGTCGACGTGGAAAAGAACGGGGTGTTGCGCATTGCCGGCGGCCGGATTTCGGCCACTTCGCTGCAGTCGCTTATGATTCGCATTGCCAAGGACAGCAAGTTCCAAGTCCCGGTGGTCGTTCGGGGTGATGCGGGAGTCCGGCATGACGAAGTGCGCAAGGTGATGGATATTTGCGCGCGGGCCGGGCTCTGGAGGATCAAGTTCGCGGCCATCAAACAGCAAGCCAAACCGGACGGAGGTTGATCATGGGCCGTGCACGCAAGAAATCTGTTTCCCCGTCGGCGGAGCTCCCCATGACGCCGATGATCGACGTGGTTTTTCAATTGCTGGTGTACTTTATCGTCACCATCAAGCCCATTGATGTGTTCGCGCATCTGGATGTGAATCGGCCCTCGCCGGAGGCGAAACAGGAGAAAATGCAGACCCCCCCGAAGCTGATCCGAGTCAGCATTTTTGAGGAGGGGTTCATGATCAACGACCGCGCGGTGACCGACGAGTACCTGTCCGGCTTCATCAAGGACATGGCGGAATTGGATCCGACCCAGACCGTCCTGATCATGTGTTCCGGGTATGCCCCGCACGAGCGGCTGATCCGGGTACTCGACATGTGCGCGCAATACAAGATGACCAATCTTTCCGTGATTAGCACGAACTGACCGGCGAAGCGGAATCGTGTCCAACCCGGCCGGTTTCGCGGAAGAAGAGACGTCGGAGCGCGCGTCCGGGTGGCGCTCCCGTGGAGAATCAGGCCATGACCAATCCATCGGAATTGAAGACCGCGGAAGCGGAAGCATCACCGGCGAAGCCGGCCCGCGCGATCGATTACCATCTGCAGCGGATCAAGGATCACCTGTGGGGGCCCACCGGGTCCGTGATTCTGCACATTATCATCATCATCGTACTGCTGAACATCGTCGTGATGCCCGTCCGGCAGGAGGCGGCCGAGATCGAGGTCGTCGTCATGGAGCCGGATGCCAAGGACCTTGAGAAGCTGGAGCAAAAACTCGAGGAGATCAAGGATCTGGAAATCGATATCGAAACTCCGGATGCCGAAGTGGATATCGAAACGCCGGAAATGGAGACTTTCCAAAACGCCCCGGTCGCGGAAGAGCTTGCGGCGCTGGACATCAAAACGGATGCGATGAGTCCGTTGATCATGAAAGGACTGTTTTCGGGCCGTTCGGCCTCGGGCCGGGCGGGTCTGTTACGGCGGTTCAATCCCCGGCACGGCGAAGCGACCGAAAAGGCGGTGATGAATGCGTTGCGCTGGCTCAAGAAGAACCAGCGGCCGGACGGGTCCTGGGAGGGGAACAGCACGGCCAACAACGCGGTCGCCATGTCGGGCATCGCGCTGCTGGCTTTTCTGTCCCACGGCGAGACGCATCAATCCGAAGAGTTCGGAGAAACGGTTCGGAAAGCCATCGATTTTATCCGGGCACAGCAGCAGCCGGACGGCTCCTTCTTTTCTAACCGCATGAAAGGCGGGCATCAGCGGGTGTACGGCAACGGCATCGCGGCGTACGCGATGAGCGAAGCGTACGCGCTGACCCGCATTCCCGACCTCCGGGAGGTGATGGAAAAAGCGATTACGTTCATTCTCAACGGCATGCAGTCCACGGGCGGGTTCGACTATGAGTACGCCAAGGGCAAGAGTCCACGCGAGGGCGCGACAACGGAAGCGCGGGACACCTCGGTGGCGGGCTTTCAGGCGCAAGCGGTCAAGGCGGCCTATATCGTCGGCGCGGATGTTCCCGGGCTGAAAGAGAAAATGGCTACGATCGCGAACGGTTTCCGCATGAACTACCTTCCGGACCAGCAGCGGTTCGCCTATGCGCCGCCGGCGTCCGGCGGGCCGACCATCGCGTGCACCGCCATCGGAACGCTGTGTCTGCAACTGCTGGGCTATCCCTCGGATGAGCGGGTGACCGGGGCGTTGAAGGGACTCCAGGATGTGCGCTGCAATTGGGATGAACCCGGCATGGGGAATCACCCGATGTATGCCTGGTACTACATGTCGCAGGCGAAGTTTCATTCCAAGACAGCTACGCATTTCACGCATTGGAATGATTCCTACGCGCCCGCGATGATCAGCCATCAGAACCAGGACGGGAGCTGGACGCCCGCCTGGGGCAGCGAGCGGGGATACGGACCAGTCTACGGCACGGCCTTCGGCGCTGTGAGCCTGATGGTTTATTACCGCTTCCTCCCCACGTACCAGGAGATCAAGGAAGAGGAAGCGCCGACTGAGACTCAGGAAGACGACATTGTGATTGAAATCGGCTGAGCCGGATGAGCCGGCCCAAATCCCGTACCGCCCCCGCTTCGACGGGGGCGGCGTGGTCTCCGGAACGGCAGCGGGCGCTCCGCGCGAGCGTTCGGGACGCGCTGCTTCCGTGGTTTCGGGAGCACCAACGCGCATTTCCGTGGCGTACTCGACGGACGCCGTATCGCGTCTGGATTTCGGAAATCATGCTTCAGCAGACGCGCGCCGATCAGGCGCTTCCGTATTACCGCGCGTTCATGAAAAAATTTCCCTCGGTGCGCGCGCTCGCGGCCGCGCCGCTCGACGATGTGCTCAAGGCGTGGGAAGGTTTGGGATATTACGCGCGGGCCCGAAACGCCCATCGGCTCGCGCGCGCCGTGGCGGCTCGTCCCGGGGGGCGATTCCCCCAAACACCGCGGGAATGGTCCCTGTTGCCGGGCATCGGCCCGTATACGCTGGCCGCCATCGGGAGCCTTGCCTATGGATGGCCGATGGCGGTGGTGGATGGCAATGTGGCGCGGGTTCTGTCGAGACTGCTCGCGCGCCCGGAGCGGGATCCGGCCAAATACCGGGAGACGGCTCAACAACTCCTGTGGGCGGATGCGCCGGGGGACTGCAACGAGGCGTGGATGGAATTGGGGGCCTGCATCTGTACGCCCCGACAGCCCCGGTGCGGGCAGTGTCCGTTGCGTCGGGACTGCGAAGCGCTCCGATTGGGCCGGGTGGAGGAATTCCCGCCGCCGCGAAATCGCCCGCCCCGGCCGCACTGGGTGGTCGCGGCCGCCGTGATTCATGACGCGCGCGGCCGGGTGCTGATCGCACAGCGGCGCGCGGAGTCCATGCTCGGCGGACTCTGGGAATTCCCCGGCGGCAAGCGGGAGCCGGGAGAAACGCTCGAGCAATGCATACGACGGGAAATTCGGGAAGAGCTGGGATTTACAATCCGTCCGGTCGAGCCATGGATGGTCATTCCCCACGCCTATAGCCACTTCACAATAGATTTGCACGTCTACCGGTGTCTTCCGGTGCGAGGACGGCCTCGCGCGCTCCATTGCGCGGACTTCGCCTGGGTGCCCATATCGCGGCTGCGCGACTATGCATTCTCACGAGCGGATTTGCATGTGGTGGAACGGCTGCAGGGAGAGAGCGGAGGGAAGGGCGAACGGAAGAAGGCCGAAGCCTGATCCCTGCCGGTTGCGGGGGGGCGGCCCGTTGGGTGAAGAATGCGGGATGACCCTGCACATCCCCATGCCCTTGGGGTCACGGTCGTGCGAAAGAGGCTTCCCCTGCCCCGCGGTCCTGATCTCCGAAAGGAAGTCCCAGGAAGGACGGCCTTCACACCCTTGGCGGACCGCGGGTGGATGGATTGAAATACATGTCATTTCTTCTTTGACACGAGGGGGATGACCATGGAATCTTCCCGGCAGGGAGTTATGAGGATGGAGATCAACATGAAACCGAGAATATTTATCCTGTGGGCCTTGTTCCTTGCGGTGGCGCCATCGGATGCGGGATTGGTCCTCTTTGCCGATTCCTCCGCGTTCGATTACCAGCATGAAATGAACGTGAATCCATCCGGGCAGGACCTGGATGGCAATACCACTGCGGATTGGTTCGCAGGGACGGCGGGCGGCGCAACCATTCCCCAGACCTTTACCGCCGGGGTGGCGTATTCCAATCAGGGCGCCGCGACGCCGGAGATACTTTTCCGCACTGATGTCACGGGCAGTATTACCCGTTCAAGTTTCAGCGACACAGCGCCGATGACCTTGGAGGTTCGCGTGTCCAAGTTGAGCGGGACGCAGGGCAGTATCGGCTGGTTCGGCTTGGCCTTGCAGATGCCGACGTCGGATCACTCGATCGTGGTGGCCCTGGCCGACGACCGGGTGAAGGTTCGCGAATCGGGCGGCACCTATGTCGAGTATCTCAACGGGACGGACTTTACCTCGGGCTTTCATACCGTGCGTGTGGCCAAGGAAAGCGGCAATGCCTGGTACGTATGGGTGAATCAGACCCTGTTGAACGCAGACCTGAACACCCCGATCATCGACGGCAATGGAAGCTTCAACGTACTCGGCGCGTGGTTTATAGGTGACTATAGTGGCACCGGCTACGCCGGAGACTGGGCCGTCGACTACATCCGCCTTGAGAAGGATGGTGCATACGCAATTCCGGAGCCGGCGACCTTCAGCCTTGTGCTGACCGCGCTGGGCGCGGCCTGTATCCGCCGCCGGAAAGACGGATGCATGTCCGCAACATGGGGACCCTGAACGCAAGCCGGGCCGATGGCGGTCATCCGCCCGCACCCCGTTTGTTCGGCACATGCCCGTACCCGTTCTCGTATCCGAACCTTCTCCCTTTGCGGAGCTCGAAAAGGGAAGCAGGGTCGCGATCGCGAGTTCGATTTCGAGACCCCCGTCGCGTCCTGGCGTCTCGCCGGGGGAACAATGGGAGATGCGAGGCTCCATGTCGGGTGCGGGGAACGCCTTCCGCGACTGCTCCGCATGATTCTGCATGCCCCATCCAAGGATGGGATCGCGGTGCGGTGTTTCGATCCCAGGGTGGGATGGCGGGGATTTTCCGTGCGCCCTATCGCCGGCGGATGAGTTCGAGCAGCTCGCGGGGGGAGGATTCCGGAGTGACGGTGTCGGGAAGATATGGAACGGCGGGATCCAGCAGAAATCCGACGGATTGGAAGAAATCGTTGCGTTCCAGCAGCGACGAAAACGACCGTTCCGCCCAGGGACTCAGCAGCCCCATTCCGGCGTGTTGCTGCAGCCGGGTATGGGCGTAGGCGAGGCGGGCGCCGTTGAGAAAATCCTCGGCGTAGGGAGCGAGTTCCGCCGTGCTGAAATCATCCGAGAACCGGTTGTCCGGGCTGTTCATCTCAGTGCCGACGAATACCGGCCAGTCTCTGCGGCGCGCGTGTTCCAGGATGTCGCGCAGCCGTTGCGCGCGGGCGTCATCCACGCCCGGCGTATACATCCGGTCCACGATCAGATTGATTGCGCAGGCGCCGCGGGCGGAGCACAGGTCCAGCCATTCTGCCGTGGCCGCTTCGCCTTCGGAGGATCCGTCGAGCCACGCCACGGTGGGGATCGCGCCGGCGTCGCGGACGAAGGTCCAGAATTCCGCCTGGGTCGGGAATGAACCGGAGTCGGGAGGCACGTATCCCGGGCCGCCGCGCTTCATCGTGGCCGCCCGGATGCGGGCTTGCAGCGCCGGGCTTTCCGGAAGATCGGACGACGGGATCGTGTGTTTGAGTTTGGAGGACCAGAATTTAGCGAGCGCGGTGCGGTCGGCATATACCGCGGCCGCGCGGCGGGCGTAGGCCAGGCAGAGATGGCGTTCGGTGGCGTTTCCGGCGGGCGTCAGCGGGAGCACATCGCGATCGTAGTCCAGCGCCACGGGCGCGAGATGAGCATTGACGGCTTCGACCACTTTGCGATTCCGCTCCTCGGGAATCCGGCGGAGGCGGCCCAGGAATGGAAGGAATTCCGGGCCGGGATCGCCGCGCGGAAAGCCCACGCCCATGCTGTATGCGATGCCGGGCTCTCCGGGCGAATTGATGACACGGTCGGAGAACTCGGGCACGTACACGCGCGATTCGATGCCCGCGCAGCCGCGCAGGCCGGCGCCGACAGCGGCGGACAGGAACTCATCCACGCCATCGAGCACATCGAAGTCCACCAGACCCGCGGCTGCCAATCCCGCGGCGCGGCAGCGCGCCACAATGCCCGTGGGAGACCAGCCCCAGGCATTGTAGGAGAAGAAACTGTGGCAATGCAGGTTGACGACGCCGCCGTCTTGAGGCGGTGATGCGCGCAGGCGGGCGGCCGCTTGCTCGAGGGCGGCTTTTCGATCCGCGGCCGACCGGGCATCCAGCGAAAGATCGTCCAAGGGGATAGTCATGCGGGGATCATACGGTCCTTCGGAGTGAGCGGCAAGGCGCGCATCGCCATCGGCCTTCATCAACAGGACGAAAGCGCCGGGCCGGGGGGCGTTGTGATCAGGGATTTGACGAGCGGGACAGCGCGTCGCGTACGCGCCGGGCGGCTTGTTCGCGCAGTTCGCCGAGCGGGGGCAACCCGACGCGGGCGGTCAGCCTGGGATCCGTGCGTTCGCCCATCCAGCTTTGCCAGATGAGCAGCGCGATGCGCTCGTATCCGGCCGCCTGGTCCGGATCGCCGACCGCGTCCCAGAACAGACTTTGGTACAGGGCGGCTTCGACCGCTGCGTTGGCCTGGCCGGGGGTCAGGTTTTCGATGAACGCGGAGTAATAGCCGGCTACGAAACTCTCCAGATCGGCGGGGGAACCGTCTCCGGCAAAGCGCGTGTGGTAATCGTCGAACAGGCGTCGGGCCTGATCCTGTCGGTTGTAGGAATAGCACAGGAGAATGGCGTCTCGCAGGAAGTTCCGGTAGGCATTCACGACGGATTCATTATCGGGCGCCCGGGCGAGCGTCTGCTCATAGGCCCGACGCACGGCGGGCAGCAGGTCCAGGTTGGGCGCCAGCGCATACCCGTCGGCGGTATCGGTCCAATGGAACCGGCCGCGCACGAAGCTCGCGGCCATGGCCTGGAAGCGGCTGCGCTCGAGCTGCAGCCGCTGGAAATCGGTACGGGCGAAAGGCAGCCCCTGCGCCGCCCAGTAGACCGCGTGGGCGTCGGGGGTGCGCCAGTCGAACGGTCCGTATTCGGCGTCCACCTCGGCCATCGCGCGAGGATCGAGCCGATACTGCGTGTGGAGGGCGCGGGCACGTAGAAACGCGATCCATTCCGCGGCGCCCGGATCCGTCGTGCGGCGTTCCCGCCATGAGGGGGGGCCGTGCCGGGGATCCAGCCAAGCGGGGTCATAGGGATCGAGTCCGGCGCCCCGCATCGCATCGAGCCATGCGCGCGCGGAGGGCGAGCGCTCCAGCTCGTCCGGTGAGGAAGGCGCGCGCGAGAGCGCGTCGAAGTCCGGGCGCGGGCCGCCCAGCGCGTGTTCCATTTGCCGGGCCCACTCGCGTTTGTACAGGCGGTGAGCGTCGTCCATGTCTTCCCCGATTTTGAAATTGAAGAACCAGGAAAGTTCCTGGTAGAGCTTGGATTGACCGGGGCAGTATTTCAGGCCCTCGTCGCGCAGCAGTCGGATGCCGTGCTGCACCCATCGCCATCGGTCTTCCGGGCGCTCGAACATGACGCTGATGTTGAACGCGAGATTCCAGCCCTGGAACACCCAAACCCCCGGCATGCGCGGCTGCAATTTGGTGATCCAATCGGCGAGGGTCACCAGTTCAATATACTGGCCGTGGTCCTGCAGGCGGACGGCTCTCAGCCAGAGGATATCGGCGGCGATGCCGCGGAATCCGCCGAGAGCGACCGTGGTGAAAGCCACGAGAGGCGGCGCGTTTTCCAGCGGATCAGCGGCCGGCACGAGACCTTGCTCGCGACGGAATTCCGACAGCGGAGCATGGGAACGCGAAGCCAGCGCGATGGCGCCGATGCCGATGCCCAGTCCGACGAGGGCGGCCAGGGGGCGGGGCATCGTGGTCACAATCCCTCCTGCGGCAATCCCAGTTCGCGCCGGCGAAACAGCGGCAACATCAGCAGCGCGAGGGCTCCGGAATAGAGCAGGCCCTGCACCCCGACGGCGCCCCACAGGGTGTGAGGGGAAATGCGGCGGCCGGTGGAGAGATCCGCGAGAAAGTCCGGAGTCTGCAGCGGCCCCAATAAACCTTGAAGCACATGAAAGAACCCTCGCAACGACCGCTCCAGCAGCGCCTGGGTCGGCGTGGCCTGGTCGAGGGAAAAGAAAATGGCTCCTTCTTCCGACACCCGGGAGATGAATCCGCCCATGCGGATCAGCGCGACCAGCGTGAGGGCGGCGAAGGACGCGACCGGCATCGAAAACAGCGCGCCCGCCGAAAGGCCGACCGCTGAGACGAACGCCAGTTGACCGAACCACACCCAGAGCGCCCGGGCCATGTTACCCTCCAGACCGCCGCGCCAAACCAGCAGTTCCAGTCCGCCTTCCGGATCGAACAGCACGGCGTTGCCCGCGGGATCCAGATTTTCAAATCCGATCCGGATTTCTTCCCCGGGAGTCATCGGCAGTTCGGGGAGCGTGAATGACTGCTTCGAGATGGGAGGGATGGAAACTTCCATTGCTGCGATGCGCGGGGTGTCGGGGGTTCCGACAATCCAGCGTCCTTGGATTGATTCGAAATCGAGGGCGGACTTGAGCAGCCGTACGCTGAGATGCATGCGGCGATCGGACTCGAGGGTGCGGGGCAGTCGGAACACGAAATCACGACGGCCTCCGGCCGGGATCAGCCGCTGCGCGGCCAGAGCCTGGCGGCGCAGTTCAATCCGGAGCTGTTCCACGTCGCTGTCCGGTACATCTCCGCTCTGGATCGTCTCCCGTATCCGGGCGTTGACTTCTTCAGTGATGTCGGGCTCCAACGGCGGGAGCACGGTACGGGACACGAAAAATTCCTCTTTCAGACGGCGATACTCGGTGTCGCCGATCCGTTCCGGCCGGGTTTGCCAGCGCAGGAGCCCGTACACGGCCGCGCCGGACGTCCACACCATGGCCAGATTCAGCGCCAGCAGCCCGAGCCATTTCCCCAGCCAGAGCTCGGCGGGATGAACCGGTTTGGTGACCATCAGATGGATCTGCCGCCCTGCGATTTCGGAGCTGATCGCTGCGCACCCCGTCCACACCGCTGCCAGCGCGGAGAGAACTCCGGCAAAGCCGAGAGAGTAGGCGATGATGACCTGCACGAGACCTTCCGCAGTGCCGTCGCCCCGCACGGCGAGCGGGAGACCGAACACGGAGGCCAGCAGCAGGACCAGGAGCAGCACGGCCAGACGGGATCGCACGGCGGACCTCAACGTCAATGCGGCGATGGCCAGGATGCGGTTCATGGATGAGAAGGCGGTTTCGAGTTCGGGGTTTCCACCAGCCCTCGCAGCCGATCGTCTGCGTTCCCTCCCGGCGGCGGGCGGCCGGGCTCATTCGGGTTTTCTCTCAAATAGGCCGCGACCGCGTGTCCCCCGTCGGCTCCGGATGGCGCGGGCGCTTCCTCGCGCGCTCGTCGGACCACTTCGAGGAAAAACTGTTCCAGGTCGCGTCGGGGATGATCCACTTCCGGCTCGTGGCCGACTTCCTCGCGCGCGGCGGCAAGCACCCGGCGCAATGCCTCAGGCGAAAGATCCGAGGGCAGCCACACGCGCGTTTGCTCCCGGATTTCCAGAAGCTCACGGATCGGCCCGTGCGCCTGCACGCGGCCGTTATAGAGGATCAGAATCCGGTCGCACACATCCTCGACGTCGGCCAGCAGATGGGAGCTCAACACGAGGGTTTTGCCTCGTTGCATGAGGGTGAGCAGCAGGTCCTTCATTTGCCGGCATCCGATCGGGTCCAAGCCGGAGGTTGGTTCATCCAGCAGCAGCAGCGCCGGATCATTGATCAACGCCTGCGCGAGGCCGACGCGTCGGGCCATGCCCTTGGAAAATTCGCCCACCATGCGTCGGCGGACATGGCTGAGCCCGGTCATTTCAAGCAGGTCCGCGATTCGGCGCCGGCGTTCCGCTGCGCCCAGGCCGAACAGCCGGCCGTAGAAATCCAGCGTTTCCTCCGCTGTGAGATGGGGATAGAGATACGATTCCTCGGGCAGATAGCCGATTCTGGATTTCGCCCGCACATCGGCCGATGATTTGCCCGCCACACGCACGCGGCCCCGGCTGGGACGCAACAGGCCGAGCAGGATTTTAATCGTCGTGCTCTTCCCGGACCCATTGGGTCCGAGAAGCCCCAGCGCCTCGCCGGGCATGACTCGGAAGGAGAGGTCTTGCACCGCCCGGACTTTCGGACGCCTCCAAAAATCACGAAAGGTCTTGGACAACCCTTCGACCTCGATCAACGCCTCTCCAGATAATTCCATTCGTGCATCATACCAAAACACAAGGGACACAGAAATAGCACCCACACAACCCGCACCCCCAGGGTCTTTTCTTCTGACGAAACAGGATACCGTAAACATGGATGTTTACGGAGGGCTAGACATTAAGGCCGATATCGTGCATCATCTATGGTGAGATGAATGTCCAAAAAACAAATACCGATCGGGGCGTTTCCGGATCTCCGGAACGTCGGAACCCTGTCTTGGCCGTCAAATTCCTTCGGGATCGCGATGAGATCGAGCGGTTCGACAAGCTGATGGACGAGCGCCACT
>JAGOHE010000049.1 GCA_017996315.1 Kiritimatiellia bacterium | reverse complement strand
GATTTGACGCTATTCACCCGCCGGATGAAATCGGACAGGTCGAGCGACGGGCTTTCCCAATCCGAAGGCCGGGTGTGGACGACATGCAGCCGTTTGCGAAATCCGAACTCGAATCCCGCGGGCATCAGAACTCCCGAGGAGAACAGGGCGGTGAAGAGGTATCGCTGCTTGAGGAGAGGCTCGTGTCCGTGGCCTTCCTCGGCCAGGCGGGGCGTGTCATGGCTTTCGGGGAAAGCGATGGATCCGCAGATCTCGCGGGTGAGCTGGTACTGTTCCATCAGCCATGGGCTTTCGAAATCCCACCATTTGGCGCTGTTGAACACGTAGTCGAACCCCGCGCGGGCGGTGTCGAGGGTTTCCTGGGGCACGCAGCCGAGGGTTTCCGCGGCGAAGACGAGCCCGGGTCGGCGGGCGCGGGCTTCCGCGATCAGCGCTCGCCATGCGGCGGAGGGCACCTGATAGGCGGCGTCGCATCGAAATCCCTCCGCGCCGAGGTCCGCCCAGTATTCGATCACCGAGGCCGCCCAGCGCTGTAACCCGGACGGATCGCGGGTTCCGGTCCAGTCGAGCCGCGCGAGGTCGTGCCAGACCGTGCGGCTCCCATTCTCCTCCACGCATCCCGGGTGGGCCGGGGCTCCGTTTTCCCAGAGGTACCATTCCGGATGTTCCCGGACCAGCGGTGCGTCGGCCGCGGTGTGATTGAGCACGAGGTCGATCATCACGCGCAGGCCTCGGGCGCGAACATCGGCGAGGGCCGCGCGCAGCCGGCGTTCGGCCTCGGCGGGGTCCCCCGACCGGCGGCCCGCCCAGAGGGGATCCACCGATCGCGCGTCGGCGATGGAATACAGGCTATCCGAAGCGCCCCTGCGCGCGAGCGGATTGACATACCAGACATCGAAGCCCATCGCGGCCGCGCGATCGGCGTGCGCGGACCATTCGGAGACATCGGCGGCCAGCCGTGGAAAAAACTGATAGATGTTCACAGACACTTCCTCAAGGGATTGACGGAACCGGTTTGGGGGAGCAGGATACGGCAAAGATTCCGGATCGCAATCTTTTTGCGGCACGGATCAATTCCCGGAGGCGTGAATTTCGATCTTGCCCAAGAGCGAGAATCAAGGTCCAATCGGCGTGGATCGAATTTCAAATCAGGAGGTATCGCAATGCATCGCAACATATGGAAGCGGTTGACCTTGGCAGCGGTGTGCCTGGCTTGGATGGCGTTGCCGGATGGCCATGCGCAGCAGGGGGCGGCGAATCCTGTCGGCCGGATTCGGGTCAGCCAGAAAAACACCCGCGCTCCCGATTATTCGGTTCAAACCAACGTTCGCGCGAGCAAGAAAAAATACGAGCAGTGGCTGTCGATCGAGGTGGCCTACGAAACCGTCATCCCCTGGACCGACGATCTGAAAATCACCTATTACGCGTATATGCAAACCGGCAATCCGCGCGAGCCGGAAGTGATTCTGCGGGGCGAAGAAACATTCACGAACATCCCGAAGGGCACCCATGAAGACTTCGCTTTTATTCACCCCGCCATCCTGCAGCGATATGGCAAGGTGATGGGCATCGCGGTGGAATTCACCTATGGCGACCGGCTGGTGGCCGCGGAATCGGTGCCTGGAAATTTTGCGTACAAAACCGCGGTGGAGCGGCTGCCCAAGAAGGAGGGCGCCATTCTGCCGAAGAGCCGCTCCCCCTTCGCGCTGGTGGACGTCAGCGGTTTTGAAATGACCAAAGAAGCGGCCCGATAATCCGCGCACGGAGGTTGGAACATTATGGCACGCCGATCGGGTGAAATTGTGGCGCTGGACATCGGTGCCAGCAGCATCAAAGCCGGCATCTTTTCCGAACAACGCAAATCCGGTCTTGAGCTGCTGCGTTTCGGTGTCCGGGATTTGGGGGATGACCCCTCGCAGGACAATGAAAGCCAGCGGATGGCCAATATCTCGGAGGCGGTGACCGAGCTGATGGCGGAACTCGCGATCCAGCCGGGCTCTCCCGCTCTGATCAGTGTGCCGGGCCAGTCGGTGTTTTCGCGATTTGTGAAGCTGCCACCGGTGGACCGGGAGAAAATCCTGCAGATTGTGCGATACGAAGCCCAGCAGAACGTGCCCTTCCCCATTGACGAAGTGGTTTGGGACTATCAGCTGGTGGGGGCCGATTCGGGTGAAGTGGACGTCATGCTCGCGGCCATAAAAAAAGAGATGATCGAGAGCATCACGGGTGCCGTTTCCGCCGCGGGTCTTCAGCCGGAGCTGGTGGATGTGTCCCCGATGGCTCTGTACAATGTCGTCCGGTACAATTACGCGGAACTGCCGGCGTGTACGCTGGTCATGGACATCGGAGCCCGGTCGACCGACCTGATTTTCATCGAGGCCAACCGGGTGTTCAACCGCAGCATACCCGTGGGCGGCAACGCCATCACCCAGCAGATCATGAAGGAATTCGATCTGCCGTGGGAGACCGCCGAGGATCTCAAGCAGGAACATGCGTTCGTGGCGTTCAGCGGCGCGTATGAGGCGCCCGCCAGCGAGACTGCCGACAAGGTCTCGAAAACGGTTCGCTCGGTGATGACGCGCCTGCACGCCGAAATCAACCGGTCCATCCACTTCTACCGCACCCAGCAGTCCGGGAGCCAGCCGGGGCTGGTCCTGCTGACCGGCGGATCCGCGGTCATCGCGCACATGGACACGTTTCTGAAGGAAAAACTCCGCACCGAGGTGGATCACCTCAATCCGTTTAACAATATTGCCGTCGGCCCCGAGATCGAGGCCGACCGGATCGGCTCGTTCGCGCATCTGCTGGGTGAAGTGGCGGGGCTGGCGCTGCGCCGGTCCCTGGCCTGCCCCATCGAGTTGAACCTGCTGCCGCCGCATTACGTGTCCGAACGCACGTTCCACCGGCGCCAGCCGTTTCTCATTGCCTCAGCGCTGGTCCTCGCGCTGGTCGGCGTGGTCTGGTGGGCGTATTTCTTCACCCGAGCCGCGCAGGCCAAAGGCCGGCTCGACGAGTTGACAGAGAAGCTCACCCAACTGCAGAACGTGGAACGATCCATGCGCAGCGTGGAGATGGATATCGACCGCCTGAAAACTCAGGGCAGTCGGATCGCGGCGCTGACCACCAAGCGGGGCACGTGGGCCAGTCTGCTGGACGATCTTCACAAGCGCGTACCGGAAGGCATGTGGCTGTACAAAATCGGGATCGCTCCGCCGCCCGCGAAGACGTCCCCGTCCGATCAGCCCTACCCCGGGCAGCCGTCGCCCGCCGGGGAAACTCCGGCGGGACCGGCTCCAATCAGCGCGCTGGAGATCAAGGGGTACGCGTACCTCGACAAAATCCCCGAGGCCACGGCGGGCGGCAATGAAGACGGCATCATCGCCTTCCGAAACAAGCTGCGCGCCTCGCCATTCCTGACCGAGGAGACCGACGTGGAGATCCCCGTGCCGGCGCAGGATGACTTTCTCCGCGAGTTCACCCTCAAGGCGGTGTTGAAAGAGCCCATACCACTATGAAGTCACCCAAGCATACAGCCCTCATTGCCAGCGCGTCGCTGGCGATTCTTCTGGTGTTGATTTCCGCCTTCGCGGCCACGCGCGCCGCGGTTCGCGCGGCTTCCGTCCAGGCAAATCTCCAACAAACTCAGACTCAATTACAGGCGATCGAGAACCGAAAGCCTTTTCCCAACGCCGGGAATATCGAGAAGCTGAAGCTGGAGCAGGTCCGCTTGGAAGCGTCGTTTACCAATCTCTACATGGAAATTGCCCGGCGGCAATCCAAGCCGGTGGAGATCGAGGCGGCCCGATTCAATCCGTATATGGCCAATGTGTTCAACGGACTTCGCGAGAAAGCTGTCGCGAATAATGTTACGCTGCCGGATCGCTTCCTGTTCGGGTTCGACCGGTATGCGTCCAGCCGCCCGCAGCCGGAACACATCGAACGACTGATCCGGCAAATTGAATGGGTGAACAAAGTGTCTTCGGTCCTGTTCGATGCCAAGGTGCGCGATCTGGTGTCCATCGAGCGCGATGTCTTTGAGGAGCGCCAACAAAACGCCCCCGCGACGGGCGCTCCGGATCCGGGGGGGTTCTCCCTGCGGAATCAGATGATGGGCGGCGGCGAATCGTCCTCCACGGATCTGTTAAAGGCGGCGGATGGCTACGAAGAAGATGCGGACAAACTGTACACCCGGGAACGGATGATTTTCACCTTCAATGCGCGCGAAGCCGCCGTGTGGCGCGTGCTGAATGAGCTCCCCAAGATGCCATTTTTCAACGTGGTGGCCGCGGTCGAAACGATCAATGAATCCGGCCGGCCCAAGCGCTACAATGCCGAGTCGGATCCCAACGCAGCGGCGGCCGGCGGCTACAGCGGCGGCCTGATGGGTATCGAAGGGCCGCGCTCGGGGGTGATGGGCGCGCCGGCAGCCATGGGCATGCCCGTGCAGGATCCGGGAGCGGGGGGCACCAACACGACCGCCCGGATGCTGACCACCGACCAGCGGGTCGTGGCCGGACGCACGGATGTCATCCGGGTTCGGCTGGCGTTGGATTTCTACCATTTCAACCTGCCCTCCATGGCGGAACCGAAGGAACCCGAGTCATGAGCAAGTCTTCATCATTGGGCCCCTGGCTGAAGCAGCATTACGACAAGGCAGCTCTGCTCGGTACCTTGATCGTCCTGCTGGTGTCCGCGGTGATCCTGCTGTTGCTGGCCGGCCAGTCCGGCGGGGCACGGGGCGCATCCGCACAAGGCCCGGCTCACGCGGCGGAAGTCGAACCCTTGGATCTCGCGTTTTTGGACCAAGCCATCAAGAAATTGGCCTCTCCCACAGGGGTCTCAGAAAAGCCCGGCGCGCTCACCAGCGAACTTCGGGTGTTTTGCGTCAACTGCGGCAAAGCCATCCCCTTCGACGCGCCCAAGTGCGTGTTTTGCGACACAGACCAGCCGGAACCCAACGAAGACCGCGACGGCGATCACATGCCGGACGAGTGGGAAATCGCGCAGGAATTCAATCCGGATGATCCCTACGACGCCATGCTGGACGCGGATGCGGACGGCTTCAGCAATCTCGAGGAGTATCTGGCCAAGACCGACCCCCGGCAGCGCGAAAACGCTCCTCCGATAATCACCAAACTCCGCATTGATCAACTCCGCCAGGAACGGTTCCGCCTGCGCTTCGAAGCGGTACAAACCCTCGAGTCTGGGGACTTGTATCAGCTCAATTCCGCAGATCGCACCTATTTCAAGCGACTCGGCAACGAAGTGGATGGATATCAACTCGATCGCTACGATGCCAACAGCCGCATGCTGTTCCTGAAGAAGGGCGACCGGCTGATCGGTTTGCCCATGGGCAAAGACGTGATTGACGACCTGATCACCGTCGGCATGGTCTTCCTGATTGACGACCAGAAGTACTCGATCCGCAAAGACGACACATTCGAGCTCCGGGGCCGCACCTATCGCATGACCGAAATCCGGGGCGTTGGCGCGTCGCCCACCGTCGTGATCGTCGATACACAGGATCAGAGCGAATACACCATCCAGCCGATCACTCAGGATGAGCGGTCCAAACTTGAGGAACGCCGGAGAACCATGCTCGACACATCAGTGCCCGGATCCCCGGCATTCTCCACCCCCTCATCCACCGAATCCGTTCCCGAGCGCGGCATTCAACCGGGGCCGTCCCCAAGGCGATGAGGATGGGCATTTTACTGTCCGTTGCAAGCCGGTCCGGAGCATAGAAACACGTTGACATCGAAACAAAGAACAGAGCATCATGTCGCCCGTTGATCGGTGCTCCATTCTGCGTTCGGAATGCGTTGTAATTTTTGTGGTATTTCAGATGACATGGCGTGTGCCCGTGTCGTTTTTTAAGACCTTGGAGGTATGGGTATGAAACCGAAGATCGTTGCGACGTCCCTGATTTCCGTATTGTGCTGCGCACCGCTTGCCTGGGCAGCAACCGAGGCACAGGAAAATCTGATGCGGAGCATTGACGCCATTGGGAACGCGCCGCTTATGGCGCAAGCCGAGCCTGTCATCGCGGACGCTCCGGATGTCTTGGCCTCGGAGATGGATTCCGCCATGGCCGAACCGGGCCCCTCTGCAAATGAGCCCGCGCCCGCTGACCCCTCGATTCCTAACATCGACGATTTGCTTGGCGAACCCGCGCCCGCCCCCGAAGCGCCCGCGCCAGCTGAACCCTCCCTCCCCAATATTGATGACCTGCTCGGCGAACCCGCGCCCACTCCCGAAACACCCGAAGGGACCACGCCCGCCGTGACCGATGAAATCGCCAAGCCCGTGCCTGCCGAGCCCGAAGTGGTCGTGCCGGATATCGCAGATTTGCTCGGCGAACCCGCGCCAGCAGAGCCTGTGACGCCCGATACGGAGTCCGAACCGACCGCTCTCGAACCTATGGAAGAGGTCCCGCCTGCGGAAGTTCCTGCGGAGGTTCCCGCGGAGACACCTTCGGAACCCGCGATGACCGATGACGCAGGCGGCGGCGAACAACTCAATGAGATGGAAGTGGTGCGCCGGAAAGCCGAGGAAATTGAGGGCTTAAAAAAGCTTCAGGAAGCCAACGCGCTCCTGACCCGCGGCGAGTACGACAAGGCAGAATTGCTGTTCGAAGAAGTGCGGCTCCCCGAGCGCGCCTCCACCGATGCCGCCCGCAGCGAAGCCACATGGGGGATGGCCGAAGCCGCTTATCGCCGCGCCTTGGAACTTCAAAGCCAGATTTCCTACGAGCGGGAAAACCTCGCCGCATCCCAGAAGGCCGTGAGCGACGCGGAGGCCAAACTTTCCAAAGCACTTCGCGACGAAGCGGGTCACGGCGAGGCCGCCCGAAAACTTCTGCGGCGGGTACAGGCTGCCGGCGAACGCCTGGCCGTCCTGTCCGGTCGCCCGGTGCCGCCGAAGTATCGCGAAGACTACGTCAAGGAGGTCCGCACCAACGAAGACCTGTTTGATGAAGGCCGCAAGTTTTATGAGATCGAGGAATACGACAAGGCGGAAGTTAATTTCACACAGATCCTCGCCAACGACCCCTATCATCGCGACGCCATGCGCTTTCTGCGCCGCATCGAAGAAAAGCGCCTGTCGACCAGCGAACTCCTCCGCCGCACCACCCGCGCGGACATGATCAGCGACATCTCCGACCGGTGGAACCCCCCGATCCGAACGACCAGCGACGCCGCCCAGATGCGTCCGCAGGAGCGTCCGACCACAACCGGAGCCGGAAGCACCCGTCTGCTGGAGAAAATGCAGAGCACCGTGATCCCGTCGATCGAATTCCGCAAAGCCAAGATCGAGGATGTGATCACATTTCTCCGCGAGGCCAGCGAAGAGCAGGATCCGACCAAGCAGGGTGTGAATATCATTCTGAAGCTGGGCGACACCATGGCCGCAGCCGGCGAGATTCCGTCCGCGCCAGATTTCACCGCGGCTCCTCCGACGGAATTTGGAACCCCCAGTGACTTCACCATGGGCGGAGGCGTCACCCAACCGCAGATCTCCGCTCCCGCCCCCGTCCAGGACACGATCACCCTGACGCTCCGCAGGGTCACCCTCCTGGATGCTATCCGGTACGTCACCGATGTCGCCAACCTGAAATACCGGGTGGAGGACAATGCCGTGATCATCACCCCGCGCGACGCGGTGGACAACGTGGTCACGCGCCTGTACCCCGTCCAGCCGACCATCCTGGAGCTCACCCGTCGGCCGCCGGATGATACCACCATGAACGACACCCGCGGCGGCGGCGAATTCATCGCTATGGATGCCGGCATCGGGACCCTGCAGGCCACGTCTGACATGAAGAAATTCTTCTCGGACATGGGCGTCCCGTTCCCGGCGGACACGTCCATCGCCTACAACCAGCAGATCAGCCAGCTGATCGTCCGCAATACCCCAGAGAACCTCGAAATTCTCGAGCGCATCCTCCAACAGCTCGATGTCATTCCCAAGCAGGTTGAAATCGAAGCGCGGTTTGTGGATGTCTCCGATAACGATCTCCGCGAGCTGGGCATGGAATGGTTCCTGACCGACAACTGGGAAATCGCCCGCGAAAAGAATGGGCTCTCCCTTGATAACTCACAGCGAATTATCATGGGGGCGAACAGCGCGACCGGCGGATTCTCACGAGGCGTCCGGTTCTTCGGCGGAACCGACTCGCCCAACTTGGTGGCCAATACAAGCACCGCCGCCGCGTCGTCCTTCCTGGGCGGCCTGTTCACGCTGTCCAGCGTGCTGACCAATCCGGAAGTGAGCATGGTCGTTCACGCGCTGGAACAACGGGGTGCGCTGGATGTGCTCTCCAGCCCCCGGGTGACCACAAAGAACAGCGTGGCCGCCACCATCAAGGTCATTGAGGAAATCATCTATCCGACCGAGTACGAATCGCAGCAGGTGGGTGATCAGAACATCGTTCCAGTCCAGGTGGACCCCAACAACCCCAACCTCCAGCAGCCCGTCCTGGAACGCCCGCCGGTGCCGCAGACGTTTGAAACCCGTGAAGTGGGTGTGATCCTTGATGTCACCCCGATCGTCGGTTCCGACGGGCAGACGATCGATCTGACCCTGGCTCCGGAAGTCACCGAGTTCGCCCGATGGATCGACTACGGACCCAACGGGCTGTATCCGATCCTGATGCCGGTGTTCGCCAGCCGCAAAGTGAATACCAGTGTCACCCTCTGGGATGGACAGACCATCGTCATGGGCGGCCTGATTCGCGAACAGACCCAGAAGGTCAACGACCGCATCCCCCTCCTGGGCGATATTCCGCTGCTCGGGCGTCTGTTCCGCAATGAGGGCGAGTACAGCAGCAAACAAAACCTGATGATCTTCCTCTCCGCCCGGATCGTGGATCCCGCGGGTAATCCCATCCGCCGCGGCGGCACGGCCATCGGCAGCGGTGCCCCGGATACCGTGAACGCGACCAAGACGCCCTAGCTCGCGTCATTTGGACGATGAACCCCGCGGCGACCGCCGCGGGGTTTTTCGTATTCTCGACATGCCGGCCCGGTCCAAGTACCCTCGGAGCCCATGAGCATGCCATCCCCGACGCCGGGCACCGCGCGGCTGATGCTGCTGGACGGCCACAATCTGGTCTACCGGTCCTATTTCGCTGTTCGCGGACTTACCAGATCGGACGGACGGCCCACCAATGCCACGTTCGGATTCCTGCGCGTCATCGAAATGCTCCGTGCTCATTGGCGGCCGACGCACTTGTGCGTGATGTTCGATGGCGGCCTGCCGGAAGAACGGACCTCCGCCCTGCCCGAATACAAAGCCCAGCGCAAACCCATGCCCGACGACTTGCGCCCGCAATTCGGCGATATTCAGGAATACCTGCGCCTTGCGGACATCCCCTTCGTCCTCACACCCGGAGAAGAAGCTGACGACCTGATCGCCTCGGCGGTCGTCCGGTCTTCCCGCGAAGGCGCGCGTGTTCATCTCGTATCCAGCGACAAGGATCTGGCGCAGTTGTGCACCGACACCGTTCGGATCATTATCCCCGGAGATCCCACGCGGGATTACGGACCGGACGGCATCCGCGAACGCATGGGCGTCGCCCCGCTCCAGATCGCCGATTGGCTCGCCCTGGCCGGAGACACCGCGGATAACATTCCCGGCGTGCCCGGCATCGGCGCGAAGACTGCGGCGCGTATTCTGGAACAGTGCTCATCGCTGGATCACCTGTGGGAAGTCCTCGACACGCTCGATCTCACTCCGCGCATCAAAGCCCTGTTGCGCGAACATCGGCCCGTCGTGGAACGGAATCGGACCCTGACCCCGCTGAGAACGGATCTGCCGTTGCCTTCCGATTGGGTTCAATGGACCAGCCGCCCCACTCCACCGCGCGTCATTCCCTGGCTGGAAACCATGGAATTCCATTCTCTGGCGCGCGCGCAGCAGCAACCGGAGCTTTTCTGAACATGCCTCCCGCTCCTTCCTCGTGGAAACGCTTGCGCGCGATGGGCCTGGCGCTGGGTTTGATCGCTCTGGCGCTGGCCGGCCTCGGGATGCGCCGCTTCGTCTATGCGCATCAGGCTTCCGGTGCGGGAGTGACGCCGCCCTTCACCATGGAGAGCGCTCTTCAGTTCCGGTACATCCGCATGCTCTTCACCGGCGAATCCCTGCCCGCGCTTGACCGGGAGATCGAATACCCCGAGGGCATCCGCACTTTTGCCAACGATTCCGTCAGCAGCGAATACATCTATGCGGCGCTGTGCCGATGGTTTCCTTCCATCGTGGTCTTGTCCGACCGGGTCCGTTGGCTGCAGGTCATCGGATTCGCCCTGGGCATTCCGTGCCTCACGGTCTGGATCCGTCGCCGCACCCGATCCTGGGCGGCCGCCTGGGCCGCGGGCGCGTTGTATGCGGTTAACCTTGGATCGGTCATTCGCTCCACGGGTCTCGAAATTTCACACGAGAATTTCGCCCTGCCGCTCTGGTTCGCGCACCTCATGCTCTTGGCACCCCCCGTCTCCCGCGAAGAATCCGCGCGGGCGCGCGCCATCCGGGTGTGGGGAGCCGGCCTGCTGCTGATGCTGGCACTCATGTCCTGGGACATGATCCAGCTGTATGCTGTTGTGTGGATAGCCGGACGCATGGGGGCCTTCCTCCGAAAGCCCCGGGGATGGAATGCGTCGGATGGATGGTGGATCGAAACAGGGCCGTGTCTCATCGCTCTCGCCGTCGCCGGCGCGGTGCATCCCTATCTGCGCTCGCACGGATTCCTCACATCCCCGGCCATGGCGCTCGGTTGGGGGCTGGCAATCGGAGGCCTCGGCACATCCTGCGGGGTTTCGGGGCGTTCCGCCCGGACGATCGCCGTGGCGGTCGCGGCGCTCACGTTGGCATCCGGCGCCACCTATTTCGAAAGCTATGGTCATTTCGGCGACCTGCTGTGGGCCAAAATTCTTCATCTCAACCGCAAACCCCTTGATCCCGCCTTGCTCAATTTCAACCAGCGCATCATGTGGACACCGGCGCTGCATTCGGCGGATTGGCGCATCGCACTCACCCTGTTTCCCTTTCTCGGCCCCCTCGCAGTCGTGTCTTCATCGGTTCTGATTATCGGCGCGATGCGCGGACGGCCCGCCGCCCGCAGCGCATTGCCGTGGGTCGGCGCCGCGGTATTGTCCTGGATCGGCTTCGTTCTATTTGTGCGCTTCAGCGTCTTCGCGGCCGTTTTCTCGGCAGCTGTCTGCGGCGCAGCGGTCGGGTGGGCATGGACCTCCCGACGCCTGTGGGCGCGGGCCATCGCCACGACGCTTGTGGTGGCCGTGGCGCTGCTGGAATGGGAGCATGTCCGGCGCGGGGTCGCCCATTGGGGTCCGGCGGATATGTACTATCCGGAATTGACCGCGCTGGGAGAATTCCTGCGTTCGGAAGCCGCCCCGGAACCCGTACTCGCGAATTTTCACACCAGCGGATTCATCCTCGCCTACGGACGATGCCCGGTCATTCTGCATCCCAAGTTCGAATCTCCGGGTATCCGCCGGCGGGTCGAGGAATATGGCCGGCAATTGTTCCTCGGCACGGAATCCGCGTTTCGCGATTGGGCCGAAGCGCGTGGCGCGCGGTACTACGTTCATGGCCTCGGAGAATTTTCCTCCGACAACGTCCTCTACCAGACCCGCTACATGGTCAACGCGCTGGATCCTCCGGACCATGCGGTCGCCCGAAAGTTCGAATATGCCCCGGAACGCCTCCGCCTGTTCGCGCTCGTCTATCAAAACCGGAAGTATCGCGTATTCCGGGTCGTCCATCATGCGGACGAGATCGCAGCCGATCGGCTCGCGGCGGACGCGGCCTACATGCTGTCGGAAAACCGCGCGCCGGAAGCCGAAGCCCTGGCCGCGCGCGCGCTTCGCCATCATCCGCTCCACCCGGCCGCGCGCACCGTGCTGTCGGAAGCCGCATTGCGCCGGGCCGAATCCGGAGCGCCGGAAATCGTCCCATGACGTTCTCCCGTCCATCCTCCACGCCGGGCCGGATGAGGCGTATCGCGCTCACGGGGGGCATCGCCTGCGGCAAAAGCCTCGCCGGGCGCGCGCTGCGCGCGGAAGGAATTCCGGTCTGCGACGCGGATGATCTCGCGCATGCCGCGATGCAGCCGGGCACCGCGACCCATCGGGGGGTCGTCCGGGCATTCGGAAAAGACATTCTAGACGGTCAGGGCCGGATTGATCGCGCGCACCTCGGCCGGATCGTGTTCTCCGACGACCGCCAACGGGCCCGGCTCAACGCCATTGTGCATCCGGCCGTCCGACGCGCGTATGAGCGCTGGCTGCGGGAGCGCAGGCAAGCCGGCGATCGCGTCGCCGTGGTGATCATTCCCCTGCTGTTCGAGGCGGGAATGGAACGGGGATGGGATGAGATCATCTGCGTCATCTCTCCGCGCGACCAGATCATCCGCCGCCTCCGCGCGCGCGGCCTGAGCCAGCGCGCCGCCATCGCTCGGATTCGCGCCCAATGGCCTCTCCGGAAAAAAGCCCGCCAGTCCACACATCTATGGATCAACGATGGTTCGCAAGCCGCTTTTACCCGCATGGTCCGGAGAACCGCCCGCCGGTGGCGCACGTTGTAACGCATCGCAGGGACGCCATCGTAGGGACGCTGAACTTGCGGCCAGTCTTGCCGAACCAAGGAAGGCCGTAAGTCAGTATTCCCCTGCTCGCACCCTATGCGCCACGGTTGGGCTCCTGCTTTTTTCATCCTTGCCGGCAGAGGGAGAGTTCTGCCGACACTGGCCATGGAGCTTTGGGAGAATAAAGAATCCGCACTTGCACACATCGCCGCGGGCATGTATTCTGGTGTCAGCGCATAGATTTTGTATTGGCAAAGCCGCGCTCTCAAACCTGTCCCGGAAGAACAATCGGTTCGATTCCAATTTTACCAGCGCATCTTTCCACAACGTAGGGATAACAATAATCCG
>JAGOHE010000230.1 GCA_017996315.1 Kiritimatiellia bacterium | reverse complement strand
GTGGTGGGGTCCCTCGTCGGCGATATGGCGGGCAAGATCGGCATCAAATCCGCCGATCGCGGGGTACAGGTGGATCTCGTGGATGACCAGGTGACCATGACGCTGTCGCTGCTGGTGGACTATGGCGCATTCATACCCAAGGTGGCCTGGCAGGTGCAGACGGAAGTGCGCCGCGCGGTCGAGGAGCTCACCGGAAAGTCGGTCAAGGCGGTCAACATCACGGTTCGCGGATTGAAGACCGTGGCGGAAGATTCACGGACGGCATCGCCGGAGGAGGAGGAAGGGGGCGCCCCATGAAGTTGATTCGTCTGCTGCTGGGATGCCTCACGGCGGCGTTCGCTCTTGCCTTGGGCGCCGCGCTATCCGCCCTCTACCTTCGCACCGGTTCGTTTCACGCCATCGTGGAGGGACTCGAGCGCGCGCCGTTGTATGCGTTTTTGCTCGGCATCTACATCATCGGCACCGTGCTGGTGTGGGTGCTTTCGCTGGTGTTGCCGTCCGGGGGATCCCCATCCATCACGTTTGATACCGACGCGGGATCGGTGAACATCCTGCTGGATGCGATTCGGGATTTCCTCGCCAAGAGCGGAACCACGGTTCCCCATGTGGTGAATGTGCGGCCGGTGGTTCGGATGAAGCAGGGACGACTCTGGGTCACCCTGATTAGCCGGGTGCGCGCCGCCCGTCCCGTTCCGGAGATTGCCCGAGCATTGCAGGAACAGGCTCGCGCCACGCTTCGCGAGGCGCTGGGGATCACCATGGACGCGGATGTCCGGGTCACGGTTCGGGAAATTCAAGTCTCCCCGGAGGTCGGACCTGCGCTAACGGCGAGAGAGGAAATCCAAGTGCGACCACCCCGGTTCGGGGTCGCTGATGAGACGGAGGATTCCCACGGCAACGGGAGCGTCTGATGGATTGGGATGACGTCACGCGGGAAGGCCGCGCGGTGTTGGAGGAAGTCACTGAGACCCTGCGCCCCCGCATCGAAGAGGCCGTGCGGATGTGCGTTGAATCGCTGACCACGGGCGGACGGATTCTGGCCTGCGGCAATGGCGGCAGCGCGGCGGATGCCCAGCACTTCGCAGCCGAATTAGTCAACCGCTTCCTCAGAAACCGTCCCGCGTACGCGGCGATCGCCTTGACCACCGACACCTCCACCCTCACGTCCATCGCCAACGATTCCGATTATTCGGAGATCTTCTCCCGTCAGATTGAGGCGCTGGGGTCCGAAGGGGATGTGCTGATCGTCTTTTCCACCAGCGGCCGGTCGCCGAATGTGATCCGCGCCGCTCGGGTGGCCCGGGAGCGCGGGTTGCGCGTAATCGCCGTCACCGGCCGGGGCGGCGGAGAGTTGTCGGAAGCGAGCGACTGCGTGCTCGACATCTCCGCCTCCGAGTCCACGCCCCGCATCCAGGAAGGCCACTTGTTGATTTTGCATGCCTTGTGTGAACGAATCGAAGAAGACATGGAGCCGATGGGCTAGCCGTGGAGAGCATGAGCTGCGGCGCGGGATGACCTGTCCGTGGCCGCGCCAAACTGGAGATGCGATATGCCCACCCCCCTAAAAAAATCCTTGAAGTCCCGCCTGATCGTGGTCGGATCCATCGGCCTGGATTCGATCGAAACCCCGTACGGATCGTGCACAGAGGTGCTGGGCGGTTCCGCGGTCTACGCATGCGCGGCGGCCTCCTTCCACACTCGGACGGGAATGGTCGGCATTGTCGGCCATGACTTTCCAGCGCACGCCCCGCGCACCCTGTCGCGCATGGGCGTTGATCTGCGGGGATTCCAATCCATGCCCGGGAGGACATTCCGGTGGTCCGGAGTGTACTCCCAGAATATGGATGAACGCTCCACCCGATGCACGGAGCTGAATGTGTTTGCCGAGTTTCGGCCGGAGTTGCCGCCGTCCTATCGGTCCGCAGGGTATATCTTTCTCGCCAACGTCGCCCCGGCGCTCCAGCTCCGGGTGCTCGACCAGATTCGCCGCCCGAAGTTCGTCTTGGCCGATACCATGGACATGTGGATTCGGGAAACGCCCAGCGACCTGCGAGAGGTGCTCCGGCGTGTGGACATGATCGCCGTCAATGAATCCGAGGCCCGGCATCTATCGGGGATTCATAACCTGTTGGCCGCGGCCGCCCACATCCGAAAGATGGGACCGCGATGGGTGCTGGTAAAGAAGGGGGAGCACGGGAGCCTGCTGATCGGCCCGGGCGATACGATACTCGTGCCCGCCTATCCTCTGGAGGAAGTGCGTGATCCGACCGGGGCGGGGGATGCTTTTGCCGGAGGATTCATGGGGGTGCTCGCGTCCGAACGCCGCATTACAGGAGCCTCCCTGCGCCGGGCGATGCTCGCCGGAACCGTGATCGCCTCATTCGCCGTGGAAGATTTCAGCATCAAACGTCTGGCCCGGCTGCGCCCCGCCGATCTTCGCCGGCGGACCGATATGTTCCGCCGAATGTGCCATTTCGCACTCGCGTAGCGCCCCCGGACGGCACGGGTGACGGACTTCAGCTCTCTTCGGCTATGACCCGCTGAACCCCCCTTTTGTTTCCATCCCAACTATCGCGAACCGGCCCCGTGGGCTTTCCTTAGAAGAGAACATGGCTAAATACAGGGGAATTGTAGCTGAAGAATTATGAATAATTCTTGTTGCATTTGATCCTCGCTGGAGCATTATTGCACCGGGAAGATGAGGCGGGAGATGTCTCCCGGCGTTTTCTCATTACTAAGGGAAATAACGAAAATGAAAAGAATGAAGAAGAGCGGATTCACTCTGGTCGAGATCATGATGTCGTCTTGATCATCGGCCTGCTGGCAGCGATTGCC
>JAGOHE010000229.1 GCA_017996315.1 Kiritimatiellia bacterium | reverse complement strand
ACCCGGACGGAAGGGTGCGGACAATTACCTGCAAGGAGCAGGAAGAGCCGGGCTGGTATGACAGCCCGACCCTGGCGCAGGCTGACGCCCGCAAACTGGCCGATGAATTGTCGGCTAAGGCCGCGGCGAACAAGGAAGCCGCCCGAAAAGCCAAGCAGGAGCAGGAAAACGGTCCTCCTGGAGTTGGGCCGTCCATGAAATTCGACAAGCCTCAGACGCCTTTTTCCGGCCTTCCGACGACCAAGCAGGCTGTCACGCGGATGAACCTGGCCGATCTGACCGCCCTGGCAGCGAGGATGAATCTGACGGTCCCGGACGGGACAAAGCGTCCCGACCTGATCAAGCTGATCAACGCCAGTCTCGACCAGCCGGCCCCGGCTCAGGAGTAACCCATGAACTCCGACGTAATGCTGTCAAAACTCGGGCTGCAACTTAACCGGCAAGCCCCGGAAAGCGATTTTAACATCACCGAGCGGCTGTCGTTTCTGAACGACGCACAGCTTTACGTCTGCGAAAAGCTGCCTATCGACATGGTCAGACCTATCGAGGCGGTCAGCCCGGCCCTGGCGGTGGATTCAAACGGCGGGATCAGCCTTGCCGCCCTGTCCCGGTTGACTGTGGTTGCCGAGTCGCCGGTTTCGACAACCGTGTTCTACGGCACTGTCGGACAGGGCTTGAGCACTGAGAATGATGCTTACAACGGGGCCGTGCTGGTCAATCTGTCCAACGGCACAAACCATATCGTGACCGATTACGTGGGCTCGACGCGGAAATTCACGGTCACGGCGGAAGCAGCCACATCCCCACGGTCCTGGGCCAGCGGTGATGAGTTCTACTTCCCGAACAATGAGGTCGTATTGCGGCCGATCCTGAACGGCGACCGGGGCATTCTGGACATCAAGCATTCGAGCGGGTATTTCTGCGCGCCGCTGGATGATGATGAATGGAGAAGTTCAATAGAACTTTCCACGGTGTTCAACAGCATCTGCCCGCGCTACCGTGTCGAGGGCCAGACGTTGTATCTGCGGCCCTTCACTTACGGTGTGACAACGGGGATCATCCGCTACCGGGCGACGCCGGATGAAATCACAGCAAGCGTTCCGTGCGCCCTGGGCGCGGACGTGCAGAATCTCATCCTGGACTATGCGCTGTACGTGGGCCTCAAGACGGCCAGGCAGTACGATGCCGCCGGGGCGCTTCTCAGGCTGGTGACTGGACAGATAACGACCTACCGCAATCAGTATGTCGCGCCGCGGCAGGTACAATTCGAAGACCCGACCGGGCGCAGCCGGGGCATGGGATACAACAACCCTCGTGCGGGCTGGTAAGACATGACGCTGCCGCAAGGAAAAACGATCCACGAACTCAACTCCCTGGCGCTGACCGAGCTTCAGGACGCCGATGAGTTGCTTGTCGGGGACGTGAGCGAACCCCTCAAGGCCAAGAGAACGACTATCGGCAATCTGCGGGTGATGCTTGGCACGTTCGCGGAGAGCGGCAATGTCGAGAACCCGGAAATAGAATTCCCGTCGTGGATTCTCGAAGGCATGACCGGATTCTGGCGGATAAATATCCTTTCATCCGTGACCAACGCCCTGGCTTATCTGGTCTGGTATTATGACGATGTAGCCGAAGCCTGGGTGCAGCATCCGGTGGCGCTCATGGAAACGCGCACGGCTCCGGGCCTTTCCGGCGGGCCGCTGGTGCTGGATATTTACGTGGTGAAGGATGCCGTGACGGGAATTGCGGAGCGGACATACCGCCGGTTCAAGATTCAGGTTATCACCAGCCTCGAAAAGACCCCGTTGAGCACCGAGCAGGCGGCTTACTCCCTGGTGCTACTCCCGGCTGATTTCGTTCCAGACGCCCCGATAATCGAGGACTCGGACGAATATCCCTACACCGAGACGCTGCCGAAGTACATGACTTACGGCCATTCGGTGGTGCTCAAGTTCACCGCGCCCACCGGACAGGCCGGGTATGTTGATCACTACGAGCTGCAACGCCGCAAGTATCTCGAGGGCCAGGGACCGAAAGCCGGATGGCAGACACTTCCCATGCACATGCTGACCCTGGACCCGCAGAAACCGGCCCCGACCCGGATAATCTACGTTGACGACAGCGCGGCGGCGGCCCCAGGTGACGTTCTTCAGTACCGGGTGCGCGCCGTGTCGATGGTGGACACCATGCCGAAGCCGGGCGCCTGGAGCACGACCGTAACCTACACGGTCGAGGAGGACGCCACGGCGCCGGACCCGCCGGTGCTGAGTGTGTACGCGGTGCAGCTGGGCCTTCATATCATCATCGCCACGCCGACACAGAACGATGGTGACGCCTGTAGCGACGTACAGGGGTTCATTATCTACGGCCGCAAGGGATCGGACGCCTACGCGAATATCCTGGGGATGAACGCGGATGGCTCGGACCGAATGTTGACGAATTACGAGACGGTGTACAAAGTGCCGGATGCTTCCCTGGCGAGCCAGTATCAGTTCAAGGCGATAGCGGTAGATTGGTCGGGGAACATGAGCGACTGGAGCACGGCCACCAGCGCGACAGCCGCGGCCCCGATCACGATGAGCGGCGTGGACACGGCTTTCAGCCAGAAACTGGCGGTGATAGACAGCACGGCCAGCACGGTATCCACGCACACGACCCAGATCAACCAGAACGCCTACGACATCACGCTCAAGGCGGCATCGACCACGGTGAGTGCGATAGACGGGCGGCTGACAAGCGCGGAAGCGGCGATTATTGTCAATGCGAATGCGATCACGCTCAAGGCCAATTCGACCACTGTGAGCGCGATAGACGGGCGGCTGACCTCGGCGGAAGGCTCGATAAGTGTACAGGCCGGACAGAT
>JAGOHE010000228.1 GCA_017996315.1 Kiritimatiellia bacterium | reverse complement strand
CTTCCATGTCAAGGAAGTGCTCTAGCCAACTGAGCTAATCGCCCGTAAGGAATCCATAGGATAAACTTCCGCGACAGACCATGTCAAACACGCGCGCGCAGTCGCGCATGATCCCATATTCCCCCCGATCTTCGTTCTTTGACTTCCGACGTATGCCATCCCTCCGCTCCACGCTCTCGGCAGTTGTCCTCGATTTCGGTTTCGATTTCGCACTGCGGGGGATTATGATCGCGGGAATGAGGTTGGGTTCGATATACGGCGGACTGACGCTTGGTGTCGCGCTTTCGGCAGCGGCGCTCGGGCCTCATGAACTGCTGGTAATCGTGCATCCGGATTCTCAGGAATCGCTGACGCTGGCCAACCGGTTCGTCGAACTTCGCGGGGTACCGCCGGAAAACGTCCTGTGCCTCGCCCCGCCCGCATCCGCCGCGTCCGCCGTGGCGGAAATCACCCCGGAGCAATTTTCCGAACACATTTGGACGCCCGCCACTGATGCCGCGCAGCGCCGTAGATTGAATCATCATATCCTGGCCTGGGTGTTTTCGTCTGGCTATCCTGCGCGCCTGAACACCAGCCCGCCGGTATCGCTCACTGGCGCGGTATTCGCCCGCAATCAATTGCCCCCCGCCGAATTGGTGACTACCGGCCATTACGCGTCGGCGTTGTTCCGGGGCCCTGTGGCGACCGGCGGCGAAGAATTCGAGACGATATCGCTCGACGAAGCGGCCTCCGCACTCGGTCCCCAAATGCCCCTGCCCGCCATGATGCTCGGGTGGACTGGCGCACGCGGTTTGACACTCAAAGAATCGCTCGCCGTGCTCGAACGCGGCGCGGCCTCCGACGGCACCCGCCCGCCGGGTCCGATCTATTTGCTCTCGAACGAGGATGTGCGCTCGCGCTGCCGCGACTGGCAGTTTCCTCGCGCCGCCGGGCAGATGTCGGATCTGGGCTTGCGGGCGGTCGCCGGGTCGCAATTCCCCTCCGGAGCTTCCGGTGTCGCGGGGCTGATGATGGGCGTCGCCGAAGCGCCGACGGGGGACGTTCGCACCTGGGCGCCCGGCGCGTTTGCCGAGCATCTCACCAGCCATGCGGCCGAATTCCATCGCCCCGTTCAAACCAAACTCACGGAATGGCTGATCTCCGGCGCAACCTGCTCGGCCGGCACGGTGGCCGAACCCTATTCCCTCTGGACCAAGTTTCCCTCAGCTCGGCTCTTTGCGCACCTCGGCGCAGGCGCGGGTATGCTGGAAGCGCTCGCGCAATCCGTCGCCTCGCCGATGCAACTGCTGGCCGTCGGAGATCCGCTGGCCAGCCCATGGGGCCAGCGCATCCCGGTGACGCTGGACGGCCCCGCCGAAATCCGCGATGTCGCCCAATTCCGCGCGCGCGCGGAGCCGACGAGCGCCGCGGAGATCTGGCTCTTCCTGCTCGACGGCCGTCCGGTGGCGCGATCTCCGTTGCCGGAATTCACGTTTCGCGCTTCCGCGCTGGCGCCCGGCGCGCACATCCTGCGCGCGGTCGCCTATGGTCCAGGCCCGGTGCGAGCGCAGGGATGGGCGGAACGGCCTTTTATCGTGCCATCCACGGAAGCGCCGATCCTCTTCCGAGCGGATGAGTCATCGCCCGGCCGACTGATCGCGCAGGCCCCGGGTGCATCGCGTATCGGGCTGTATCATTGGGGTCGGGCCATACGCGAAAAGGAGGGCGAGGCCGCGGAGTGGGACATTCCGGCTTCCCTCACCGGCTCCGGACGGATTCCGCTGGATGCCGTGGCGCAATACCCGGACGGCTTTCTGGTACGCGCCCCGCGCGTGTGGCTTTCTGTATCAGATCGCGCCGCCGCGCCGGAACTGCAGGCACGAAAATCATCGGTGAAACCTTCGGAGGTGGAAGTTCGGATTTCACTGCCGCCGACTGAATCCGCCCCAATCCTTTCCTGGCGGCAATCCGCGCTCGAAAAGGGCTTGTGGGGTCAACGCGTCCCCCGTGACGCGACGGTCCACGAGGGTGAATTTTCCATGGACCATTCCGCTCTCCAGCTTACCCCCGGCCCTACAAACGAAGTCGCCATGCTCCGCTGGCCCCGTGCCAACGGACGCGAATGGTCGGCGCAAGCGGAATGGCCGTCCGATCATTCCGCAATGCCCAGGAAAGGCGCGGCCGTCCTGATCTGGGGCGATCCCGACACCGGCCCGATACGCTTTTTCGGCATGCTCGGAACTCAGAGCGCATGGGCCTGGGGCGATGTGAAGAAGGGGCGCCTGATACCCCGGGCGACCCTAGGCGCGCCCCTGCGCACGGGCATCCGCTACGCGCTTTCCATCCGCCTTTCGGAAGACGGAAAGTTCATGGAATGCCGGGCGGGCGGTGACGCGAAATTCCGCGTGCCCGCAGGCAAAGCCGGAGGCATCGGCTCACCGGGGCTGGCCGCCGGCGCGGGCGGCGCGGAATTTCGAGAGATCGAACACGGATGGCCCGTCCCGGCCGCGATCATTCGCACCGGACAGCCGTTCATTCTGGAACCCCCCGATGAAGTCCGTGAAAACAAGGCCGCGCTGACGCTGGAAACGAGGGACGCCGCGACCCGGACAGAGGTATCATGGTGAGCATGACCGCACTGCGCCCAGCTTTGTTTTTCGATCGCGATGGTATCGTCAACCGATCCCCCGGACCGGGGTATGTGCTCCGGACCGAGGAGTTTCATCTGCAGCCGGAATTTGTCGAAGCGCTGAGAGTCGCGCGCCGGAAAGGATGGCCCGCAGTTATCGTCACGAACCAGCGGGGCGTCGGCAAAGGGCTGATGACCGCGGCCGCTCTTGAGGCGATTCACGCGCAA
Source organism: Kiritimatiellia bacterium (assembly GCA_017996315.1). Lineage (GTDB taxonomy): Bacteria > Verrucomicrobiota > Kiritimatiellia > PWTM01 > PWTM01 > JAGOHE01. Next base: position 34 of record JAGOHE010000228.1, on the reverse strand, counting down.
CTGCGACGTGCCCTGGCGCGGGAGGGACTGGAAC
>JAGOHE010000227.1 GCA_017996315.1 Kiritimatiellia bacterium | reverse complement strand
GGGGGAATGTCGGCGGCAGCGCGCGCGCGCCGGCTGGATGAACATGCGGAGATTATCGTGTTCGAGCGCGGAGGGCATGTGTCGTTCGCGAACTGCGGGCTTCCGTACCATATCGGCGGCATTATCACGGATCGCGAACGGCTGCTGCTTCAAACTCCGGAGAGCCTGCGGGAAATTCTCAATTTGGACGTACGGGTCGGGCAGGAGGTCCGCGCCATTGACCGCGCTCGCAACATCGTCCGGGTACGCGAGGTCGCCGGCGGTCGCGAATACGAGGAGTCGTACGACAAGCTGGTGCTCGCTCCCGGCGCGACGCCGTTGCGGCCGCCCCTGCCGGGCATTGACGATCCGCGGGTGATGACGCTGCGGAATATCGAAGACATGGACGCGATCCTGGCGCGGGTGAACGGAGGCGCGCGTTCGGTGGTGGTGATCGGCGCGGGATATATCGGCGTCGAAATGGCCGAGTGTCTGCGCCATCGCGGCGTGTCGGTGGATCTGGTCGAAATGGCCGACCAGGTGATGCCCCCCATGGACCGCGAAATGACCGCGCCGATCGAGGAGGAGTTGTCCGCCCGGGGCGTTCGGCTCCATCTCTCCGCGGCCGCCGCTTCGTTCGCTTCCACGGCCGACAGCCGGATATCCGTCGAACTGAACAATGGTGAGCGGCTCACGGGCGATTTGGTGGTGCTGTCGGCCGGAGTGAAACCGGATACCAAACTGGCCCGCGAGGCGGGACTCGAGCTGGGTCCGCGGGGCGGCATTCGCGTCAACGGGAATCTGCAGACCAGCGATCCCAATATCTACGCTGTGGGCGATGCGGTCGAGGTCTCGCACACCTCGTTGCCCGACGCCTGGCTGATTCCGCTTGCCGGTCCCGCGAACCGGCAGGGCCGGTTTGCCGCGGATCACCTTTTCGGACTCGGCGGCGCTTACGCGTCCACGCAGGGGACGGCGATTGTGAAGGTGTTCGACATGACCGCGGGTACCACGGGGGCGACCGAGAAGAACTTGCGGCGCGCGGGCATTCCCTTCGCCAAGGTGTATCTCCATCCGAACGATCATGCCGGCTATTACCCCGGCGCGACCTCCCTGCATATCAAGATCCTCTATGCTCCCGATTCGGGCGCGCTGCTGGGAGCCCAGGTCGTGGGTTTCGATGGCGTGGACAAGCGGCTGGATGTGTTCGCCACAGCCTTGCGCGCCGGAATGACCGTGGAGAATCTGCAGCATCTGGAGCTGGCCTACGCGCCGCCGTTCGGTTCCGCGAAAGATCCGGTGAACATGGCCGGATTCCTCGCAGCCAACGCCCGCGCAGGGGTGGTAAAATTCTGGTTCGCCGAGGAGTATCCCGCCGCGACGGACAACGCTGTGATCGTGGACATCCGCAGCGAAGGCGAGTTCGAGATCTGGCATATCCCCGGGGCCCGGAATATTCCCCTTGGATCGCTACGCCAACGCCTGGGCGAGCTGCCGAAGAACGCGGCCATCCGTCTGTACTGCAAAGTGGGGTTCCGCAGCTATCTCGCGTATCGGATTCTCGCGCAGAACGGATTTTCCGACGTCGCGACCTTGAGCGGAGGCAGTGAACTGTTCCGCATGTGGCATCGCGACCGCGCGCCCGCGGCGCGCGCGCCATCGTCGGTCGCGGACGCGGACTCGCGCCCGGCCGCGGCGGCCGTCGAGCCGCCGGAGGAGCTGGATTGCACGGGACTGCAATGTCCGGGGCCCATCCTGCGGTTGCGGCAGGAAATGGAACGGCTGAGCGCGGGCCGAGAACTCATCATGCGGGTGTCTGATCCCGGTTTCGCCGCCGATGTGCAGGCGTGGTGCGCCAAGAGCGGGCACGAACTGATGAGCCTGGAGCGATCCGGGCCGGTGCTGACGGCGCGCATTCGCAAGGGCGGATCCCTTCGCGCCGCCGTAGAGCCGCGCGCCGTCGGCCCGGATGCCAAGACCTTCGTGGTTTTCTCCGGAGATCTTGACCGGGTGCTGGCCGCGTTCGTCATTGCCAACGGGGCGCTGGCCATGGGCAGCGCGGTGACCATGTTCTTTACCTTCTGGGGGCTGAACGCATTGCGCAAGCGGCCGGCGCCGGCTGTGGAGGGGAAGGGGATCATGGATCGTATGTTCGGAGCCATGATGCCGCTGGGGCCGGATCGCATGAAGCTGTCGCAGATGAACATGATGGGCATGGGTACGGCGATGATGAAGGATGTGATGCGGAAGAAGAACGTCTCGTCTCTGCCCGAGTTGATCGAGAACGCCCGCCGTGGAGGGACGCGGATGATCGCATGTTCGATGTCCATGGATGTCATGGGCCTGAAGCTCGAGGAACTGCTGGACGGCGTGGAGGTCGGCGGAGTGGCCGCGTTTCTGGGCGCCGCGGATCAGTCGGGAACGACGCTGTTTATTTAGAGCGTATTAATATATATTGTAGCCGCCACGGGCTCATCATAGGTTGGGGTCATGAAAGCCCTATCCTTGGACCTTCGGGAGAGAATCGTGGCTTCCTATGATGCGGGGGAAGGCACGCGCGAAGATGTGGCCCGGCGCCGGTGGCACACACTGAGCCGGACGCTGGACCCCACCCGCCTGGTGTTTCTCGATGAATCAGGGGCCAAGACCAACATGACACGCGTGCGGGGCCGTGCCCTGCGGGGCGAGCGCGTTCATGATCATGCTCCTGCCGGACACGTGTACCACCACCATGATTTCTTCCATCCGAATCGATGGCTCCACGGCGCGCATGACCGTCCAAGGCCCCACCGATACCCCGGTATTCGAGACATTTGTCGAGTCCACCCTGGTGCCGACCTTGCGGCCCGGAGACGTGGTGGTCATGGACAACCTTCCCCCGCACAAAGCCCCCCC
>JAGOHE010000226.1 GCA_017996315.1 Kiritimatiellia bacterium | reverse complement strand
TGAGCGTCCGCAACTGGGCTCATTCAGCGAGCATGTGCCCCGGTTGACGCGGGCGGTCGGGCTGGGACTGCTGCTCTGCGCCGCGCTGGCGTTCGCCATCCGCACCGAGAATCCGCCTTTTTCCCGCGTCGTCGTCGGGATGTCGCTGGGCACCGTATGGCTGCTGGTGATGCTGGAACGCGGCCTGTTGTTCCGGCTGGAAATCGCCGCGGCCCGGCGGCAATCCGCCCGCCTTCCCGTGCTGCTGCTGGGCACCGATGATATGATGGCCCGCCTCGGCCGCGCGCTGGAACGCGATCCCCGGCAGCGGGCGCGGGTCTTCGGATGGCTGCGCGCCTCCCCCGATTCCCCCGTCTCGCCCCTGATCCGTCCGGACCAGGTGCGCGGCGACCGGAGTGACCTGGAGCGACTGCTGGATTCCGGAGAAATCGGCCTCGTCATCGCCGGACCGGGCGCCCTGCCGGAAGATCAACTGGTGGATGTGCTCGTTCTGTGCCAGCGTCGCCTAGTGGATTTCCAGACCGTGCCGGGGCTGTTCCGGGTGCTCACCAGCCGCGTGGAAATGCGCACGGTGGATGGCATTCCGCTGCTGGGATTGGAGCGATGGCCGCTGGATTTCTTCTGGAACCGGTTTTGGAAGCGCGCCGAGGATCTCATCGGATCGCTCACCGGATTGATCATCGCCTCCCCCGTGATTCTGGTCGCCGCGGCGCTGATCCGCCGGGAATCGCCCGGACCGGCCTTTTTCCGCCAGGAACGCTGCGGCCGGGATGGACGCGCCTTTACCCTCATCAAACTGCGCACCATGCGCCCGGATGCGGAAGCGGATTCGGGTCCGGTATGGACCGCGCCGGATGATCCGCGGCGGACGCGGGTGGGCGCGGTGCTGCGCGCATGGAACATTGACGAATTGCCCCAGCTCTGGAATGTGCTGCGGGGCGAGATGAGTCTCGTCGGCCCCCGCCCGGAACGCCCGCACTTCGTCGCTCAGTTTCGGGACGACTTGGACCGGTACATGATGCGTCATGTTTCCAAGCCCGGATTGACCGGCTGGGCGCAGGTGAACGGACTGCGCGGTCAGACCGACTTGAGCGAGCGGCTGAAGTACGATTTGTGGTATCTCGAAAACTGGTCGCTCGCGTTGGATTTCAAGATCCTCGCGCGCACCTGGTCCGCCACGAAAAATGCCTATTAAACAAGCGCCGGGGCCGGCGGAGCGGCGGCGCGGGAGATCTGCCATGCCATCCTCGAACGCCGTGATTCTCAACCATCCGCTGGCGGAGCATCACCTCGCCGTCCTCCGGGACCGCAAAACGCCGCCGGAGCAATTCCGCCGCGCCGTGCAACGGCTGTCCACCCTGCTCTGCGTGGAGGCCGCGCGCGATCTGCCGCTCCGGCGAGAGCAGGTCCGCACCCCCATCGCCCTCGCGCCCGCCGCGCGCATCCGGGACCGCATCGGGCTCGTGCCCATTCTCCGCGCGGGGTTGGGCATGGTGGATCCAATTCTGGAACTTCTACCGGAGGCGGAAGTCTGGCATCTCGGAATGTACCGGGACGAGCAGACGCGGAATCCCGTGGAATATTACAAGAAGTTTCCGGCGCGGAATCCGGTGCGCATCGCGCTGGTGCTCGATCCCATGCTGGCCACCGGGGGATCCTCCTGCTCGGCGCTGAACGCGGTGCTCGCCTGGGGTGTGCGCGAGGTCCGGTTGCTGTCCATCCTCGCCGCGCCGGAGGGACTCCGGCGGGTGCGCGCCGAATTTCCAAAGGTGCCGATCTATGTCGCGGGCGTCGACCGGCGGCTCAATCGAAAAGCCTTTATCGTGCCGGGACTCGGAGACGCCGGGGATCGTCAGTTCAACGCGGTGTCCTGATCCGGCGGCACGCGTATGTTCAGCGCGCCGGGACGAATCTCGATCCGCACTTCGGGGCCGCTGTTCATCACCTCGCCATCAATCTGAATGGGGCCGGCCCGCTCGCGCACCACGCGCATGGATCGGATTCGATGCGTTTCAATCTCCGGAATTCGATCCACATGGCCCTGGAAAAGCGCGCCGATCCGGCCGATCGCGCGCGCGGCGTTCGCGCGCTCCAGCACCACCAGGTCGAGCCATCCATCGTCCGCGCTCGCGCCCGGCGCAATGCGCGCGCCGCCCCCGTACTGGGTCAGGTTCGCGACGGTGAACACGAGCGGATCGGAGAAGAGCCGATCCGGCGCGCCGTCCATCTGGGCGGAGAATGACTGCCGTGGATACGTTCCCAATTCCTGGGCGCCCGCCAGCACGTACGAGAGCACACCCCGCACCGGATATCGATCAAACGCCTCCGCCAGCGCCGCGTCCCAGGCAAGGCTGCATGTGACGAAAAACGGGCGGTCATTCACATATCCCACATCCATCGTCCGCCGGACCGCGCTCGCAAGCGCGCGCGCGGATGCCGCCATCGAAAGCGGCATTCCAAAATGCCTCGCCCACCCATTGCCGCTTCCGGCGGGGATCACCGCCAGTTCCGTCGCGGTGCCCACCAACACGGTCCCGATCGAGTTGACCATGCCGTCGCCTCCGACCACGACGACCGTCTCCATGCCCTGCTCGACGGCGTGCCGGGCTTTCGCCTGGCCGTCGTCCACGGATCGGCTGATCTGGAAAAGCAGCTCCGCCCGCCCGTCCATCGCTTCCTCCATGGCGCGCAGCAGCGGCATGCCCGGTGATCGGAGACCGGACTTGGGATTCAGCAGCACCAGCCAGCGCGGATGGTTAGCGGAAGTCATGATGGGAGCGGATTCGGACATGGGACAAACAAAAGGGTGCGACGGACGAACCGCCGCACCCGGAATCATTCATTGGGGATCAGCGGTCGTCGAACGTGCGAGTGATGCGGAGCGCCGCGCGGTT
>JAGOHE010000048.1 GCA_017996315.1 Kiritimatiellia bacterium | reverse complement strand
TCCGCCGCCGGCCGGCGAGTGATCCAGAGTGCGCGTGGACGCCCGGTTCCGCATGCGTAGCGCCGGGCGGCCTTGACCCCCCGCCATCCGGCGCGTACAATCGCGGTTTATTCCATTCCATTCCGGAGATCACGCATGGTCAGCAAGAGCGCAACATCGAACGTGGAGGCGGAGAAGCCCGCATGGGGTCTGCTGATGGAGGTGGAGGCCACCGCGGTGCCCGCCCGGGCGGAATCCTTTGCCGCCGCCGCCGCCGCGCTGAAACACGAGCACGTGGAGCTCACCCTGCCCCAGTTCCTCCGGTACGGGTTGCACACGACCCCTGCGCGCATGACCGACAGTCTGGCGCGCGGGCTCGGAGTGAAGGATCCGGCGCGGGATCGTGTTTGCAAGGCCGTGGAGGCTGCGCTGGCCGAGCATTTTTCCAAGACGACCCGAATGTCGCCCAGTCTGGACAAATTGCTGGAGGCCTGTGTTGCCGCCGGCGCGCGGGTGGTGTTTGTTTCCTGGCAGGAACAGGAGGCGGCGCAGTCGCTGGCCGACCGCCTGGGCTTGACCCGCTGGTCGCCCGAGGTGCTTTCGTTTGCCGAAGTGCACCATGAATTTCCCGGTCCGGACACCTATCTCCGTGGACTCAAAAAAATCGGCGCCACTCCCCATCGGTCCGTCGCGCTGGTGTCCTGCCAGGCCTCGAGCCACGCCGCGCTGGCGGCGGGCATGCGCTACGCGGTGGTGCCGGACGAGTTCACCTCGTTCCAGGATTTCAGCGGCGCCGACTGGATCGCCGAATCGTGGAAGGACCTTGATCCGGCCGCCCTGTTTGCCGATTGAGCGGAGAGGCGGCGCCCGGCCGCCCCGCGGGGAGATCTCCCATGAGCGAGTTGCCTGAACCGCCGATGGATCGGCTGCTCGAAATCATGCGCCGGCTGCGCGGACCGGGGGGATGCCCCTGGGATCGGGAGCAAACTCTCGAATCGCTCAAACCCTACCTGATCGAGGAATGCCACGAGACGCTCGATGCGATCGAGTCGGGCGACCCCGCGGCGCACTGCGAGGAATTGGGCGATGTGCTGCTGCAGGTGGTGTTTCAGGCCCAGCTTCGCGCGGAGGAAGGCGCGTTCAATTTTGACGATGTCGCGCGGGCCATCGCCGAAAAACTCGTGCGCCGGCATCCCCATGTCTTCGGCGATGTCGTGGCGCGCGACGCGGGCGAGGTGCTGAAGAATTGGGAGGCGATCAAGCGCGCGGAGAAAGACCAGGGCAAGCCCAAGGGATCGTCCGCGGCTCCGGCCTCCGCCCTATCGGCGATTCCCCGCAGCATGCCGGCGTTGCTCAAGGCGCGCAAAGTGCAGGCGCAGGCGGCGCGCACGGGATTCGACTGGGATGAAGCGCGCCAGGTCATGGACAAGCTCGAGGAGGAGATTGGCGAACTCCAACAAGCCCTGGCGTCGGGCAATTCCAACCATGTGCGCCAGGAGCTGGGCGACGTGCTCTTTTCCGTGGTCAATGTCGCCCGGTTCGCTTCCCATGACGCCGAAGATGCGCTCAACGAGGCGATTGCGAAGTTTACGCGGCGGTTTCAATCCGTCGAAGCCCGGTTGCATGCGCAGGGACGGACTGTCCAGCAATGCCGCCTCGATGAACTCGAAGCGATCTGGCAGGACGTGAAGAAAACGGAAGCACCGCCCGCATAATAACTCAGAGATATTTTTCCCGGTGGAATTTCGCGAGGAAGTCGTGCGGATCCACGAGGGGCGGGGGTTCCACCTCGGGCGCGGGCTGGGCGATCCGGTTGAGCTTCGATTCCTTGATCCAGAAATCCGGCTGACTTTCCGCCAGGGCGATGTTGTTGGAATGGCGGACAATGCGATCGAACCCTGCGACATATTCGGAGTAGTACATGCCGCCGAGAGGCGTGATCTCCTTGCGCTCCAGTTTGTCCGTGAACAATTGCCGGACGGAAATGCTGAGCTTCAGGTAAGCGTCCCGGGCGTCGCGAATGTTCTGGGCGAGGTCACGGAACCCCGCCGAAGCGGGATGAAGCGACTCCAGCACATACCGGAACACCCGGGCGGCGGCGGCGTGTAATTCGAAGAGGCGCTGGAGCGACTCCTCGTCGAAAATCGCGGCGCGCACCCGGCGGCGTTCCAACGATAGATCGCACAGCGACTCGAGATGGTCGCCAATGCGTTCGATGTCGATCATGCACCGGTCCAGATGCTGGATGAGCAGCGCCTGGCGGCGCGAAATCCGCCGCAGAGCGATCCGGCTGAGATAGTCCTTGATCGCGCGTTTGATTTGGTCGATGGCCTCCTCGTTTCGGCGCATCTGCTCCAATCGTCCCCCGGCGGTTTCGAAGAGCATCAGATCGGCCGTGAGATGAAAACTCTCGGCGCAGATGGCCGCGACGCGTCCGAGTTCGCGGAGCACCGCCTGTACCGCCTGCTCGGGCCGGTCGAGCAGGGCTTCATCGAGATGGCTTCCCGCGCGCTCCGGCGCGCGGGACCGTGTCAGCGCGCGGACCAGCGCGGTAAAAGCCGGCGCGACGGCCAGGACGATCAGTCCGGCGATCAGCATCATGCTGGAATGCAGCAGCGCGGTCTGCCGGGCGACATTGGGCGAGGCGGCGCGCAACAGCCGCATGGCAAGGGGCTGGGCGGCGGCCGCGGACATCGTGGCGAACAGGCTGAACATCAGGTGCGCGATGGCGACCCGCCGGGCTTCGAGGCGGGTGCCGATCGACGCCAGCAGGGCCGTGACGCAGGTGCCGATGGAGGCTCCCAGCACGATGGGATAGGTCTGAGACAGATCGGTCAGCACCCCCGCATGCATCAGCGAGTAGGCCATGCCCAGCGTCGCGCCGCTGCTTTGGATGACCAGGGTGACCAGCAGCGCCATGCCGACGCCCGTGAAAAAGCTGTGCAGGGAATCGCCGCTCATCTTCACAAACCACGGCTGGAACACATCGCGGTACGGACGAACGGCCTCACTCATGATCCCCATGCCCAGGAACAGCAGCGAGAAGCCGATCAGAGCGTACCCGCCGGTGCGCCCCGTGCTTCGGGGGGAAAGAATGTGCAGCAGAAATCCCAGCGCCAGCAGAAAATACCCGTAATCGCCCACTCGAAACGAGAGCACCCACATGGACAGGGTTGTGCCCAGGTTGGCGCCGAGCACCACAGGCACAGCCCGGGCCAGCGAGAGCAGACCGGCGTGGGCGAACCCCACGAGGATCACGGTCACGGCGCAGCTGTGCATCAGGGCCGCGAGCCCCGTGCCCAGTCCGTATCCGTAGATTCGCAGCCGGGTGGCGCGGTTCAGCCATCGGCCCAACCGCAGCCCCGCCATCTCCCGCAGACTGTTCGACATGATCTTCATGCCGAACAGGAACATGGCCAGGCCGCCCAGCACTGTGCCGATCAGCATCACCGCATCGCGCGCGTTCATACCGTATACTATGTGCCGAATTAAAATTTACAATCCAGAGGAAAATGGCGCGCGGGGTCGAGAAATCCGCCCCGGAATCCGCAATAAAATCCCGCATTGAACCAGCCTGTTCGGCTGCGCTACACTTCCTCCCATCACCGCGCGATTGTGGCGCGGCCCAAACGTCGAAAAGCATCCTCAACGGAATACACAAAATGGGAATTCTGGACACCATCAGCGGCTGGCTGGGCGGCGGATCGTCGTCGGCCGAAACGCTGTTTATCGTAGACGGCAAGGGCGTGTTGTTTCCTCGCGGCGGCGGTCGCCCCGGTCCGAGGGATATGATGGATCTGATGCGCCGGCTCGGACGCTTCGCGGCCCACGAAAAAGTCGGAATGATCTGCGCCTTTGAGGCGCAGCCGCTTCGCACCGTGGCCGATGGCGACGAGTTCAGCGGGGTGACGGTGTACTATGCCGACACGGCGGCCCGCCTGACTGAAGTGATGAAGGATCTGATCAAGCGCCATCGCAACCGACGGCTGATCGTCGTGACCGCGGAGGCCGCCATTGAGCAGCAGGCGGAGTCCGCCGGCGCGCGCCCCTTGCGTCCGGCCACCTTCCGCAAAGCGTTGGAACCGGCTGGCGGCGGCGAACCGGGCGAGCAGCGGGGCGGCGGCCCCTCCGGCCCTCCGCGCCGACGGAATCGCGGACCGCGCGGTCATGGCGGACCCGGCCGGGGACCTCGTCCGAACGGAACGGATTCCGGACCGCGCGGCCCCGATGCGCCCCCCTCCGAACCTCGTCCGCCTTCCAGCGCTTCCGGCGGCGGGCGTCCGGCGAGCGATTTAATTGATTTGGTGGAGTAATGGCGGTCAAACGGGAAGTCAAACGCACGGGCGGGCAGGAGGCCTGGGGGCTGGTCATGCTCGCGTTTGTAATTCTCCTGTTGCTGGCGCTGCTGTCGTACAACTGGCGGGAATTTTCCCTTCTCGACGAAGGCGGTTCGGACCAGCCGGTGCGCAATCTCATCGGCCCGGTGGGCGCCCAGGGAGCGGGGCTGTTGTTTCTCGCGCTGGGGCTGGCGGCGTTTATCTTCCCGATCCAGATGGGCGCCATCGCGTTGCTGGCCCTGTGGGGTAAACCCGGGCGCATGAGTGCGCGCTGGGGCTGGTTGGCGCTGCAGACCGTGGGGCTGGTCATCCTGCTGCAATTGAATCCCGCGGCATGGGCGTCCCAATGCGAAAAATTGAATCTGGGGGACATGCCCGGAGGACTGCTGGGGCAGTGGATCGGCGCCCGCCTGTTCATCCGCTATCTCGGCGCCGCCGGCGCCGGGGTGATGGGCGTCCTGATGGTGTTGATGGGCACGGTGATGATGTTCCATATTCACCTGCCGACCGTCGGACGCGCGATCGGCGGGGCGATCGCCCGCGCCTATGCCCGAAGACAGGAACGACGCCTGGCCCACATGGACGAACTGCAGCAATTAGAGTTTCGAGAGAAGCAGCAGCAGAAGGAACTGCGCCGGCTGGAACGCGCGCTGGCCAACGAGCCGCCCGGGCCGGGACCCGGCGCGGATTTGATCGAATCCGCATCCGGAAAGAACCATCGAAGCGCCCGCGCGGAGCCCGCCAAACCCAATCGGGTGGCAGTCACCCCGACGCCCGCCGCTGCGCCTGCCGCCGCCCCGGAACTCCCGGCGCCGCCTCCGGCTCCGCCGCCGCGTTCCCCGTCCAAGCCCCGCACCCAGCCATCCGCCGCGACGGACTCCGGAAAAAAAGAAGCGCGCGAGGCGCTTCCCGAAGTCAACGCTGTGGAAACGCCGCCGGGAGGATTTCAGTTTCCGCCATTGAGTTTACTGGCCGAAGTGCCCATATCCGGGCCCGGGGAAATTACCGCGGCGCACATTGATGGCGCGAAGGTGCTGACCGAAACGCTCAGCGAGTTTGGCATTGAGACCACCTGCACCCACGTGGAAAGCGGTCCCGTGGTCACCCGATACCAACTCCTGCCCGCCGCGGGTGTCCGGCTGGAAAAAATCAGCAATCTCTCCAACAACATCGCCCTGGCGATGAAAGCCGAGAGCGTGCGCGTCCAGGCGCCGATTCCCGGGAAAGGGGTGGTCGGCGTCGAGGTGCCCAACATCAAGACCAACGCCGTGTTTCTGCGGGAGGTGATCGAAAGCGAAACGTGGCGCACGACCAAGGCCGCGCTCCCGCTGGCGATCGGCAAGGATGTCGGCGGGCGGGTACTGGTGTCGGACCTTTCGGAAATGCCCCATCTGCTGATCGCCGGAGCCACGGGTTCCGGCAAGACGGTATGCATGAATTCGCTGCTCGCGGGGCTGCTCATGACCCGGTCGCCCGCGGAACTCAAGCTCATGCTGGTGGATCCCAAGATCGTCGAGTTCGCCTCCTATCGCGAGCTGCCCCATCTGGTTGTGCCCGTCATCACCGACGCGAAGAAAGTTTCGCTGGGACTGCGCTGGTGCATCACGGAAATGGAGAATCGCTACAAGCTCTTCGGCAAGGCGGGCGTGCGGAACATCAAGGCGTTCAACGCCCGGCCGATCATCCGCCAGCCCGAATTGTTTGAGGGCGCCGCGGTGGAGGGCGCTCCGTCGGAACCCGCGATTCCGGATCGTCTGCCCTACATCGTCGTGGTGGTGGACGAGCTGGCGGATCTCATGCTGGTGGCGCAGGCCGAGATCGAAAACCATATCGCGCGTCTCGCGCAACTCTCCCGTGCGGTGGGGATTCACATGATCCTGGCCACGCAGCGGCCGTCGGTCAATGTCATCACCGGCACCATCAAGGCCAACTTCCCCGCGCGCATTTCGTTCCAGGTCGCGCAGAAGAACGACAGCCGCACCATCCTCGACGCGGGCGGGGCGGACAAGCTGCTGGGCAAAGGCGACATGCTCTTCCTTCCGCCCGGCCTGGGGCGGCTGGTGCGCGCGCAGGGCTGTATGACGACGGATGCCGAAGTGCATGCGATCGCGGATCACTGGCGCGCGCAGGGCGCGCCCAGCTACGAAATGTCCATCAAGGAAAAGCTGGAGAAAAAGAGCGCCGATCTTCCGGATATGGAGGAAGACGACGAGCTGATCGAGCAGTCGGTGGAAGTCATCCGCCAGACCCGCCGCGCGTCCACGTCCTCGCTGCAGCGGCGGCTGCGCATCGGCTATACCCGAGCCGCGCGCATCATGGACCTGCTCGAGGAACGGGGCATCATCGGACCGGCGCAGGGATCGGATCCCCGCGAGATTCTGATCGACCTCGATGGGGACATTCCGCAAAATGAAACCCGTGATGGCGATGAGAGCGACGAACCCCCCGACCGCGCAATATAAGCTTCCGGCATGGACCTAAAACCTTCCATTGGCAAACAGTTCCGCGAGGCCCGGGAGCGCAAGGGCATGTCCCTGGCCGAAGCGGCGGAAATCACCCGGATCAAGCCGACGCAAATTCAGGCGATGGAGCAGGGGGATTTCAGCTCCATGGCCGCCCCGCTGTACATCAAGGGATTCATCCGGATATACGCCAAGGCGCTGGGGCTGGATTCCCGGGAACTCATTGAGCACGCGATGTCGGCCCCGGACGGCCCGCCTGCGAGCGCGCCCGCGCTGGCGCCGGAGAACACCTCGCGCATGCTGCATACCCGGCATGCGCCCTCGCCCGCGCTGGCGCCTCCGGTGGATCGTTTTGCGCCGCCCGGCGAGGAGGGATCGGCCGTGGTTTCCGCGCCTCCGCCTCCGCCTCCGTCGCCAGAGCCGGCCGCGCCCGGCCCCCGCACCCGCTCGACCGTGCATGTGCCGTTGAAACCGCCGCCCCCGCCCGAACCCTCGAAGACCACTTCTGTTCTAGCGCGGCGGCTGTCGGAGACGCAGCGGATCATCAACCAGCAGCGCCCCCCGGCGGCGGCACAGCCGGCCCCGCCGACGGGAGAGTTTGATTTTCCAAATCTGACGTCGAGCGCGGGTCCTCGGCCGTCGCGCAAGAAGGACGCGGAACGGCGGGTGGATGAGCCGGATCTTTTTGCCTATCGGCCGAGTCCGCCGCGATCCATTCCAGCCCCGGTTGCGATGGAACCTTTCTCCCCGATGCCCCCGTCCGCGGCCGAGCCGGTTCTTCCCGCCCCGTCCCGGAGCGTTCATGGACGGACGCCCGCCCGGTTGGGGGAAACGACCGGGAAATATTGGGGCCGGCTGCGCACGGCGTGGCTTCCGGTCTACGGACCGCCGATCGTGATGGCGGCGCTATTGCTGGTCGCGGCCACGGCCTTGACCTCGACGTTGAGAGCGTGCACCGCCGATCGCGCAACCCGGGCGCCGGATCCGGGACCGGGCGCGCCCTCTGGATATGGCGTGGAACCGCCCGATCCGTATATTCTCATTGAGCCGGGCGTCGCGGCTCCCCGTACGCCATGAACCCCCCCAACGCGCTGACCCTGGGCCGGTTCGTCATGACTGCGGTCATGATGATTCTGCTCGCTTCCGAATTTCCTTTTGCCCGAACCCTGGCGCTCCTGGTCTTCGGATTGGCGGCGCTGACCGACGCGTTCGACGGGCATCTCGCGCGCACCCGCTACGGCGTGACCCCCTTCGGGGAGTTGATGGATCCTCTGGCCGATAAAGTGCTCGTGTGCGCGGCGTTCGTCGCGCTGGTGGAAATCAAGGCGCCGGGGAGCGCCCGCCCGCTGGTGCCCGCATGGGTGGTCGTGCTGATCATCACCCGGGAATTTCTAGTCACGGGACTGCGGCTGCTGGCGGCGGGCGAACAGCGGATGATTCCCGCGGGCGCATGGGGCAAGCACAAAACGATCTGGCAGATGGTCGCGCTCACGCTGCTGCTGCTGGGCCTGGCGCTGATCCAGGATGTCTTTCCGGCGCTGAAGATCGAGGCGAAGCGATTTGAGTCTGTATTTCCGATGATTGCCGATGTGCTGGTGCTGGCGACCGCGGCCATCACCGCGCTGTCGGGCATTTTCTATTTCATGGACCACCGCGATCTGCTGCACACCCGGCATTCCATTCGCCGCGGATAACCTCCGATCCGCCTCAGGCCCGGTTCTTCTAATTTCACGATGAGAGGCGTCGTGTCTCGGGCGGCAAAGAACAATGGCGTCCGCCATGGCCCGCAGCAGGTCCGTAACCGGTCCGGGAGCCGGGGCGAAGGGGAAACCCGTGCGGGGGGGAAAAGAACAATAAAGGCCGTTCTCGCTCTCCGCACAGATCGCAGCATGGTCGCACCGCGCTATCCTCCGTGTTCCGCTGCCTGTTCGGATGCCATCGGACGACCGCTGGGGCCTGGCAGGGGAAGGGCTGAAACAAACCATCCCCCGCGTCGGAACACGGGGGATGGCCAGATGCTGAAAGCAGGAATCAGGGCTTATAGCCCCAGACCCTGTAGAAGAATGTCCCGCCCGCCGCGCTGTCCTCGTACGTGTTCACGGGAGGCGTGGACGGAATGTCTTCCGCGATGATTGCAAACGGCTGAGACAGCCCGTTTGACCGCTCGACGCAATAGATATAGCCGGGAACGCTGTTCCATGAAATCTTCACGGCCCCATTGGCGGGCTCGATCTTCACGGTCAGTTTTTCCAGCGAGTATGTCGTGCCGCCATGGTTGTTGCCATAGCTCTGCTCCGATATGGAGCGGGACGGATTGACGACGGCCATCGCGTGGTATGTGCCGGTGTTGAGCGACGCGATCAGGTCCGTGAACTCCACCACCACCGACTCGCCGCTGGGAATCACGTCAACGGTCTTGGACGCGGTGGCATCGCCCTCAGGCGTCGCGGAGTACGCGGGAGCGCCGCTCCACAGGTTCACAGAAACATTGGAAGCCGCGCTGAGGCCGAGATTCGCGATGCGCACGCGCGCCGTGAACCGGGTGCCGACGATGGTGGGCGAGGGAACCAGGTCCACCGACTGGATCTGCAGATCGGGCTGCTCGCCGCTGTCGGGCGGGATGACAACCGGCGCCGGCGTGTCTTCGATTTCCGGATCCGGCAGATCGGCTACATGCGTCGCCGTGTCTGTTACCGACTGTCCGCCCAGCGTGTACCCGACCGCGTGTGCGACATTGGTCAGTGCGCCCATCGCAAAATGATCGTCCGTGAGCAGAAGCACCGCGGTGAAGTCGGTGGTGCTTGTCTCACCGGGCGCCAGGCTGATCGGTCCGCCTGTGACTTGAACGAGATCGTCAACCACGTTCACGTTCACAAGATTCACGTTACCAGTGTTCTTCACGGTGAAGGTGTATCGGATCTGGGGCGAAACCGGCCCCGGATTCTCGCCGTTGCACATGTGGCCCAGGAAATCGTAGTTGTGAAACTCGAATCCATTGCCGGAGGTGACGGATCCGCCAAAGACGGCCCGGCCGTCAATCGAGCCGCCCAGGAACGATCCATCGGCATGCATCGCGAGCACCGAAGCCGCGTGCGTGAAGCTGGTGGTGGACACCTGGGTGGCATCCACGTAGTGGACCAGCACGTGTTCCATGGTGGTGCCGCTCACGTCCATGCTGCTGTTGCGGATCTCGATCTGAGGTCCGTGCACGTTGATCAGCACGGTGGAACCCTCGGGCGCGTCGATGAAAATGCCCCGGGAGGATCCGTTCCAATCGGACGCGTCCAGATTGAACACATTCAGGACCGGGTCGTTGCCCACCAGGTACAGACTGTGGACGGTGGAATCCACGAGCACAACACCCCGATCGGCCAATTCCGCAAGACGATCGCTGCGTTCATCCAGCCGATCGCGCAGTTCCTCAAAGGATGCGCCGCTGCCGTTCGAGGGCACATTGCCGTCCCTGCGGAAGGTCACAGGGGTCACATGGCGAACCAGGTTGCCGTCGTTCATCCAGCGCACAGGTCCGGTGCGAGTTCCGCCATAGACGATGTTGCCATTCACGCCCCATGCGCCATCGGTCAGGTCGCCGCCCACAATGAACATATCGGTGGTGCCGCCGAAGTTGGGCGGGATGGCATGGCCATAGACTCCGAATCCCACGCTGTATCCCACGGGGATATTCGCGTCTCCGCCCACGGCCAGCCGTCCATCGGTATCGCCGGCGCTGGAGGTGAAGTCACCGAAAATCAGCGCATTGAATGCCTGCGCGGGACCGAACGGATTGCAGGTGGCCCAGGGATCCTGAGCTCCCATCTCAACCACACCCGTCTTGGTCAACTCGATGCCCGGAACAGGCGGGAAGTACCCGTCATTGCCCGCGGAGATGCCCACGCCCGCGACAGCGGTCACGCTGGTCGGGTCGTCGCCTTCGGTCTGCGTGTAGCCGGCCGGATAATCCGGATCGGTCTCGTCCACGTCCGCGGTGGTCGCGCCGGGCGGCACCGTGGCCAGCCAGTTGCCGTTGGCGTCCGTGACGACCGTCTGCGGCTGGCCGTTGGAGTCGGTGACGACCACATTCACGTTGGGCAGGTTGGGTTCGCCCGCGTCCTGCGCGCCATTGCCGTTGGTGTCGATGTAGAGATGTCCACCCACGGTGCCCCTCAACGCGGTGGCCGTCTCATCGTCGCTGTCCACCACGGCAGGACCCTGCGGCGGCGTTCCCTTTGCGGTCGCCGTGTTGTCGATCCGGCCCGCGGCCACGTCGGTCTGCGTGACGGTATAGTTCGCCGTGGCTGTCCCCGTTTGATTCGGCGCGAGCGTCGCGGGGGTCACCGCCAGCCCGTTCAGGTTGAGCCGCGTGTCGCTCACCGACACGTTCGTCAAGGTTACATTGCCCGTATTCTTGACGTTGAAGGTGTAGACGATCACATCGCCAGCCGCTGCGTAAGTCTGCGGAGTCGCGACCTTGGTCAGCTCGATGCCCGGAGTCGCGACGGCGGTGACGGTTTCGTCATCGGTGTCGTTGACCTTCGTACCACCGGGCGCGGTGCCTTCCGTCGTGGCGATGTTGTACACGAGACCCGCGTCAAGGTCGGCCTGCGTGATCGCACGGGTCGCCGTGAAGGTCGTGCTGTCGCTGGCGCTCGGCGCCAACTCGGCAATCGGACCGCCGGAGATGACCGCCGTCGGGTCGGTGACGACCACATTCGTCAGCGTGACGTTGCTGGTATTCTTGACCGTGAAGGCGTAGGTGATGACCTGGCCGACGGTGCTGTAGGTCTGCGGGCTGGCGGTCTTGGTCAGCTCGATGCCTAGGATAGGCAGGAAATAGCCATCATTGCCTGCAAACGTATTCTGACCGGTCACCGCAGTGACGGCGGACGGATCCGTTCCTTCGGTCTGCGTGTATCCGGCCGGATAATCCGGGTCGGTCTCGTCCACATCCGCGGTCGCCGCGCCGGGCGGCACCGTGGCCGTCCAGTTGCCGTTCGCGTCCGTGACGACCGTTTGCGACTGGTTGTTGGCGTCGGTGACGACCACATTCACGTTCGGCAGGTTGGGTTCACCCGCGTCTTGGACGCCATTGCCGTTCGTATCGAGATAGAGATGTCCGTTGACGGTGCCGGCGGAGCGGTCCTGATAACCGAAGTCGGCATCCATGAACACTTGTCCGCCGACGAGGGTGACCGGCAGGGGATCGTTGTTGGTCGTCAGTTCGTAGCCGGCGGGCAGGGAATCCGCCGCCACGGAAACCAGATACGAGCCGGCGGTCACGCCGGTGAACAAATACTGGCCGTTGGCTCCGGTTACGCGGGTGCCGACCAGCAGGTCTTCCGCGTCAATGACGCCGTTGCCGTTGGAGTCCTGGTACAGCTCGACCGTCGCGCCCGCCAGACCCGGCTCACCGGCATCCTGGACACCATCGCCGTCCAAGTCATTCCAGACGTAATCGCCGATGCGGCCGTTCAGCGGCGTGGTATCGGTTAGATAGATGGTCGAGCCGACGCCGACGCTCACGCCGTTGTTGACGATATCGGAGAGTCCCGGAGTCAGGTCGCCATAGCCCTTGATCGCCACGAGGAAGGAGACCTCGAACGTGCCGCGCACGGGCAGCGCCACGGCCGGGTTCACGATCTTTCCGCTCTCGTCGAAGGGGAAAGGACTACCCGTCGTGTCGTCCGCAACCGCGGTCGTCACGCCCTGATGATTCTTGAACGTGGTGGAATTCGGCACATACGTGACATCCACCGGCAGGTTGTCGGTGAGCAGGATGTCCGGTACAGGCAGGCGACTGATGTTATTGAACACGATCGTGTACCTCATCGTGTCGCCGGGGCTGAGGAAGCCGTCGCCGTCGTTATCGGTCTGCAGCGTTCCGTTCTTACCGGCATCAAAGAGCGGCAGGGGCGGAATCGCCGTGCCGACGTCCAGTCCCGGCGCAGAGGCGCTGGCGGTCAGCGGATCCTGGCCCCAGGCCGCGGCGAGTTTGACGCCCGGGGTGAGGGTGTAGACCAGCATGCCGGTCTGGTTGCGGTCGGTCGAATCATAGATTTTCCCGACGTCCAGTTCGCGCAGCGAAATCGAGGTGTCGTACTTGTTTCCATTGGGATCGGTGAGCGCGCCAGTCAGGGGATTGGCATCGTAATCGATGTAAATCGTCGTGGTGGTGTTGCCGTTGCCCACGGGAGTGACCCAGACGGGGTTACCGTTTTCGTTGGGATTTGTCGAAGAGGTCGGATCGCGGCCGATGCCCAGCCCGATCAGCACTTGCGGCGTCAGCGAACTCTGGGGCACGAGCGCGAAACCCCAGTCCCACGTGCGGTTGCCGCTGCTGGAGGAGCTGGTGGAATCGGTGGAGGACATCGCATAAAATTGCACGCCCGAGGTGTTGTAGAAGCGGGCGCCGTAGCCGTTGGGAATGACCTGCTTGAGATAGCCGCCGTTCGTGCCGCCGGGCACGGTCAGCGCGGTCGTGGTTAGCGTGTTGCCCCCTGTGCCGGTTCGCGTTTGACATTGGACCGTCATGGAAGATGCGGTCGGGTTATACAGCCAGACCGTGGTGCCGGCGCTGCTGGTGGACGTCGAGACCGGGGTGTAGTAGCTGCTGGACCACAAATTGG
>JAGOHE010000225.1 GCA_017996315.1 Kiritimatiellia bacterium | reverse complement strand
GAGCCCCGAGCACGCGGCGAATCTTTTCGCGCTGAAGGAATTCGGGAACATCTACACGCGGCTCATGAACCCGACCACCGATGTGTTCGAGCAACGCGTCGCCGCCATCGAAGGCGGGAGCGGCGCGCTGGCGTTCGCCTCCGGCTCGGCGGCGATCACCGCGGCGCTGCTGGGCTTCACGCGGGTCGGCGATGAATTCGTCGCGGGCAACAATCTCTACGGGGGCACCTACCAGCTCCTGCATCACACATTCCCCAAGCTGGGACGCCGGGTGACGTTTGTGGATTCCCGCAATCCGGCGGCGTTCCGGGCGGCGATCACCCCGCGGACGCGCGCGCTCTACATCGAGACGATCGGCAATCCGAAGCTGGACGTGCCCGATTTTAAAGCCCTCGCGGCGATTGCGCACGAAGCAGGCATTCCGCTGATCGTGGATAACACCGTCGGCGTCGGCCTGGTGCGGCCGATCGAGCACGGCGCACATGTGGTGGTGGCGTCGGCCACCAAGTACATCGGCGGGCACGGCACCACCCTGGGCGGCGTGGTGGTGGACGGCGGAACGTTCGATTGGTCGAATGGCAAGTTCCCCGAGTTGAGCGAACCCGATCCGAGCTATCACGGGTTGAACTACTGGAACGTGTTCGGCAATTTCCCGGGCCTGGGCAACGTGGCCTACATTCTCAAACTGCGCACAAGCTGGCTGCGGGACACCGGGGCGGCGCTGAGTCCGTTCAACTCCTTCCAGCTTCTGCAGGGATTGGAAACGCTGCCCCTGCGCCAGCAGCGGCATTCGGAGAATGCGCTCGCCGTGGCCCGCCGGCTGAAGACCGATCCGCGCGTGGCCTGGGTGACGTATCCCGGTCTCGAAGACGATCCCGGACATGCGGTGGCCGCGCAGTATCTGACGCGCGGGTACGGGGGCATTGTCGGGTTCGGCATTCGCGGCGGGCTGGAGGCCGGCAAGCGATTCATCGGAGCGGTGAAGCTCTTCTCGCACCTGGCCAATATCGGCGATGCCAAGAGTCTCGTCATTCATCCGGCGTCCACCACGCACCAGCAGTTGACCCCCGAGGAGCAACAGGCCACGGGCGTCACCCCGGATTACATCCGGCTGTCGATCGGTCTGGAGAACATCGAGGACATTCTCGCCGATCTCGATCAGGCGCTGGGAAAAGCCTCCGTCTGAAAAAGGGCCCCCCATGCGCACATCCGCTCCGCCGCTCTCGCCGTTCAGGAGAAAACCATGAGCAGGATCTACACCGACAATTCGTTCTCCATCGGACGCACTCCGCTGGTGCGCCTCAACCGGATCACCGAAGGCGCCGCCGCAACCGTCCTGGCCAAGGTTGAAGGCCGGAATCCCGCCTACTCGGTCAAGTGCCGGATTGGCGCGAACATGATCTGGCAGGCCGAGAAGGATGGGACGCTGAAGCCCGGCATGGAGATCATCGAACCGACCAGCGGGAACACCGGTATTGCGCTGGCGTTCGTCGCCGCGGCGCGCGGTTACGCGCTGACCCTGTTCATGCCGGATACCATGAGTGTCGAGCGCCGCAGGGTGCTGGTGGCGCTCGGGGCGAACGTGGAGCTGACTCCCGGCGCGGAGGGAATGCGCGGGGCGGTGAACCGGGCGGAAGCGCGCCATGCGGAGAATCCCCAGCGCTACTTCCTGCCCCAGCAGTTCAAGAATCCCGCCAACCCGGCGATTCACGAGAGCACCACGGGGCCGGAAATCTGGGAGGATACCGACGGGCGGGTGGATGTGCTCGTTTCCGGAGTCGGAACCGGCGGAACCATTTCGGGCATTTCCCGCTATATCAAGCGGACTCAGGGCCGGAAGCTCGTCAGCGTCGCGGTGGAGCCCGCCGAAAGTCCGGTCATCACGCAACGGCTCGCCGGTATGGAACTCAAACCCGGACCGCATAAAATTCAGGGCATCGGCGCGGGCTTCATTCCCGACACGCTGGATCTCGATCTCGTGGACCGGGTGGAACAGGTGAATGGCGCCGAAGCGATCGAGATGGGCCGTCGGCTCGCGCGGGAAGAGGGCCTGTTGAGCGGCATCTCGTGCGGCGCGGCGGCGGTGGCGGCGGTGCGGCTGGCCCACGAGGAGGAGTTCGCCGGGAAAACGATCGTGGTCATCCTGCCCGACTCCGGCGAACGCTATCTCTCCACCGCCCTCTTCGAAAACATCGGCTGATTTGACTTTGAGGGGCCGAATTCGCTATCCTACGAAGCCTTTGCCCCCTTCGTCTATCGGCTAGGACGGCAGGTTCTCATCCTGCAAAGACCGGTTCGATTCCGGTAGGGGGTGCCACTGCTCCCTGCGCTGGCAGCCCGGCCCCCAGGGGCTTCATCTCCGACTCATCACCCCGGACGACCCGGAAGATTACGTTCGGGGAATCCGTGCGCCGACGGACTGCAACCATTCGGTTGGTGTCTCTTTATGACTCCTGAAAGATGGACTCGGACGGCACCGCAGCGGAACGCGCCTGCGTCGCATGGGTCATGAGCGGCCGCCCTGCCCCCCGGCCGCCCATCGAAGAAATACTGAAATTAAACGTGCGCCACGATCCGGCCGGGTAGTATCATGCGGCGGATTCGCGCAGTATGAGTACAAAATGCTTCCTGGTCGGCCCGCAACACTGGTGCGTCGCGGGGCTGTTGTTGGGAGTGGCGATCTTCGGAGGGACTTCCGGATGCCATGACCGGGGCGGGGACTCGGAAAATCCGGGGGTGATCGTGGACGAGGGCACGGCAACCGTCGCGCCCGCCGACGTGCCCGATATCGAGGGTTCATGGAATGGCTCCTACCAGTCCCCCACCGAGAGCCGGGGGCTGACCGCGGAGATTGATCAGGCTGGACGCAGGCTCACCATCCTGACGTCCCTTCCCGGTGAAGGTCAGGTTT
>JAGOHE010000224.1 GCA_017996315.1 Kiritimatiellia bacterium | reverse complement strand
ACTTTTTGGCAATCATAGAAATCGTTGGGAAATCAACGGGGGGGGGAACAATGGGAAGACTTTATCAAAACGCGTGTCGGATTTCAATCCCGGCCGCGATCCCGCGCTCGCACCGGAAGGAATTACGCGGGAACGGACGAGGTGGGCAGCGGGGGGAACTCGCGGCCCAGCACGGCGATGGGATTCACACGGAGGTGACCGCGAAGCAGGGTGGCGTATATCGACCGGAAATCACAGGTATGGGGAACATCGCCCTGCGGGGAATCCTCCGGCGCCAGGCTGGGGAATGTGCCGTGAAGTCCCGGCGGAATGCCGCCCCCGCACACGAAGACCGGACCGGCCGCGCCGTGATCGGTGCCGCCGCTGGCATTCTCCCGTATTCGCCGGCCGAATTCGCTGAACACCATCACCGCCACGCGGGCGCGCTGTCCCGAGGCGTCCATGTCGTTCATGAATGCGAGCAGCGCGTCGCCCAGTTCGCGAAGACGCCGGGCCTGCGCGGCGGCCTGGCCGACATGGGTGTCGTAGCCGCCGTGGGAGAGATAATACATCCGGGTGGGCATCCTTCCGGATATCAACCGGCCGACCGTTGAAAAATCCCGGGCCAGTCGCGACGAGGGGTAGGGGGCGGCATTACGAGCCCCGGCGAGGATGCGCTGCATCTGTCGGGAATAGTGCACCGCTTCCTGTTCAATCCGCCGCAATCGGTCCAAAGAGGGCTTCATCCCGGACGCCTGCCCGCCCAGTCCGCCGATGCTTCCGCCCGTATTCGCGGACGGGTCGGTCTCGTCGTCCTCCTCTGCGGAATGGTTCGCGGATTCAGGATTCGTATCCGAAGTCATGCCATCGGGGGCGCGGAATGCGTCCGGATCGCGCGTGACCATGCCCTGTCCCCCGCGCGAGGCGAAGGACTGCGGTGACTGACCGGTCAGGGCGATGCCGATGGCCGCGCCCGCGTTGGCCCAAGCCTGGTCGAAACAGCGTCCGATCCAGCCGTATTTCTCGACGCGATCGCTGTCCGAGGCGGTCTGCCATATTTCCATGCTCCGGAAATGCGAACGGTTGGGCCGGGGATAGCCCACCGCATGGATCGCGGACAGCCATCCGCGGTCATACATCTGTTTGAATCCGATCAGGGAGGGGTGCAGCATGAACTCCGGGTTCAGCATCGTTTCGGGCTGGGCGTGGATGCCAAGCTGGGGCCGGGCTCGGGAATAATGATCGTTGCCGATCGGGATCAGCGTGTTCAGTCCGTCATTGCCGCCCGCAAGTTGGAGGATCACCAGCACCGACGCATCGCCGCCGGCGGCGTCCGCCGCCCATGCGGCCGGCGGGCCGATCCATCGGGATAGATGGGGCAGCGCGCCCGCGGCCATTCCACCGAAGGCCAGTCGTTGTAAAAATTGACGGCGGTTCGGGCGGCCGGCGTCGGATCGAGGGTAGCGGGGCGTGTTCATGGCATCACACCAGTTGATAATACACCGTGCGCATCAGGACCAGCATGGCTTCGCGAACTTCCGCGTTGCCCCATTCCGCCGGAGGCCACGGCGGCAGCCGCAGGAGAAGTTCGGACCGGTCTTCCGCGCGGAGGGGATCCTGGAACACCCGCTCGCACAGACGCCGCACGAACGCGCCCCACGTCAGGGACGCCGTATCCGGCGGCAGCCATCGGCGGGCATCGCCCGGCGCCCGGCGGATCAGCTCCTCCGCGAACCGATAGCGCTCCAGCAGCGACGATGCCGTGATCCAGCCCATGCCGCCGTCCCAACCCTTCACATTGGGCGGATCGAACAAGTGCTGTCCGAGCGCCTGCAGCATGCTCACGCAGCGGCGGGTTTGGGGGAGCGGAATATCGAGAACGCGCAGGGTGCCGATCAGCCAGTGCGTCGGACTCTTCACATGGCAGCGTCGCACTCGTTCGGAATGAAATATGCGGCTGGAAAAGAGGGCACGCAGCGCCGGTTCCAATTCGTAACGTTCCGCGCGAAGCGTTTCCGCCAGCGCGTCCACCGCCGCCGGATCGGGATCGGGCGACACGAAATAATCCCAGAGCCGGCGGGCGAGATGCGCGGCGGCTTGCGGCTGGGCGAGGATGGCGTCAATCGCCCCGTCGCCATCCAGCGCGCCGGTGACGCCCAGCACGGTTTTCACGCCCGGATCGTGGTCCTTGGGCCGGTGGCGGAACGCGAAACGATTCGCCTCCAGAGTCCATCCGGTGAATGCGCGCGCGGCTTCGCGGATATCCGTTTCGGTGTAATTCCCCTCGCCGAGGGTGAACAATTCCATCAGCTCGCGGGCATAGTTTTCGTTGGGCGATCTCCGGCGGCTGCGGGCGGTATCGAGCCAGACCAGCATGGCCGGATCGCGGGAGATCGCCCGCAGCATCTCGCGCCAGTTGCCCGCCGCGTGTTCGCGCAGCGTCTGATTCTGACGCCACATCATGTAAGCGCTTCGTACCTTGGATTGCCCGGTGGCAAAGTGCCCGTGCCAGAAGAGGGTGAGCTTTTCCTGAAGCGGGTAGGGGCCCGATCGCATGCGTTCCAGCCACCAGCCGCGCAACTCCAGCAGCCGCTGCGCATCCGCGCGGCCAAGCTCCGCCTGTTTCTCGCGGCGTTCCTCCTCGCTCAATCCCTGCCATGCGGAACGGTCAGGCTTGCGGTCGGATTCGGGAGTCCACCATTCGGGCGGAGGGACGGGAGGCCGGGTGCGATGGAACTCGAACAGCCGGTCCAGAGTGGCGGTCAAGCCGCGCCCGGCGGCTTCTTCAATTTCCTCCGGGCGGGCGCCGAATCCGGCGCGATTCAACAGATGCGCCGCGGCGCTCCGGTTCAAGGCTCCGGCGGGCAGGGGATCTAGCATGGAAGAAAGAGCGCTCATGACATCAGGCAAAACGACTGTGAGAAAAAGTTATTGTGGGTTC
>JAGOHE010000223.1 GCA_017996315.1 Kiritimatiellia bacterium | reverse complement strand
GCCCCGCGATCATGTTGTCGTTTACGGATGACACGTATCCGGGGGGGGGCCTACCATGCGTTTCCGGCGACGGGCAATTATTTGCGCGATGACACAATGGACATGGCCTTTCAACTGAAGGGGATTCCTGAACCGGCGACGGGCGCTCTGTTGGCCATGGCCGGCGCCATTGTTCTTCGCCGCGCGAGACGACGCCAGTCATCGTAGAAGAACCGGGCCGGGCGCGGATCAGAGCTTATCCGCGGCGCATGGATCACCGGGTGTACAGCAGATCGCGATGGTCCATGAAACAGAAAATGCCCGACAGCGCGGTGATGGCCGCGGTCGCCAGCACCGGAACATCGGCCATCGTCGGGAATATGAACGGTAGTCCCTTCGCCTCAATCTATAGCGTCGAATAGAAATTCTTGGGGACGCTGACTCCGTTGCCTCGATCATCCGGCGTAGCGTTTGGGTTCTATGCCGAGGGTGCGGATTTTGTATCCCATGATGCGCTGGGTTGTGCCCAGGGCGCGGGCGGCGCGGGCGATGTTGCCCCGCGAGGATTTCAGGGCGTCCACAATCAAATCGCGCTCATACGCCTGCACCAGCCGCCGAAGATCGCCCCGCACCGGATGGCCGGTCGCTTCGGCGGTCTGCAGCGTCGGCGGCAGGTGGTGCGGATAGATCACATCGCCCTCCGCCACGAGCACCGCGCGTTCCATGCAGTTCTCCAGCTCGCGCACGTTGCCGGGCCAATGGTAGCTCATGAGCATATCAATCACCGCGCTCGACAGCCGCCGCACGGGCTTGCCCGCCGCGCGGCTGTACTGGTCCAGAAAATGGTCGGCCAGCAGCACAATGTCCGCCTTGCGTTTGCGCAGCGGCGGCACGTAGATGGGAAAGATGTTGAG
Source organism: Kiritimatiellia bacterium (assembly GCA_017996315.1). Classification (GTDB taxonomy): domain Bacteria; phylum Verrucomicrobiota; class Kiritimatiellia; order PWTM01; family PWTM01; genus JAGOHE01. The sequence goes on along the minus strand of JAGOHE010000223.1, from coordinate 2,035 downwards.
CCGGTAATACAGGTCCTCCCGAAACGCCTTCTCCCGTACCATCGCGGCGAGATCGCGGTGGGTGGCGACGATAATGCGCACATCCACCCGCAGGGTTCGCGCGCCGCCGACCCGTTCGAACTCGCGCTCCTGCAGCACGCGCAGGAGTTTGATCTGCAGGTGCGCGCTGATGTCGCCGATCTCGTCGAGAAAAAGCGTCCCGCCGTCCGCCAGCTCGAAGCGGCCCGCGCGCTCCCGATCCGCGCCGGTAAACGCGCCCTTTTCGTGGCCGAACAATTCGCTCTCGATGATCGTTTCGGGCAGCGCGCCGCAGTGCACGCGAACGAAGGGCCCGCCGGCCCGGTCGCTGTTGTAATGGATCGCGTTCGCCACGAGTTCCTTGCCGGTGCCGGTTTCGCCCAGCACCAGGACCGTTGCGGCGCTATGCGACACCTGCGCGATCTGATCGTAGACCTGCTGCATTTCGTGGGTGTTGCCGATGATGTTCGCCGGGCGGAAGCGTTCGCGCAGTTCCTGCTTGAGCCGCACGTTCTCGGCTTCCAGCCGGTCGCGCTCCTCCTGCGCCGCGCGGCGGAGTTGCACCGCCCGCGCGATCATCGAGGCCACAATCGCCAGCAGCCGAGCGTCTTCGCGCAGGGCGGCCATGGGTTTGACGGCCTGGTCCACGCTCAACGCCCCGGCGACTTCCTTGCCCACCAGAATCGGAACGCAGATGAAGGAGGTGTCGGCCCGGCGGCCGCGGCGCGTGAGGTCGAGGAACTCCGGGCTTTCGCTGGTGCGCGGAATGATCGCCTGCCGGCCGGTGAGCACCACCGTGCCGGTGACCCCTTCGCCCAGCCGGTAGCGGACGCGCCGCTGCTGCTGCGCGGTGAGCCCGTGCGCCGCCTCGATCAGTATTTCGCGCGTCTGGCGGTTGAGCAGCGTCAACGTGCCGTACTGCATGTTCATGTGCCGCGCGAGGGCTTCGAGCACCGGGTTGACCACGTCGCGCAGGTCGAGGCTTTCGTCCAGCACCCGGCTGACCTGGAACAGCAGTTCCAGTTCGCGCATGTGGGCCGGCGCGCTTTTCGCGGCGGCGGTTTCGGGAGGAGCGTCTCCCGTTCTCACAACCGCTCCAGATACAGGTTGGTGACCGGCATGCGCCGGTCGCGGCCGAACGCCTTGGGCGTAATCTTCACTCCCGGAGCGCCCTGCCGGCGCTTGTACTCGGAAAGATCCACCCGGCGGATAACGCGGCGCACCGTCTCCGCATCAAACCCGTCGCCCACGATGCGATCGTACGACCAATTGCGTTCGACATACCGCTCGAGAATCGGATCAAGCACCTCATACGGAGGCAGACTGTCGCTGTCCTTCTGATCCGGACGCAGCTCGGCGCTCGGGGGGCGTTCAATAATGGAAGGCGGGATTACCGGGGCCGGTCCCTGCGCGTTGCGCCAGCGGGCCAGCTCGAACACCAGCGTCTTGGGCACGTCCTTGATCAGCGAAAACCCGCCGACCATGTCGCCATAGAGCGTGCAGTAGCCCGTGGCGAATTCGCTCTTGTTTCCGCAGGACACCACGAGCCAGCCGAACTTGTTCGACCATGTCATCACCAGCACGCCGCGGATGCGCGCCTGCAGGTTCTCCTCGGCCAGTCCCGGCTCCCGCCCCGCGAAGACCGGCGCGAGCAGGTCGAGCGAGGATTGGAACGGGCCTTCGATGGGAAGCTCCATGAATTCGATGCCCAGCCCGCGAGCCAGCGTCTCGGCATCGCGGCGGGTGCCCTCCGAGGAATAGCGCGAGGGCAGGGTGACTCCCGCCACGCGCTCCGGACCCAGCGCGTCCACCGCGATCGCCGCCACCAGCGCGGAATCCACGCCGCCGCTGATCGACACCACACAGCGCTGAAACCCGTTTTTGTCCATGTAATCGCGCAAGCCGAGTTTCAGCGCCTCGTACACCTCCGCGGCGGGCGCCGGCCGCGGTTCCATGCGCGCGGATGCGGCGGGCGCCGGCGCGGGCGGGCGGGGCGGCGCGTCCAACGGGACAAGGT
>JAGOHE010000047.1 GCA_017996315.1 Kiritimatiellia bacterium | reverse complement strand
CCAGTTCCACATCCGGAGGCGCGGCCACCGGCACCGGGATACCGCCGTCGCGCATGGACCGGGTGGTGGGTGTGCTCAAGGCCTACACCACGCGCGTCGGCGAAGGCCCCTTCCCCACCGAGCGGACCGACGCGATCGGAGAGCGATTGCGCTCGGTCGGGCGCGAATTCGGGGCGACCACCGGACGGCCCCGGCGGTGCGGTTGGTTCGATGCGGTCGTGGCGCGATACTCGGCCCGGATCAACGGCATCGACGAATGGGCGTTGACCAAACTCGATGTACTCGACGGTTTCGATCCCCTCCGCATATGCGTCGCCTATGAATGCGATGGCCGCCGGATGGACACCGTGCCCGCCGATCCCGATGTGTTTGCCCGGTGCGTCCCCGTGTACGAGGACCTGCCGGGCTGGTCGGGCGCGCTCCGCGGAGCGGCGGACTGGTTCGGCTTGCCCGAGCCGGCGCGGGAATACATCAAGGCCATCGAAACCTTCACCGGCGTTCCGGTGGGCGTACTGTCCCTCGGCCCCGGGCGGGAAGATACTCTCCTGCTCGACCGGAAGCAGGCCGCCCGACGCCGAACCCGGAAGGCGACCGACGCATGAGTGATTCCGCTCCCATCCGTCCCCGGCATGTCGCCATCATCATGGACGGCAACGGGCGTTGGGCGCGCGAACGCGGCCTCCCCCGGCTCAAGGGACACGAGGAAGGGGCGGAATCCGTTCTATCCGCGCTGCGATCCTGCCGGGAGCTGGGCATTCCGTTTCTCACGCTCTACGCATTCAGCTCCGAAAACTGGACCCGCCCGAGGGATGAAGTCACCGGGTTGATGCAGCTGCTGCGGTTCATGCTGAAGAGCCGCGAGAAAGACCTGCACAAGGAGCGGGTCCGGTTGCGCGTCATCGGACGCATGGAGGATCTTCCCTCCGATCTGCGCGCCAACCTGGAGCGGGTGATGCGCGACACCGAGGGCTACACCGAGCACACGCTCGTGCTGGCGCTCAGTTACGGCAGTCGGGCGGAGATCGCGGACGCGGCCCGCCAGATCGCGCGGGAAGCCGCCGCGGGCACGCTCGCGCCGGAATCGGTCACGGAAGATACCGTGGCCCGGCATCTCTACGCGCCGGATATTCCGGATCCCGATTTGCTGATCCGCACCAGCGGAGAGATCCGGCTGAGCAATTTTCTATTGTGGCAGCTTTCCTACGCGGAGTTCTATTTCACGCCCGTCTACTGGCCCGCGTTTCGCGAGGCGGAATTTCGCGCCGCCGTCGAGGAATTCTCGCGCCGGCAGCGCCGGTTCGGCGGAGTGGCGCCCCCCTCAACACCCCCGAAGTCCGGAGCCCGCCCGTGCTGAAACAGCGCATCATCAGCGGAGTGATCCTCGGCGTGGCGCTTCTGACCGCAGTGGCCTTCGCACAACCCGGAGTCGCCCTCGCGATTGTCGGCCTGCTGTGCGTGCTGTCGCTCATCGAATTTTACGACATCCTGGACACCGCCGGCATTCCGAACTTTCGGCATATTTGCGTCATCGCCGGGCTGCTGATGCTGACCGTGGAGTGGTGGGCCCTGCTCCACCCCGAGTCTTCCCGGCTTCGGGCCGATTCCGATGCGCTGGCCATAGCGGCCGCCTTTGGGCTGCTGTTCGTGCGCCAGTTTTTCGCCCGCGGCAACGGTCGTCCGTTGCACACCCTCGCCGGCTCCCTGCTCGGCCTGGGATACATCTGCGTGCCCCTGCTCTTTTTCCTGAAGATCGCCATGCTCGGCGGCGGAGTCGGCGGCCGGTGGCTGCTGCTGTACATGATCGTGGTCGTCAAGCTCACCGACATGGGGGCGTTCTTCGTCGGCTGCGCCATCGGGCGCCACAAGCTCATCCCCCGCATTTCTCCAAAGAAGACATGGGAAGGGGTCGCCGGGGGCGTGGCGTTTGCCATCGTCGGCAGCCTGTTCATGCGCTGGGTGACCCGGGGACATCTTGGCGAAGTGGAATTGAGCATTCCCCACGCCCTGATTCTGGGCGCCCTGCTGGCCATCGCCGGCATACTGGGCGACCTCGCGGAGTCGCTGGTCAAGCGGTCCGCCGGAGTGAAGGATTCCGGACGCATGATCGCCGGCATGGGCGGACTGCTCGACGTGATTGACAGCCTCCTGCCTGCCGCGCCGATGATGTACCTGTATGTCCGCCATTTGATGTAAGAGAGAGGAACCATGATGGATGTCTTAATGGAGTATGGCGGCCATGCGTTAACCGTGCTGATCGTGGTCGCCCTGTTCGGCCTCACCGTCTTCGTCCATGAGCTGGGGCACTTCATGGTCGCCCGCCTCTGTTGCATGGTGGTGGACACGTTCTCCATCGGATTCGGCCCCCCGCTGTGGCAGCGGAAAATCGGCGGCGTGGTTTATAAAATCGGCGTCTTTCCGATCGGTGGCTATGTCGCCCTGCCCCAGATGGACCCCGGGGGCGCTCTCGAGCAATCGGAGGAAGCAACCGCCCGGAAATTGCCGCCCGCGTCGCCCGGAAAACGCATTCTCGTTTCGTTTGCCGGAGCCGGGATGAATATCGTTCTCGCGTTCGTGATCGCGACCGGTTTCTATGTTTTTTCCGAACACAAGGGCGAGGACCTCCAGCAGACGGTGGTCGGTTTCGTGCGGCCGGACTCCCGGGCGGATCAGGCCGGCCTTCGGGTGGGGGACCGGATTCTGAGCATCAACGGCGACCCCGTTCATTCATGGGATGACCTGATGATCGGCGCGGCGCTCACCGAGGAAGCTCGGCTGAATGTCTCCGGCCCCGACGGGACCGAGCGCGCCCTGGCCATCGCCACCGAACCCCTGCCGGGTCATTCCGGGCGAACCCTCGCCGGGATCGGCAAAGCGTCGCCCAGCCTTGTCATCGGCACGGAACCCGCCTCGCCCGCCGAGCGCGCCGGCATCCAGCGCGGCGATCTCATCGAAGCGTTCGACGGAACGCCGGTGTATGGGACGGAAGATTTGATTTCCCGCATCATCGAACGGCGCGATCAGGACGTCCGCCTGACGGTCCTCCGCCGGAGCGAACGTATTGAGCTCACGGTGCGCCCCGAATACAACGAGGAACGCGACCGGGTCATGATCGGCATCCACTTCAACCAGTTCGACTACACCCTGCGTCCGGCGGCGCAGGTGTGGGCCTGGGCGGCGCCGGTCTTCCGCATCTTCAAGGCCTTCGGATCTTCCGAGGAACGATCCAAAGCGGCCGGCGCGCTGAGCGGCCCGGTCGGCATCCTGCGCATATTCTGGATGGCCGCGGCCACACACCTGATGTTTGCGCTCTGGCTGACGGGCTTGATCAACGTCAATCTCGCCATCTTCAACCTGCTGCCCATCCCCATTCTGGATGGAGGGCACATCATGTTTGCGCTTTACGAAGCCATATTCCGGCGTCCCCCCGGCGCGGCGTTCCTCGCGTGGACCCATCGCATTTTCGGCGCGCTGCTGCTGGGGTTGATCTTGTTGCTCACGCTGCGCGATGTCCGACAGATGATCAGCCGTCCCTCCGCGGAGGAACCCGCAGCGGAGTCTGCCCCGTCGCCCGCGCCGGTCCCCGAATCCGCGCCCTGAGGGCTACACCACCGGCGTGCGCAGCGCCGCATTCGTGCGCTGGTCGGCGTCCACCATGCGCGCCAGCGCTTGCTGCACCGGGCCCGGCCGGCCGAACCCCACGGTTTTTCCGTCCAGGGAGGTTACGGCCGTCACTTCCGGAGTGGTCCCGAATACCAGCACTTCGCGGGCGTGGAATAATTCCTCGCGGGGAATGTCCCGCGCTTCGGTTCCACTGATCAATCCCCGCTTCACCAGCCCGATGCTGAGCGCCAGCGCCCGCTGCATGGTGATGCCCGCGAGCATGCGCCCCTCGCGCGGCACACACAACCGGCCATCGCCATCCACGATGCCCACGTTCTCCGTGGCGCCTTCGGCCACGCATCCACGCTCGTCGAACGCGATGGGGAAATCGGCGCCCGCCTCGCCGGCTTCCAGTTTCATGAGCGCGTTAGGCAGGTAATTGCAGGTCTTGAGCGTGGCCAGTTTCCCGGCCTTGATCGGCTGCGACACCGTCGCCGCGCGCGCGCCGGAGGGATGGGTATGCATGAACGGGGGCGCGCCTTCGTAGGCCATGATGTACAGACCGGGCGCCGGAGACTCCCGCGGGTCCACGCCGAATCCGCCCGGGCCGCGGCTGACGATCACGCGGAGCAGCCCTTCCCGGCGGCCCGCGGCGCGCGCCGTGGCCACCACCGCGCGCTCGAGTTCATCGGGGCCCCATGGCATATCGATCCGGATGCCTCCGGCGGATTTTTCGAGCCGGTCCAGATGCGGACGCAGGGCATACACCGCGCCATCCACCACCTTGATCGTCTCAAACACACCGTCGCCGCGATGCGCCACATGGTCATCGGCGGGAATTGTCATGGCGAGCGGATCGGTGACGATCCCATCCCATTGCGAGGAATACATCGCCCAAAGCCGGGTATGCCACGGCTGCGCGTGAACACGAGCCCGCGCCTCATCGGCGGTAAGAAGATTCAGTGAAATCATGGTCTTATCTTTCTCCGGGCGGCTGCCCGGCACGCCCCCCAGCATACGTCAAATCTCCCCGCCTCATCGAGGTTCAACGGCGTCCCCGGATCGCGCGAACGAGGATCGCCGCGGCATACACGGCCGCGGAAACCAGCACGATGCTTGCGCCCGCCGGCCAATCCAGGGCGAACGACAGCAGCAGTCCTCCCGCGGCGCAGATCATCCCCAGCGCCATGGACACCATCACCGCCGCCCGATAGGACGAAACCAACTGCGCGGCGGCGACGGCCGGATTTGTCAGCAGGCTGTACAGCATCAGCCCGCCCATGATGTTCAGGTTGACGGTGACCGTGAACCCGCACATCGCGATGATGGCGTAGTAGATGGGCGCGGCGTGAATGCCGCATGCGCGCGCAACTTCGCGATCGAACAGGACGGCTTTGGTCTCCTTGGCGAAGATGGCCAGCAACGCCAGCGGCAGCAGCCACGCCAGCGCCAGCGGCGGCAGGTCGGCCCAGCGCACCAGCAGCGGGTTACCCCACATCAGGCCCAACAGCTCCGAACGGCGATCCTTCATGAGGCCGATGCCGAGAAAGGCCAGCCCCAACGCCAGGGAAAACATAATGCTCATGACCGTGTTGGCATGGGTGCGCGTCTTGTCAGCCATCGGACCCACCAGCGCGGCAACGCCCATGGACGCCACCAGGGCCGTGGCCAGCACGGGGGTGCCGAAGAGGTGGGCCAGGACAGCGCCCGCCATGGCCGCATGCGCCAGACATACGCCCATGAAAGGGAGATTCATCGAAACCAGGAGAAATCCCGCCAAGCCGCACCCCGCGCCGCCCATCAGCGCCGTGAGCAACCACTTGATCTGAAGCGGCGTCATTCCAGGTCCTCCGGCAGGACAACATACCGCCCGCCGGTTTCGAGCACTCGCAGCGGAAGCCCGTAAAGCTCGGACAACCGTCCGGCGTCCATGACGTCCGCCGGCGCTCCCATGCCGACGCATCGGCCGTTGTTCAAGACCGCCGCATGAGTCACGCCGGCCGGCAAATGGCGCGGGTCGTGGGTGACCATGATCACCGTAATGTTCGTCGCGCGCCAGACTCGGCCGATCAGTTGAGTGAGGGTCTCCTGCCACCGCAAGTCGAGATGACCCGTGGGCTCGTCCAGCAACAGGAGTTCCGGTTGCTGCGCGAGGGTCCGCGCCAAATGAACCTTTCTTTGCTCGCCGCCGGACAGCACCCCGAACGGGCGGTCGGCGAGGCGGTCGAGTTCCATATTCCGCATCACTTCCGAGCAGATGTTTCGGTCGTGCGCGGTGAGCGAGTGGCTGAGCCCGCAGATCCCGGCCCTTCCCATCTCCACCACTTCCCGTACGGACAAAGGCATGACGGAGGGCGCGCGCGCATGCAACTGCGGCACATATCCGATGCGTTTGCGCAATCGCCCGCGTTCCAGCGGCGAAAGCCGGGCAACCTCCGCGCCCAGCACCCGCACCTCGCCAGTGAAACGGGTAAAGCCCGGCAGGGCGTTCAGCAGCGTGGTCTTCCCGGCTCCATTGGGACCGAGCACCGCCAGAAAAGAGCCGGCGGCCAGCGAGAAGGAAACGCGGTCAAGAATCGTCGTGCGGCGATGCCGGACGGTGACCTCACGCAATTCCACAGCGGCCGTCACGGGAATCCCTTCAGGAGCGCGCTCACGTTGGCATCCAACAGCTGCCAGTACGCTCCCGCGGCGCCATGGTCCGGAAAGTTGCTGAGCATGAGGCCCGGAAGGCCGGCGGCTTCGGCCAACGCATCCAGATGGCGCGATCCCCACTGCCGATTGCCGATCACGGCTTCAGCGCCAGCCGTCTTCGCCATGTCCACCGCGCGGTTGAGCTGCCAGGCCGACTCATCCGTGCCGGCCTCGAAGACCGCCACGACATCCAAGCCCATCCACCGGCAAAAATCCCGCTGATGGCGCGCGCAGAGAACTTTCCGGCCGCGCAAACGCCCTGTTCGATCGGCAAGGCCTGCTTCCGCAGCCGCGGCCCTCCGCCGGATTTCATCCAGGCGGGTGTTCATACGGCCGGTCCGATCCGGCCACATCTGCTTGAGGCGGACCGCCAGCTCTTCGCACATCGCCGCATACTCCCCGGGAATGGTGAAGGCCGGGCGCGAAACGACGGATACCACGCGGTTGGTCTCCAATCCCGACTTCGCGACTCCGGCATCCAGGCCGGCTTGAAAGTCGTGCCGGATGAAGAGCGTGGCCGACGAGAGGCTTTTCACCTGACCCGGCTCCAAATCGAAATGTCCGGGACAGGATCCGGGGGGCAGGAGACGAACCACCGGGATATCGTCGCCCAGAAGATCGCGAATCGCCGTCTCGATCAAAGTCGTCGTGACCACGATCGAAGCGGACCGCGGCGCCTGCGCGGCCGCCCGCCCGAAAACGACGGCGACAAAGAAAAAAACGAACGATGCGAGACGCATTCGTTTCATGGCGTTTGAAATGAACTTCCGTTTTTGGGTTTGATGCGCGCGATCACACCGTGGTCTCCCGACCCCCGATACCACGTGAATCCCGAAACCGGCGCGCGCGCATGCAGCGCGCGGCTTGCGTTCTGACGGGGGCCGAGGCTCCAGACCACCCAGGATACCGGCGCGGCCGGATCGTCGCGATAGCGGCCATCGGCGCTCTGCCCCGCCGGGAAGTCGTCGGGAATGAACATCGCGAAATTCTCGTCCTGCGGAGCGCCGTTCAGGAGATACGGCCCGATGGCGGCGTACTTGTAGGTGTGGCCGGGATTAAAGGGATCCTGCATGGCGCTGGCCCCCGCATACTTTCCCCCGCCGGACAAATACTCGCCCTCCACCAGTTCCGGAGGCAACGAGCACCAGTGGTCCCGTTCGCTCGTGTTGCACGATACGCGAACGGGGGGATACCGGTCGTGATCCCCATGGTACATTTCCAGCGCAATTTCGAGTTGTCGCAGTTCCGCGATCACCTTGGCCACCTTCGCCTTCTCGCGCGCCGCCGATAACGGCTGCAGAACAAGGCCCATCAGCAGCCCGGTGATGGCCAGAACAACGAGGAGTTCGATGAGAGTGAATCCATGATCGCGCCGCGCGCGAGCCGCGGTAGCGCCGGCCATGGCGCGCCGCTGATTCCGCGGACGCCGCCGTATGGGATCGTGTCCTCTCATGAACATTTCATTTAACCTCGCGCAAGACCCGGGGCTGTCCGTCCTCCCCCTTGTAGCCCGGAGGACCGATGCCCATCGCTAGTCCTGCTGCCTCAGCCGGTAGAATCGCTTCGGCTCGCCTGCCGTTGCCGGGTCTTCTTCAACAGCGATCCATTTCACGGGCGGCGAAGTCACGGTCTGCCATCCGGACGGATCTGTCAAATCCGTGGAATATTCCAACACATAGTTTGTGTACGTGCCGGACCAGTATATCAGCCGCCGCCCGTCGCCCTGGGCTGTCTTCAGAGTTGGCCCGATCTCCTGCACGAAGAGTTCATACCCAAAGGTGCCGTCCGTTCCTGACTCGGACTCCTGATGCAGGATGCCGATCGCCGAAAACCAGTCCTTCGGGGCCGGCCCGAGATCGGTCAGCGGCATCCGCAACGTAAAGAACCGCTGCTCGCCATCCGTGACCGTGCACAAGCGCTCGCCCCATTCCGTCTTTCCCCACCCGTTCGATCCATGGTCGCGATCCGCGATTCGAATCGCCTCTATCCTGACCCGCATGCCCTGATAATGCTCGCCGCCGGTTTGACGGGTCTGATCGAATATTTCCTCGCGCGTTTCCGGATTCCCGTCATCCGGGTTTACGAGGTCGGAAAGATGAATCACCTCGGGATCGGGCAATCCATGGCCCGCCTGAAGCAGCGTGACGCTGAAGTCGTTCGCGCTGGCGATGCGATGAGACTCGTTGATGTTCTGCTTCCCGCCGAAAAAGAGGGACTTGCGGGCCGTGACTTCCACCAGGTCGCCCTTGCGAAAATGATGAAGCGTGCCGGTTTCATAGTTCACGCGGGCCATTTCATCCGACCATGCCGATTCGGTGTAGGCGTTGCCCGCGGGAATCCACGGTCCCAGGCTGTTGTAGTTTTGCCCCATCCAAAGCGCCGTTCCCCCGCGGTCGCCGCCCGCCACGGCCTGGATGAACACCTGCCATTGCGCGCCCCGGCGACTGCCGCTTTCCGCGCCGGGATCCCATGCGGTATCCAGCATCTCCTCCGGGTTATTCAACAGGACACCCCGCAGCGTAAACGGATACGAACCCGTCCATGTGGAAACGCCGTTCTCATTCACGGCTTGAAGATTGGCATGTGTCTCCGACTGCGCCCGCGCTCCGGCCGCGAGCATCGTGACGACCGCCAAGATAGCGTGCATGTGTCTCATATTTGGGGGTTTCGTTGTGCCACGGGCTACCTTGCGTGCAAAACGAAAATGACGTCGGAATTTATCCGAAATTCTCAACATTTCACAAGCACGAACTGATGACCGCAGCAACGCTCGGCCGCCCGGCGTGATCGTCTGAAAGGGAGGTCCCGGCCGGTGCGCGTCGGTGGACAACCCGTCAATTCGCGTTCGGTCGCAGGCCGACTAACCTCTTGTATTCGGCGTACGGCGTGTGATACTTCAGCCCTTCAGTGCCGGAGCCATGCTCGACAGAGTGTCCAAGTCTAACCAGTTCGGTATCCGGCCGTGGGGAATTCTCACGGCGTCTGGTGCGGTGCTGGTCGCGGCGACGGTCTTTGGTTTTTTCGGGCGCTTCTGGTGGTTTCTCGATCTGTTTTCCCACTTCCGGGTCCAGTACCTGCTCGGTCTCCTCGTCCTCGGAGTTTTGCTGTTCATCGGACATCGCCGGAGGACGGCGGCGGTGTTTCTGTTGGCGGCCGTGGCAAACCTCGTACCCATTTTGCCTCTGTATTTCGGCGGCTCCGATGGGCGGGATGAAATTGAGCCCTCCCTGCGGGCGATGCTTCTGAATGTAAACACCCGCCTCGGTGACGCCGGCCGCGTGAAGTCCATCATCGCCGCCCAAAATCCCGACCTCATCGTGTTGGAAGAAATTAATTCCCGCTGGCTGTCGGACTTGGCGTGGATCACGAACGCATATCCGCACACGCTTGCGCATCCCCGGGAGGACAACTTCGGAATCGGACTGTTCAGCAAGCTGCCGCTGGATGAAACGGAGGTGGCGTATGTCGGATCTTCCGGGGTGCCCACCCTTCTCGCCACCGTCCGCACCGGGGCGTCGAATCTGCGCGTGGTTGCCACTCATCCCCTCCCGCCCGGCGGGCGGGTCCTCTCGCGCTTGAGGAACGAGCAGTTGGCGCAACTCCCGGACTACCTCCAATCACCGCTGCCCATCCTCCTCCTGGGCGATCTGAATGTGACCCCATGGAATTTTCACTTCCGCCGGCTCCTGGCGCGCTCCGGCCTTCGCGATAGCGCCCGGGGATTCGGAGTACAACCGACCTGGCCGAATGGAAATCCGTTTCTTCGCATACCCCTTGACCACTGCCTGCACTCGGCGGATATCCGTATCATCGGACGTAAGGTCGGAGATAGCGTCTCCTCCGACCACTACCCTCTCTTCGTGGATTTCGCGATTCTCCAACCACAGGCCGAGGACGGCTCATAAGCGATGTGCGGGTTCCGGATGCCCAGAATATCCGGATGCGGCGGGGCATATGCGCGGCTCGGATGGTCTCTTCCTGAGTTCTTGCTTCAGCAACATTTTCCCTTTAGCGTGTGGCCATGCGCGCTGGTGGAATAGCCTGTCTGGCGATCCTGTTCGCGGGGGCATGCGGGCGGGAATCCGAACCGGAATCGCCGGGCTTTGTTTCGATCCCCGGCGGGTCCGCCGTATTGGGCAGCCGGGAAACCCCCGATCATCCGCCCCGCGAAGTCCGCATGACAGCTTTCGCCCTGGCGGAAACGGAAATCACCGTCGCGCAGTATGTCCAGTTCCTGCGGGACACCGGCGGTGATCCTCCGGAGGGGTCTTCCTTGTTCCAACGCGCATCCGATGGATGGCGCGCGCGGCGGGCGGTGGAGAATTATCCGGTGACGGGGATTCGCAGGGAGGATGCGGAAGCGTACGCCCGCTGGCTCGGACGCCGGATCGGCGCCGCGGTGCGGTTGCCTTCCGAAGAAGAGTGGGAATATGCCGCGCGCGGCGGACTCCCCGGGGCGCGTTGGCCATGGGGATGGGGCCCGCCGGAAAACCGCGCGCATTTCGACGCCCCGGCGCCCGCGCCGGTCCGAACGGGCCCGGTCAATCCGTACGGGCTGTGGGGCATGGCCGGCAATGTGTTCGAGTGGTGTGCCGGCGAGGGTCCGCAGCCGGGGACGATTCCCGCCCGCGGTGGCGCATGGCCGGAACGCGATCCGAATCTGCTGCGCGTGTTTCACCGGGCGGGATTCGCCCGGGATTACGCCGGCGCGGATGTGGGATTTCGGGTGCTGCGGGAAAATCCCCGCTTACCGTGACGCCTGGATCGGCGCCGGAGCCGACTGTTCTTCCGGCGTCCGAACGATCGCCTCGCGCAGCAGCGGAATAAACGCGCGAATTTCGTCCTCGTAGGATTTCGAGCCCGGTTCGCGCACGCCGGATACGGCGATGTATGCCCATTTATGAGCGACACTGTGCACGACCCGGTCCCATGCAAGGTAGAACATGCGCCACCAATGATTCCCGGTTTCCCGATTCACCCCGACGAACCAGAAGGCGTAATAGTTTTCTCCTCCGCGCACCACGCCCTGGGGCGTATTCATTTCCCTTCGCGTGAGCAAAATCGAAGCGCGCAGCGCGGGTTGTTCGTTACCGATCGGCACATCGATCGTCGTGAACTGATCCACCCGATGCCCCTGCCCGATCAGACAGCGCTCGGGGCGGTGGATGCTTTCCCGGTCGCGGCCCTGCAGCACGATGGATGCGAACACCCGGCCGCCGGCGGGATGGCTGTAAATCGCCTTGATGAACTCGGTGTCCTTGGGCAACTGGTCCCATTCCTCATAGGTCATGTTGTGCAGCGCATCGCCGCATTCCGGACATGTGGTGGCGCCGGCCGGCAGTTCATCCACCCGGTAATCCTTCCGGCAGCCCTCCCGATGACAGTATCGAAGCTGCACGCCGCTCCACTCTCCAAGCCGGGGGGGCAAATCCATGCGGATCCCCGATTCTTCCACGATGGTGACGTCCACAAAATTCAGCAGCGCAAAACAGGTGATCGTCATCAACACGAGAATCACCATGGTCAGGACGGGAGAACGGGTGCGCATGGCCAGGTCCTTGTTATGAGGAGCGTACGGACAACATCACCCGGCGGGCGCGGTCCTTCCAGTTTCGAGTCCCGGCATTGAGGAGCTTGCCGATGCTGATCATCAGCGAGATGCCCACGGCAAATACGATATAACCGGAAAAATCGTGCACCGGGCCTGTGGCGATGTTCTTGCCGAACGTCTCGGCCACGAGGCCAATCACGGCGATGCGCGCGACATTGCCTGCGATCGCGAGCGGGATGCTGGTGGAGAACAGCAGCCACTTCCGCCAATGCCCGCGCTGGGTGGCCCAGGCGTAGACCGCGGTCAGCGCCGTCATGGCCAGCAGGGATCGCAATCCGCTGCACGGTTCGGCGACATCCACCGCCCATCGCTCATTGCCCAACAAGTCCAGCGCCCGAATCGCGGAACCGGATCGGATCACATCCACCCCGAGGGCGTGCAGAAAACCGGTGGACACCTGGGCGGCGAATATGCGCAGCGGAAAGGCAATAACGTCGAGGAAGTTGAGCGGGATGCAAAAGATGAGATAGCCCACGGGAAACAGCAGGTGCTTCGCGGTCTGCCAGCCCCAAAAGGTGAAGGGCAACGCCCAGAGCAGGATGATCAGGGACATCAGCGAAAGACGCGTCTGCTGCATCTTCGCCCCGACCCAGTGCATGACCAGCGCGCCGATCACCAGCACCATCCCCCGCCAGTCGGACTGCCGGGTCGCGGTCAGAAGTTCGTGGCGTTTGTGCCAGAGCGCCCAGAGGGAAACAAACGGGATCAGAATGCCGTGGGAATAATCCGCCCCGCCCGCGTCGGGATGCGTGGGAGCGATACCGCCGAACGAAATGGTGTCCTGCCAGCGGGCCCACATCCAATAAAACGCCGACCGGCTGTTTACCGTCTCCACTGTACTGCCTATGAAGTGGAACAAGACGAAGAGGAACGTCCCCATGAGGGTGATCGCCGCCAAACCACCCCATTCGGCGGGCGAGAGCGCTGCGAGGCGCATCCGCTCGCTCCAAAACAGTTTCTTGCGAGAATCGAAGCTATTCATAGCCATAACGCGTAAAGTTTAGCCCCGCGCGGCCCCAATTTCAACTACAGGGAGTTGGGCGGGGCGTCGCTGACCGCCGCCGGTTCGGGCCGCGCGCCATCCGGTTCCCCCCGCAGCAGGTCGAGGGCGCGCTTCATCTGCGGATCGCGGTCGTCGGAAGGCGGAGACTGCGGCCGTTCGTCGGCCTGCTGCCAGCCCAGCCAGATCGCTCGCCGGACGGAGGGCGGCACGGAAACCGTATCATCCGGAATAATGCCCTGCTGATGTATCAGGCGTCCGTTCGGCGTATGGTACACAGCGGTGGTCAGCCGGACCGCCCAGTTCTCCCCCAACGGAAGAATGCTCTGGACCATGGATTTTCCGAACGTGCGCTCGCCTACCAGCCGCGCGCGGCCATGGTCCTGAAGCGCGCCCGCCATGACCTCCGCCGCGCTGGCGCTTCCTTCGTTCACCAGAATAATCATCGGGCCGGCGAACGGCCGAACCGGGGCGCGGGCGAGAAACAGATGTCGGTCATCCTCCGTCCGGCCCCGGGTTTCCGCCACCCGGGCGCCCCGGGGAAGGAACCGGGCGGCCGAGTCCACCGCGCTTTGCATCAATCCGCCGGGATTATCCCGGAGATCCAGCACGAGCGATTGCATTCCGGCCGCCCGGAGTTCCCGCAGGGCCCGATCGAGCTCTTCCGGCG
>JAGOHE010000222.1 GCA_017996315.1 Kiritimatiellia bacterium | reverse complement strand
TGTTGCGTATGGATCGTGACGCGGAGGGCGTCCTGTCGCTCCGGACCATGAAGGTCGCCGCCGCGCGAAAACTTCTCGCCGATGACCCGTTGTGCGTTTTGGATACGCAAAGCGATAAAGATGACGGCTATCTTCTGCTCGGCGAGCCCACCGGGAAATTGTCTGCCTGGATCGCCCGTCACGCGAAGGATCCCGAGCTGTTTGAGGGCGAGCCGCTGTACGTCCTCAAACGCCCCCGACCCTGACTCTCAGCAGCGGCCACGGCCGCGCTGAAAGACCGGGAACCCCGGGTTCTGCTCGCCCGCCTGAACGCGGATCGAGCAGCCTCGTCCCGCCCCATCCGCATCCATCCAACCTTTGGATGGAATGACCGCATTGCTGTCCAAGGTCTGGATGAACGCGGGCGAATCGGCAGCGCGCGATATGCCGTCGATGGCTTCTTGTTGGGATGGCTGGGGCGGAAGACGGGCGGCCGAGTCGGCAGACCCGGGGCCAGCCGGGACCGATCTCCGGCCTCACTGCGGTGAGCGGCAGGATGCGATCATCTCGGATGAGCGGCGTGGGCGCCAGCTCATGACGGTCCCCGCGAGTATGGACGCAGCCAGACACAGGCCGGACCAGAGATCGCCGTGGCGGAGATAGAACGTGGCGGCGGAATCTGTCGGAGCCAGCGGTACGGTCGCGCGCAGAAAGCCCGGCGTCGGTTTCCCGTTCGAATCCATCGCCGGCAATTCCTCGCGTACGCGGCCCGCGGAGTCCACCCAGCAGGTGATGCCGCTGTTGGCGCATCGCGCCATGGGGAGACGCGTTTCGACGCATCGGAACATGGAGTTCCAGAGATGCTGCCGCGCGCCGGCGGAGCCGTCGAACCAGGCGTCGTTGGTCATATTCACCAGCAGCTCCGCGCCGCGCCGCGCGAAATCGCGGGAGAGCCGGGGAAAAACGTCCTCAAAGCAAATCAACACGGAAAACCGCGCGGGATTCTCCGGCAGCCGGAACACCACGGGGCGGCGCCCGGCCTCGACCGTCTGTTGCACCGGCGTCAGTCCGCGCAGGAACGGCAGGACATCGTCGAACGGCACATATTCGCCGAATAGCACGAGGTGCTGCTTGTCGTAGGTTTCCACGATCCGCCGCCCCTCCGCGAGCAGGAACGCGGTGTTGTAGTACGAGGGCCGCGCGGGATCGTCGTATTCCGAATCCAGCGCGCCGACGAGCACGGGAACGCCCCGCCATTCGATGGACGCGAGCAGGTCAAACGCGTCCGCGCTCATTCGCAGATCTTCGGGCACCGCGGTTTCCGGCCATACGAGCAGATCGAGCGGACCGGAGCGCAGGGCGGCGTCCGACCACCGGCCGATTTTCCGGTACATGTCCTCGATGAATTCCGGGGTCCATTTCTCGAATTGCGGCACGGCGGTCTGAATCATCGCGATGCGCAGGTTCCGTTCCGCGCCCGATTCCCGGCGGAGTTCGGCATTCCACATCCGCTGCCCGCCGATGAACGCGGCCACCAGCAGTCCCAGCGCAAGAGTGAGTTCGATGCGTCCGCCCCGACGACGGCGGATGATCCCTTCCAGCTCCGAGGCCAGCGCGGCGTTGGCCAGCGCGATCAGCGCCGACACCGCCCCCGCCCCGCCCCATGCCGCATGCTGGATGAGCCCCACCGACCGCGCCTGGCTCACGCCCAGCGGATTCCATGGGAAGCCGGTGAACAGAACTCCCCGGAGATATTCGGCCGCGGTCCAAGCCGCCGCGAACGCCGCCACCCGCAGCACCCGCGCGCCGTGCGCCGTGCCGAACCGGGCCGGCCAGCGGGCCCACAACAGCGCCGGAGGAATGAAATACAGCGCGCAGTAGGCGGAGAGAATCAACCAGCCGGGGGTGGTCACGCAGGCGATCCAATGCAGCGAGGGAATCCAGAACGCGAGCCCGGCGAGCAGGGCGCTCCCGGCCGTCTCGCGCGGGGAACCATCGTTCCGGAGCGACCACAGGAGCGGAACGAGCGCGAACCACGCGAGCCCCGACACCGCCACGGGCGGAAAAGAACCCGCCAGAGCAAGACCCGAGGCGATCGCCGCCGCGCCACGCGCGAGCGGCGGGCCCCAGCCTACATGTTCGCGCCGTGGCACTTCTTAAACTTCTTGCCGCTGCCGCACGGACACGGATCGTTCCGGCCGACATTCTCGTACCCCGCCGGACGGGAGGACGGCGCGCGCAGGGCGGCCTGCAGCGCGGCGTCGTTGCCGCTCGGAGCCGCCGGAGGTTCGCCCGCCGCGCGACCGCCGCCCGCGCCGGCGAGCACGGAGGCTTCCTGATGCACCATCATGCGCGGCAGCGTGCGCATCATCCGCTCCAGCGCCTCGACCGAGGTGGAGGATCGGAACATGCGATTGGCCACATCGCTCTTGATGCGGTCCATCAGACTGGCAAACATGTCGAACGCTTCGCGCTTGTATTCGACCAGGGGATCGCGCTGGCCATACGCCCGCAGGCTCACGCCCTGCCGGAGGGCGTCCATATTGCGCAGGTATTCCTGCCAGTGGGTGTCGATGGCGAACAGCGCAAGCTGGCGTTCCATCTCGGGCAACTGCTGGGGATCCTCGCCCAGAGATTTGAGCCGGTACGCCTCCTTCACGCGGCCCATCACCGCGGCGGTGACCGATTCGATCGTTTGTTCCTTCGGCAGATATTCCAGCTTCATGCCGATCGGGAAGGTCAGGTCGGCCCACTGGACGAATTCCTTCATCTCCTCGTCCCCGCCGTCCACCGCCGGTTCGGCGCGCCCGCCGACGACATCCTCGGCCATGGCCATCAGCAGATCGCCGGGATTCCCGGCGCGCAACACCTCGCTGCGGAACCCGTAGATGATCTCGCGCTGGGTGTTCGTGACATCGTCATACTCCAGCGTGCGCTTGCGGATGGAGAAGTTCTGCTGCTCCACGCGG
>JAGOHE010000221.1 GCA_017996315.1 Kiritimatiellia bacterium | reverse complement strand
TTCGAGAACCCACTGTTCGCCGGTGACGATGGCGGCCACCGTCATGTTGCTGGCGTTGCGGGCGAGGGCATGGGCCATTTCGATGAGGTACCAGCGCGACTGAGGGGCGCCGCTCAGCACCAGGATGTTGGGGCGCCAGGTCCGTTCGTCCGGCTTGCGCCGGTCGAGATGCCGAATGGCAAAGCCGGCCAGGAGCATCAGCAGCCCGTAACGCATGTCGCCCCACTGAGCCTTGAGGTGACGGCGCTTTTCAATCGCGTAGATCAGGCCGGCGACCGCGACGGCGACAAAGGTGGCGCCGGGGTTGATCATCAGCATGACGGCAAAGCAGCCGGCGCTGCCGGCAAACGGCCAGGCCGGATGCACCCGGAATTCCGGCCGCCAGGAGGGGCTGTCAATCAGCCCCTCCAGCCCGGCCGAGAGATTCAGCAGGCCATAGGAGGTCAGGAAGAACATGGAGAGGACCGGGGCGATCATGTTGAGATCGCCGAGCAGGATGGCCCCGAGCGCGACGAGGAAAGTCAGGGCGGTGGCGATGCGCGGGTCATTGGTGCGGCCGAAGCCGCGGCCGAGAAACCGGGGAAAAATGCGGTCCCGGCTCAAGGCCTGCATGGTGCGCGGCGCCCCCAGCAGGGACCCCAGGGCGCTCGACAGCGTGGCCGCCCATACGCCCAGGAGAATTAGGGAACCCCAGCGCGCCACCGACTGCAAAATCAAGGGCTCGGCCAGCAGGCGTCCGCGGTCCGGCACGAAATGGATCAACACGATGGGAACCGCCATGTACACGGCGTAACCCGTCAGAACGGCTCCGAGCGTTCCCCGGGGCAGGGCCTTGGCCGGATTTTTCAGGTCGCCGGACATGGACAGGCCAGCTTCAATGCCGGTCACCGCCGGGAAAAACACCGCGAAAACGGCCCAGAACGGCAGGCGGGTGGAGATATCGACGACCGCATCGGCGGCCGGGGCGGCGGGGGGCGCGCCCAGGAAAAACGATACCAGCGAGGCGGCAATGGCGGCCAGGATCAGCATCTGCGTTTTCAAGGCCAGATCGGCGGAAACGGTGGCCAGAATAGACAGCCCCAGGAGGGTGAGAATGGAAATCAAGCGGACTTCGGTGAGTGCGAAGGGCAGGTGGGCGATCCACGGACCGAGATCCACCGATCCGGCTAGGGCCTCGGCGAAGCCGGTGATATAGAACGCGACGGCCAGCGCCTGGGCGATGGCCAGCGGCACGCCGATGGCCGCGCCGAGTTCCACCCCCAGCGAACGCGAAATGATGTAATAGGCCCCGCCGCCGCCCACGTGCATGTTGGTCGCGGTGGCCGAAAGCGACAGACCGGTCAGGAAGGTGATGGCGGTGGCCATGGTGACGATCAACAGGGTCCGGCCCAGTCCCACCTGGCCCAGCACCCAGCCGAAGCGCAGGTACATGATGACGCCGAGAATGGTCAGGATGCTGGGGGTGAACACCCCTTTGAAGGCTCCAAAGGAATATCCCGCCGGCTGGGCTGTTGATTTGCCTGTGTCTTCGCTCATGTCGTTGCCCGGGAGAAGATGCCCCCAGAATACTCGAAGCCGCTGGCGGTCACAACGGGATTCCTCAAGTGGACTTTCCCCATTTTTCTCAGCCTGAGCCGAACAGCGGGAGTTCCGGTTGCATTTCGTCGGTTTGCCACGGGGCTGCGGTCGCGTGGTCTTTGCACGAATTGAGGTCACTCATTAGAGGTTCCGGTCAAGCAACAAAATCCCCGCGAGCCGATTATGAATCGGATCCCTTTCGTCCTCCTGTTTTCGATCGGACCCCATCGCCACGAGAATGTGTCCGTAGGGACATAGAAACAGTGCCGGTGTGTCCGCAGGGACATAGAAACAGTGCCGGGGGGCGAAGTGGGGCGCAATATGCTGAACATCAAGATATAAAACCGTTTGTTTGCGCGTCTGTTTCAGATCATCAATTTCATTGTCCCTATCCAAGGCGACCCTGCGGTCCCTGCTCTGCGCGGCCTATGTCCCCGTCGCCCCCCCTTTCCTGATCATCTCTGTCCCTTGCTTCGGTGTAAGGATGGTCAAGTGGAAGTTGACGCCAGCGGGTGGGTGGGTTTATCATCTTGACGTCGGTATAGCTCATCCGTGCCAAGAGTGGGCCCCGCCCACTCTTTCGCGTATGGGTTCTTTGCCATTTTTTGTGACCGGTACGGAGGCTGCGTCGCGCGGCCTGAAAGGACGGCTATGAACAACGAACTGCGGGCAGTAGTTGAGTACATGGAGCGCGAGCGGGGCTTGGACCGCGAGACCATCGTCCGGGCCATTGAAGAAGCTTTGCTGACCGCGGCGCGCAAGAGCATCGTCCACGCCAACGATCTCCGTGTTGAAATAGACCGTAAGTCCTACGACATCAAAGCCATTGCCCGGTATCGGGTGGTTGAAACCGTCGTGGATCCCGCCGAGGAAATGGTGGTCGGGGCCGCCAAGCGGCATCAGTTCGACGCCCACGTGGGCGACATCATTTCGGTGGAAGTCACCCCGAAGAATTTCGGCCGGATCGCCGCACAGAACGCCCGCCAGGGGATCATGCAGCGGATTCGCGCGGCCGAGCGCGAGAAGATCCTCGAGGAATTCAAAGACCGTCCCGGCGACATCGTCAGCGGTTCGGTGCGCCGGTTCGAGGGACGGGATGTGTTGGTGGAAATCGGCCGGGCGGAGGCGCTGATGCCGGCGTCCGAACGTCTGCCCACGGAAGAATACAATCCCGGCGATCGCATCCGGGGGCTGATTCTCAAGGTGCAGAGCGAAACCGGCGGTCCGGAAATCATCATCTCGCGGGCCTCGCCGGATTTCGTGCGTCGGCTGTTCGAGCTCGAAGTGGCGGAGATTGCGGATCGCACCGTGGAAATTCGCGGTATTGCCCGCGAACCGGGATTCCGCACCAAAATTGCGGTGGCCTCCCGGGATGAGAA
>JAGOHE010000220.1 GCA_017996315.1 Kiritimatiellia bacterium | reverse complement strand
CGGCGGGGCTGGCGGGGGTCTGGTTGCCGCCCGCGGTGGAGCACAAACTGCCGCTGGCGGGGGTGCGATGGGAATGGCAGTGGGTGTTTCCATCCCGGCAGACCGCGGTGGATCCACGCAGTGGCCTCGTGCGGCGCCACCATGTCCAGGACGCCGCGTTCCAGACCGCGGTGCGCACGGCGGCGCAACGGGCCGGGATCGCCAAGCGCGTCACCCCGCATACTCTGCGGCATTCCTTCGCCACGCATCTGCTCGCGGCGGGGGCGGATATCCGCACACTGCAGGATCTCCTGGGCCACGCCGATGTGTCGACGACGAGGATCTACACTCACGTGCTGAACAGGCCGGGTGTCTCGGTCCGGAGCCCGCTCGACCAACTGGCATGAGCGACTGGAGATGATGAATCACCAGGCGCAGGACCGGGACATGGGGGGAAGACGCAAAGACTCAAAAGGAGGGCGAAGGACGTTGAAGACCCTTCGAGTCTTGTCGGTTTCGGAGCGGGTGTCGCGGGCGAGCTCGAGGAGATGGCCGGCGGCTTCCGCCGCGCCGGCGCAAGAGCCGCCTTCCGCGGACGCCTTCGCCCCACCCGCGGAACCGCCCGCTTGAAAATACTCCATCGGCTCCCGACGCCGCGCGCTTGACATTACGGGGCCGGTTGTCGGCTAATGAAGTCCGTTTCCGGCCGCCGTGGCGGGCGGATACTGAGTACATGAGTTTCAAGGAATCTCCTTTCCGGCAGCGAGTCTCCGGGTTCCGGCCCGGTCCGGCCGCGCTGTTTGCATTGATCTGGCTGGCCGGCGCATTGGCGCGGCTGTATGGCGCATGGTGTGTGCGCCACATCACCGATTACGACGCTTCCGTCGTCGGGCTGATGGCCCGGCATATGGCGGAGGGCCGATCGTTTCCCGTTTTTTTCTACGGTCAACCGTACATGGGCAGTCTCGAGCCGTCGGTGAGCGCTGTTCTTTTCATGCTATTTGGCGAGTCGGGTTTCGCGCTGACCGCCGGTCCCGCGCTGGTGTCCGCTCTCGCCTTGTGGGCCGCCATGCGTTGGGCGAAGGATGTGGGCGGAACGCAGGCCGCCGGGGCGGCCGGTCTGTTGCTGGCGATGGGTCCGATGGAATTCTATGCCTTCCAATTCGCGGCTCGGGGCGGCTACATGACTTCGATGTTGTTCGGACTTCTCGTTCTGTGGCTGGGCGCCCGGATGGCCGACGATCTCCGCGCGGGACGTCCCCTTCCGGGATGGCGTTATTTCACTCTCGGGGCCCTGGGCGGGTTGGGCTGGTGGTCCAGCCAGATGGTGACTTCCGCCCTGCTGGTGTGCGCGGCTCAGGTGGCGGTGGCCGCCCGGTTTCGCCCGCGCCGGCTTCGTATCTTCCCGGCTGCGGCGGGTTTTCTGCTGGGCAGCCTCCCCTTCTGGTGGTGGAACATCACCCACGGATTCGCCACATTCCTCATGGCCGGACATCTGGGTTCGGTTTCGCTCGGAACGGGTCTGCGTCTGCTGGCTCATCGGTATCGTCAGTTTCTGGGCGCCCTGCCCGAGTTCACACCCTTTTCCGCTGTTCTTTGGCTGCTCTATCTCGTGGGCATCGCGCTGGGCGCGGCGGCGCTGGCCCGCGAGTTCCGCCGGCGGCAGGCGTCCCCGACGGCGCTCGCCGCGGCGACCGCCGCGGGGGCGCACGGGGCTCTTTCGCTGTTGATCTATATCACCTCCGATCAGATCGAGATGAACACCGCCCGGTTTCTGGTGCCCATGTGGCCTTCGCTGGTGCTGCTGATCCTCGCGGGGATTTCATGGCTGGCCCCCGCGCGGTGGCGGGGGTTGGTGTTGTGGAGTTTCGCGCTCACCGCGGCGATCGCCCAGGCCGTTCTTCTTCCGGGATATGCGCGACGCGAGGCCCGGGTCGAATCTCAGCGCGCGGATGATCAGGCCGTGGCCGCCTGGCTGAACGCCTCGCGCGTGGAGGCGCTGTACGCTCATTTGCAGGAGTATCCGCTGAATTTCCGCCTCGGCGGGAGCGTGCCGGTGACCAATCTTCAGTGTGAACGATATCCCCCGTTCGCCGAAACCGCGGAGCGCGCGGAACGCATTGGAGTCATCGGCGATCATGGCGCCATTCGCTCGATGCTCCGTCATTCCGGAGGGTCGGCCCAGCTCGCCCGCGTCGGGTCCTGCAGCATGGCCTACGATTTCCGCCCGCCCGCGGGCCGTCTCGAAGAACTCCCGCCCGCGGCCTGGCCGGAATGCACGGACCGCGCCGGGGCGGACTTGATGGCATCCATCGCCGATCGAAATCCGGACACCTCATGGACTGAGACCGCCGAGGTTTCCGAGGCCGAGCAGGTGACCGTTCGCTTTTCCGAGCCCCAGCCGCTTCGGGAAATCCGCATCTGGCCGACCGATCCCCTTTCGCTGCCCGCCCTGATTCAAGTGGAGGTGCAGTCGGCGGACTCCGATGAATGGCGGGTGGCGCACAAGGTTTCGACGGTTTCGCCCTTCTACTGGAGCGGTCCGCGCCCCTTCTACGATGGGCGCCGGGCATTCTGGTCCTGCCGGCTGCCGGATGACCCGACAATTCGCGCGGTGCGTCTGACCCGCATGCCTCATCATCGTTCCAACCACATTTGGCGCATCACAGAGCTGCAGCTGTTCTCCCCCCGCTCCGGTGAACGTCCCGCCGATTCGGCCGAACATCTCGCCCGGCTTTGGGATGTCCTGCGCGAGCGGGGGCACCGGCGGCTCTACGCCGGCCGATGGTTGTCCATGCGCGCATACGATGCGTTTGAAGGAAATATGGCCGTGGAGCTTTCCTCCAAAGTGTTCCAAGGCGCGGGCGGATTGGACGGCGGAGCGGTCGTTTGGGATGCCCATACCGCGCTGGTGGTGGAAGAAGAAGATTTACCCCAAACACTCCGGGCGCTGGAGCGGTCCGGCCGGGTTGCCCGTCTTCTGC
>JAGOHE010000001.1 GCA_017996315.1 Kiritimatiellia bacterium | reverse complement strand
GCGTCCACCGCCTCGGGCGGACGGTCGAGCACGGTCAGGATGGCGCCGAGTTCAAGCCAGGATTCCCAGTTCTCCGGTTCAAGCTCGACGATACGGCGCATAACCCGTTCCGCGAGATCCACCCGCTGCATTTGCGCGCAGAGCAGCGTCCACGCGCGCAGCTCATTCTGCCCCGGCGCCGGGGCGTCGGGAGACAGCGCGTAGTTCAGCAGATGGGCGAATTCGATCTTCTGCTGGAAATTGCGGTAGAGCGACCCCAGCTCCACGGCCTGTTTGGCGGTGAGCGACGTGCGGGTTTTGATCTCTTCCAGCTCGCTCCGCCGCCGGATCGCGCTGGAATACTTATCGATATATTGGAAGAATTGCCCCAGCCGCGTGTTGCCCGGATCGGCGCGCTGCATGTCGGCCACGATCTCCCGCGCCTGGTCGAAGCGGTGGGTGGTGACGTAGAGGTCCGCGAGGCGGAATCCCGCCTCCGGGCTCATGGGATAAAACCGGATCGCCTGGGCGAAGGCGTATTCCGCGTCGGCCGGCCGGTCGCGGGAGGCGTACAGCCCGGCGAGGGAGGTGCGCAGCTTGGAGAAACTCCTGCGCGCATTGCCGTCGCGGATGAACTTCGGATCGTTCATGAGGCGCTCGCTGAGCCAGTCCCAGAACGCCCGGTCCTTCCGCGCCATCTCATCGGTCAGGGGCGTGGGCGCGCGGTTGAGTTTCATGATGAGGCCGTGCGGGGTGAGATAGTCGTTCATCCAATCGACCGCGTAGCTTTCCTCGACATAGAAATCGTGCCGCAGGCGGTCACGCAGGAACATTTCGCGCAGAAGGATCGCGTTGATCTGCATCACCCCGCCCACGCCCTGCACGCTGACGCGGTCGCCCGACGAGACCACATCGGCGCCGGCGTAGGTGCGGCCGCTCTCGATATCCCGGTAGTACTGTTCGAACGCGCGATTGTTACTGTCGATCGAAGGAATGAAAATGCGGTCGCCGTAGAGATCGCGCATGACGTTCAGGTAGGTGGTGTCGGCCAGCGCGTTCTGGGTGATCAGGAACACATCGGGCCGCACGAGGGCGGAGTAGATCATATAGGTCGGCACGAATCGCCCGGGATCGGTGCCGCCGAAGAAGATGGCGTTGGGGGTCATCGCCGGCGGGTAGGAGGGATCGGGATACGACGCCCACGCGCGACGGAATTCCTCCGCGTCGAGCTCGTGTTCGAGATCCTCGCGGATGCCTTCGACGCCGCGCAGGGACCAGTTTCCGAAGTACCAGCCGAAATGATGCCCGTGCTGTTCGGCGCCGCCGAAGGCCGAGACGATGTAGGGGTCGCAGGCGTTTTTCCACAGCGGCACCCCGGGCAGCAGGATCAGCAGGGTCAACGCCAGCGCCCATCGCGCCCCGGGCAGGGCGCGCACCAGACGTTCGGCGAGAGCCAGCACGAGAATCGCGCCCGCGCCGATCCAGAGGGCGAAGATCGCGTGCGAGGGGATGAACTGCACGCGCTGGATGAACACCGTCTGCGCGTCGAGCTCCGGATTGAGCACGATGATGAACATGAAACTAAGCGACAGGAAGCCCAGCCAGGTGGTGAACAGCCACGCTGCGCTGTCCGCGTCGGCCTCCAGGCGGATGGGGGTGCCCGGCTCGGCGCGCAGCCAGGCCAGCCCGATGAGCCCCAGCGGGATCATCAGCGCCACCGACATGGCCATGATTTTATTGGGAAGCGCGAGGTCTTCGGCGATGGCGATGTGGCGGAAGGTCATGAACAGCACATATGAGGCCACCGCGACCAGCAGCGCGAGCAGGGCGCCGGAGATGACGGCGTTGTAGGCGCCTTCCTGGCGGAACATATCCAGCAGCCGCCGGATGCCGTCGATGGCCAGCAGCGCCATGCCAACGAATGCGGCGGCGATGAGGAGTCCCGAGACGGCCTTGTAGGCGGTCACAATGACCGCGGGAGCGGCGCCATCGCCGTTGCCGACGAACATGGCTTCCGCGACGACCAGCGCGATCGCGGCGCCCACGAGCACGAGCGCGACGCCGCCCATGCGGAACCGCCGCTCGCCGCGGCCCAGTTCCCAGAGCGTGAAGGGGAGAAACCCGAACAGCAGCACCGGCAGCGAAAACTGCTGGCGCAGATTGGTCAGATAGCCGAAACACTGCGTGATGAAAGTGGCGGAGAAGATGTTCGCCGGGGTGACCTGCTCGTATTGCCCGCGGCTGATGGCGTGGACGAATCCCTCCCAGGTGCGGGCATAGCCCCAATTCATGGGGGGATTCTGTTCGGAGGCCAGGGGCATGTAGGCGTAAAACGCCAGGCCGAGCATCCCCATCAGGATTGTGATGCCCACCGTGCGCCCCCGGGGGAGCCAGAATATCGCCGCGAGAGGGATGGCAAGAAACAGCACGGTGGAGATCCAGAATCCCGGCGCGGCCGGTCCCTCGACCCACAGCAGCGGCCGCAGTTCCGTGCGGCCCGCTTCGGCCAGCCGGTACAGCAGGCCGTTGGTGATCACGATGGCCAGCAGGGCGCCGACGGCGACCACGAAATCGCGGAACAGCTCGCGGTCGCACACCAGCACCGCCGCGCCCAGCGCGATTCCCAGGAAGAGCAGCGTCTGGTGATTGGTCAGGCCCAATCCGAACACGAACGCCATGGCATAGAGTGGAACGACGGACCGGGGTCGGGCCATCCAGCGGTAGAGCAGCACCATCACCAGCACCTGGAAGAGGGTATTGAGGCTGTACACCTCGGCGATGGTGGACTGGCTCCACAACACCGGGCTGAACGCGAGCAGCAGGCCCGCCGCCACTCCGCCGGTCCAGCAGAACAGCGATTCGGTCCGGGCGCCCAGCCCGGCATCGAACCTCGGAATGCGGCGCAGCAGATCCGCCCCGCCGCGGCTGACGAGCAGCGCGAGCAGTGCGCAAGCGGACGCGCCGCAGAAGGCCGAGAAGAAATTCACGCCCCACGCGGGATTCGGATGGCCATGGAACGTCATGAACCCGAACAATCGCTGAAACAGCCACGCGCCCAGTGTCCAGATCGGGTACCCGGGAGGGTGGGGGACGCCGAGATAGTCGGCGGCGACAATCAGTTCCCCGGCGTCCTCGAGCGTGACTGTGGGGGCGAGCGTGAAGGTATAGACCCCCAGCGCCACCGCCAGCACCGTGCAGCAGGCCGCCCAATCCACCCGGCGGAAAAACCGCGGGGAAGGGGACGAAGGGGCCGCATCCGCGGGGGATGGTTCCAGTGTATCCTCAGCTTGGCTCATGTGACCCTCTATCGTAGGCGAAGGGCCTCGAAATCGCAATGCCGACCCGGTGGTGGCGCAGGGACGCGGGTAACGAGGGACCGCGTCCCCGGTGACTGTGCCGATGCGCCGGTCCGGCCGTGGACGGCCCCGGGGCCCCATGGGGATGCGTCGGTCCCGGAATCAGCGGTTTGTTTCCTTGCATTGGCCGGCCGGTTGACTCAGCATCCCGGCAGAAGGCTGGTCGGTCAGGCGCTCCACCAAACCGGGCGGGGTGCGGCCGGCCGAGGGGGAGCCGAACCTCCAGGAGATGGATCATGAGTATGATTCGCCGTTCATATGACGCTCTTCTGCTCCTGGGATTCCTGTTGGCGACGGGCGCCGGGTGCACGTCCTATCGGATCGACAATACGCTCAAGCCGGGCACACCGGCGGACCGCACGGGGCAGCCGCGCTATTTCATCGAGTCCGCGGAGTTGATGATCTCCACCAATGCCGCCGATGAGGGATTGATCGACTTCGGCGTGTACGACATCGGCCGCGACGAACTTACGAAGCTGCTGAACGCCGAATCGGCGCGCACGCGACCGGATGTGTTCTCGACATCGCCGGATGCGGTGCCGGCGCAGGTGAAGATCACCCGGTCCTCCCATGAGGATTCCATGGGGATGGAGGGATGCGTGTCTTGTCTCACGCTGACCATTCTTCCTCTGCGCTCGGAGACAAAGACGGGTTATGACGTGGAAGTCACCATCCCCGCCGGGGCGGAAAATGCGATGACCTCCGCTCCGGTGTCCTTCACCCGCCATGAGACCTTCTGGATGTCCATCCTGCCCTTCGGCTGGATTCCCGTGCCCGGCGGAAGCGGGGAGCGGGTGCTGGGGGACAACAAGGGCATCGAACTGAGAAGGAAACAGATGCTGGGCGCCAGCGTCGAGGCCACGGCCATCGCGCTCACCCGTTCCGGCGCCTCCGCCTGGCGTCTCGCCGCGCCGGAGGCGCCCCCGGAACCCCCCGCCGAGGAACCGAATCCCTAGCCGAATCTCGGAAGGCGCGGGGCACCTGACCCTCGTTTCCGGTCCCGCGCCCGTTCACAGAATCCGGGCAATGCGTGAACGGGAACGGGGGACGCCATGGCCTCCTTCGGTAAACCAGACCGTGTCTCGGTTCCGGAGATCGGCCCCGATATCGCGCACTGGATCCGCCAGGATGGAATTCCGGCGGAATTTCCATCGCAACGACCATGGATTCCGGAGGGATGAGGGGAGGATCCTAATAAACTCCCGCGCGGATCGTAGTCATGGTGAAGGCAGGCATCCGAAGGAGGCCGGATTGTGAGCGAAAACGCGGAATGGATTGAAGCGCTGGTGGAACAGTACGAACGTCCGCTGGGGCGATACGCATTCAGCCTGGCCGGCTCGGTCAGCCAGGCTCAGGACGCGGTGCAGGAAACGTTCCTGCGCTTGTGCCAGGTGAAACGCTCACGGATCGAAGGCCATGAAGCCGCGTGGCTGTTTCGGGTCTGCCGGTCGCGGGTGATCGATATGAAACGGAAGGACAAACCCGTGCAACCCTTGACCCCCCTCGATACGGAGCGGATCGCCGCTCCGGAACCTTCGCCCGCCGATGCGGTCATGCAGGCCGACACCGAGGCGCTGGTGCCGCGTCTGCTGCGGACCATCCCGGAACGGCAGGCCGAGGCCATCCGGCTGAAGTTCCAGCAAAGCCTGAGCTACCGCGAAATCGCCCACGTCATGCGCATATCCGAAAGCAACGTGGGCTTTCTCATCCATGTGGGCATCAAAGCCCTCCGCGCCCGGATGCACGCCCTGCAAGGAGCCTGATCATGAACACCGACACCGATAATGTCCGTCTGACCGCCTATGCGTTGAACGAGCTTGACCCGGCCGAACGGGCCGCGGTCGAACGCGAACTGAACGCACATCCCGAACTTCGCCGCGAGGTGGAGGAAATCAGAAGCGCCGCGGAACTGATCACCCGCGAACTGGCGCGCGAATCCGGGCTGACGCTCGACACCGGCCGTCGCGAAGCGATCCGGCGGGCCAGCCGCGAATCCAACCGGCCGTCCCGGCGGAAGCTGTGGTGGAGCCTGCCCGCGCTGGGCACCGTGGCGGCGGCGATGCTGACCTTCTTTAACCTGCGCCATTATGAAACCCCCGCGCCAAGCCGGGGTGTCGAAGACGTGGCTGTGCTCATGGTCAACGCTCCATCGGCGCCGGAACGTATCGCTCAGGATGAAAGCGTCTCCGGTTATGCCGTGACGGATAAGATCGAGGCGTTCGCGGCGCCTGTCGAACCGCCGAAGCCGCAATCTCAACCCCTGCCCGAGCGCTTGCCAGCGGAGGCGCGCCCAGCGCCGTCGTTGGCGCCGTCGGCTGTTCTTAAGAGATCCCTGACCCGGACCCGCGATGCGCGTTCTGAGTTAAGAGCCAATTGGCATGGAGAGATTGTGGATGCCGATTTCAGAGAACGGGAGAAGTCGGAAGAGGAGAGTAAAGGTCAGCCAATATTGAGTCCGAGTTTGGATGACTTTGCGGAACGCATGGACCAGAAGTTCATTCGCGTAACGGATCATCCCCTCTCGACCTTTTCGGTGGATGTCGACACAGCGTCGTATGCCGTGATCCGCCGGTTCTTGAATGAAGGCCGTCTGCCGCCTCCGGATGCGGTGCGTGTGGAAGAGCTGATCAACTACTTTCCGTACGCGTACGCGCCGCCGGCGGACGAAACCCCGTTTGCCGCGCACCTGGAAGCCGCGCCTGCGCCGTGGAATCCTGAGAACACGCTGGTCCGGATCGCGATCAAGGGCCGCGAAATTGCGCCCGCGAGCCGGCCCGCGCTGAATCTGGTGTACCTGATTGACGTCTCCGGCTCCATGTCGCCCGAGAACAAACTGCCGCTCGTCCAACGCGCCCTGCAACTGCTGGCCCGGCAACTCGGCGAACGCGACCGGATTGCCATGGTGGTCTACGCCGGTTCCAGCGGGTTGGTGTTGCCGGCGACGAGCGGCGCGCGCACGACGGAAATTATCGAAGCGCTGGATCGGCTGGAGGCCGGCGGCAGCACCGCGGGCGGCAGCGGGATCCAGTTGGCCTACCGGGTGGCCCGGGAAAACTTCGACCGGAACGCGGTTAACCGGGTGATTCTCTGCACCGACGGCGATTTCAACGTCGGCCTCACGCAGCGCGGCGATCTCGAACGGCTGATCGAAGAGGAAGCAAAATCCGGTGTGTTCCTGACCGTGCTCGGATTCGGCATGGGCAATTACAAAGACTCCACGCTCGAGCTGCTTTCGAACCGGGGCAACGGGAATTATGCCTATATTGACGACTTCAACGAGGCCCGCAAGGCGCTCGTGGACCAGATGATGGGCACGCTCGTGACGATCGCCAAGGACGTGAAGATCCAGGTCGAGTTCAATCCCGCGCAGGTCGCCGGCTACCGGTTGATCGGGTATGAAAACCGGCTCCTGCAGAAAGAAGACTTCAACAACGACCAGGTTGATGCGGGCGATATCGGCGCCGGGCATACGGTGACCGCGTTTTATGAACTGATCGCGGCGGGGCGTCCGGTGGGCGACGCGCCCGCGGTGGATCCGCTGAAGTACTCGCCGCCCGAGATTATCCTGCCCGCGGCGCAGGAAATGCCATACGCGACGCGCCCGGAGTTGTTGACGGTGAAGCTGCGCTACAAGCAGCCGGACGGGGATACCTCGCGCAAGCTGGAATTCCCGCTCGCCGCCGACGCGGTGGTCAAGGGCGATCCCTCGCCGGACTTCCGCTTTGCCGCCGCCGTCGCGGCGTTCGGACAACGGCTGCGCGGGAGCCCGCACATCCGAGACTATTCCTACGATCGGATTTTGTCCCTTGCCGGTCCGGCCGTAGGGACGGATCCGTTCGGTTATCGCGCCGAATTTCTAAAGCTCGTGCGCGCCGCCCAAGCCCTTGGACCCGCGCCCGCGCCGGCCCGGGAATAGATGGCGCGAGTGGAGATCTCCGTTTGCGCCGGAGAGTTTGAGGCGGAAGATTGCTTGTCGTGGAAGCCGCAGCGCCTGGAATCAGGAACTGCGGCTTCCTTTCGCCCCGGCGCCCGCTGGCCTTGATCGCCGCGACATCAAGTTCCGCTGGCGTTGGATCCGCCTGAGCCTTCATGCGTGTTTGGAGGATCCGCGTCCGATCAAGGTAGATTGTCGTCCGCCGATTCGCGTGCCATACTGCCGTCGCAATCCGGGGCGGAAACCCGGAGGGCCAATCGCCCATGTGAATCGGGCGCGGGGAGGCGATGAACGAAGCGGACACATGCCGAACGCAGATCGTTCCCAAGAGTAGATTCAGAAATTGCGGTGGAAAACATGAGGCCCATAGGTCACATAGGACCTACATCTGGAGGCTTTCCCCGTGAATAAAGGCTTCATCCCACCTCATGGCGGCTATGAGAACCTCCTGGCCTTCCGGAAGGCCCGGATTGTTTATGATGCCACCGCCGCCTTCTGCGACTGCTTTGTGGACAAGCGCTCGCGCACGCTCGACCAGATGATCCAGGCGGCGCGGTCGGGCAAGCAGAACATCCACGAAGACAGCCAGGCCTCCGGCACGTCCAAGGAAACGGAGCTCAAGCTCGTGAACGTAGCCCGGGCAAGCCTCGAGGAACTGCTTGAAGACTACCGCGACTTCCTGCGCGCCGGCCGCCACCCGCTCTGGGACAAGAACTCGCGCGAGGCGCACTTCGTGCGGAAACTGGGCGCCAACAAGGATTCGTCCCATGAGACTTTCAGACCCTTCATCGCCCAGCAGAACCGCTCGAACTGGAGCCCCGCGGAGCCATGAAATCCCGGCGACGCATTCCGCATGTGACCGAGCCGCCTGCGTCCTACGGCGCACCGGGCGGAGAGGTCATTATCTATCGCGCCCCGGATGGGGCCGCCAGCCTGGACGTCCGACTGGAACGAGAGACGATCTGGTTGACCCAGAAACAGCTATCCGAGCTTTTCAAGACCGAGCGGAGCGTTATCACAAAGCATCTTCGCAACATCTTTCAGTCCGGGGAGTTAAAGCGGGATTCAGTTGGTGCATTTTTTGCACATACTGCCACCGACGGAAAAACCTATAAGGTTGAGCACTTCAACCTCGACGCCATCATCTCCGTCGGCTACCGAGTCAACTCCAAGCGCGGCACCCAGTTCCGCATCTGGGCCACGGGCGTCCTGCGCGACCACATCCTCAAGGGCTACACGGTTCACCAGCGCCGGCTGAAGGAACTCAACCAGGCCGTTCGCCTCGTGGCGGATGTGGCGGGCCGTCGCGCGCTGACGGGTGACGAGGCGACTGGCCTGCTCCGGGTCGTCGCCGATTACGGCCGGGCGTTGGACCTGCTGGACGACTACGATCATCAGCGTCTCACCGCTGGCGAGACGACGCCCGGCGCGGCGGCCGCCGTCGGTTACGAGGAAGCGCTCGATGCCGTCGGACGGCTGCGCGAGAAGTTCAACGCCCCGCCGCTGTTCGGCCGCGAAAAAGACGAAGGCCTGCGCGCCTCCCTCGCCGCCGTGATGCAGTCGGTCGGCGGGCGGGATGCGTACCCGAGCCTCGAGGACAAGGCCGCGCACCTGCTCTACTTCCTCGTCAAGAACCACCCGTTCGTGGACGGCAACAAGCGGATCGCCGCCGCGCTCTTCCTGTGGTTCCTCGAAAAGAACCGCGTGCTCTACCGCGGCGATGGCACCAAGCGCATCGCCGACAACGCGCTCGTTTCCATGACCCTGCTCATCGCCGAAAGCCGGCCGGCGGAGAAGAACGTCCTCACCCGCGTCCTCGTCAACCTCATCGACCGGCACAACACATGAGAGTTTCCAACCCTTGGAAAATCCCTGTCGCAGATTTCCAATTCTTGGAAAAGATCGGACCCGTCGCGCAATGAAACCGTCGATCCTCGACCGCGCTTTCAAGGGAGAATTGTAACCGCATGAGGGTCCGCGCATGACCTCAAACCAAGACGACCTCGACGCACCCGCAGTCCTGGCTTATGGCGACGGGGCCTGTCGTGGCAACCCCGGCCCCGGTGGGTATGGTGTCGTTCTCATCAGCGGAACCCATCGCAGGACCTTGTCAGGCGGCTATCGGCGGACCACGAACAATCGCATGGAGATCATGGCGGCAATCAAGACCCTTGAGGCGCTCAAACGCAGGTGTCGCGTCACCTTCCGGACCGATTCGCAGTATCTGGCCAAGGCTATTGGAGAAGGCTGGGCGGTCAAGTGGCGCGCGAAGGGCTGGTGGATTTCCGCGAACAAACGCGCCAAGAACAGCGATCTTTGGCAAGAACTCGTGACGTTGATCGAACAGCATTCGGTCACGGTCGAGTGGTTACGAGGCCACAACAACGACGCGGATAATGATGCCGCAGACCGTCTTGCCGTCGAAGCGTCCATGAGGCCCGACCTGCAACCTGACGCCGGCTTCGAAGCATTGCTCGCTAACCCCGAGCCTCCCGCAATATCCGAAGGCCATCCGTGCTTCAAGTGCAGGACGCCCGTGGTCAAACAGCAAACTTCTCGGAAGGTCAAGCCCGGCCAGCAGTACTACTACGAATGGATCCTGCGCTGTCCACAGTGCGGCGCGATATACACGATAGAAGGCGCCAAGCGTCTCGTGGGCGAACGCAACCCCGAGCTGCCGCTATGAAGAAGAGCGCCCAACTCGTTTGCCAGCACCTTGAAAACATCTCGCGCCAGGCGCTGGAGGAACACCAGGAAATTATCCGGCAGTACGTCCGCGGCAGACAGGGCGTGTACGCCCTCTATCGAAAGGGGAAGCTCTACTACGTCGGCCTTGCCACGAACCTTCGCAACCGGCTGAAGAATCACCTCAGCGACCGCCACGGCCAATCGTGGGATCGTTTCTCCGTCTATCTCACCATCGGCGACCACCACCTGCGTGAGCTTGAAGCCCTCATTCTCCGCGTCGTGAAGCCGAAGGGCAACAAGCAGAAGGGCAAGTTTGCGAAGTCAGAGGATCTTCGCCGCCGGTTCCGCCGCGACATCAAGCGTTGCGTACTGGCTGATCTCGATGGCCTGTTTGATGACGTCTGCAAGCCGCACAAGACGCGGGAATCCGCCGCACCACAAGACGGCCGGAAGGCCATTCTCGCCGACTATATCTCCGGCCCCATGATTCTGAAGGCCAGATACAAGGGCCGGACCATCGTCGCCCGCGTCCGCCGCAACGGTTCGATCCTCATGGCCGGCGCGGTCTATACATCCCCCTCCGTCGCCGGCGCGCGCGTCTGCAACCGCCGGAGCTGCAACGGCTGGAAATTCTGGAAATACGAACGCGCTCCCGGCGACTGGGTGCTTCTTGACGCTCTACGACGTTGAGCGTGAAGAAACGAGCAGCTCAGGAAATGGCGTCAGCCTCTTGAATGAGCCGTAGCGGCTCAGGCCGTCAAGATCCCCCTCGCGCTGTCCTTCCATCGAACCCCTGAAAACCCCTCATCACCGCCCCGCCGCCAACCCCATCTGAAACGCTGCAGGTGTTCACGGACAGCCAAGCCCTCCTATCGGGCCATTTCGAGCTGCGGTCCGGCCTGCACCGCAATCAGCCCGAAACCCGCCGGATGCTATGAACTTGGGGCTCGCTCGGCTGCGGGCGATCGTCGCGGCGGTCACCGCACACCCGCTGCGGCTGCCGACGGTTCAACCGGGCGTCGGGGACGGTGGAGCCGCCGCCGCGGAGCGGGCGGAAAATAATTCGCGGGACGCACAAAAATAGCTTGCGTCGCGCGCGGCCATGGCCGATAAGTCCAATCCGGAATCATTCCTATTTTAGTATGTTGAGCGCATGACCCCGGACTACATTCAAATGGATTGGGCGCGGGATTCGGCCCGAGCCTGCCGGAGCATGGGTGTCAAGGCCACGAAGCAACGCATGGAAATCATGCGCGAGATCGCCCGGTCCACGGAACATCCCGATGCCGTCGCCATTTGCCGGCGCGTGCGCCGCCGGATTCCCCGCCTCTCCCTCGATACCGTCTACCGAACCCTGCGGTGTCTCGAGGACAGAGGTCTGATCTCCCGCGTGGGACCCCAGCAGGACCGGGCCCGGTTCGATCCCAACACCCGTGGCCATCATCACTTCATCTGCACGAAGTGCGGGCACGTGGGCGATTTTTACAGCGATGATTTTGACCGGCTTTCACCGCCGTCCGAGGTGCGGGCGATGGGGCGGATGGAGTCGGTCTATGTGGAATTCCGTGGTTGGTGTCGAGCCTGCCAGGATCGAAAAAGAAAGGCACAACGGAATCGCCGGAACGCCGGCAACGGCCTTGCGCCGGTCGTCGGCGTTCCGGAACCGTATGAACATCACGCGCCCTCCGCGGAACACCGAGACGGATTCCATGCCGCAATGGATGGGGTGGACCGCGGGCGGGGCGAACGAACGGTCCGCGATTCGCGGTCCCTGGTATTATGGCGCCGCCGACGCGGATCGGCGATGTGACCGGGAAGTCCAATGAGCACACCCGCCCTCAGAGCCTGGCAAATGGAGTCGGACGAGCCCGCCCGGCGGGAGGTGTGGGTGCGGCAGATATGCGAGGCGACGCCGGTGCCGGTGCTGGTGCTGCATACCTGCCAGCGGCTGGAGTGTTTCGGACGGGCGCTGCCGGATCATCCGTTCCGCGTGACGCGGTCGGTGGAACACCGTGACGCGTTCGAGCGGCTGGCGCGCATCGCGGCGGGGCTGGAGAGTCGTGTGCTCGGCGAACTCGAAGTGCTGGGCCAGGTGCGGGATGCGTACCGGAAATTCGCGGAACAGGGCGGAGTTCGCGACGCGGCGCTCGACCGCATGTTCCAGGACGCGCTGGCGCTCGCCCGCCGCGCCCGGCGGGTCAGCCGGATCGACAGCGCGGGCACATCCATCGCCGCTCTCGCGGCGCGCGCTCTAATGGAAGTCACCGAGCCGGGATCTCCGATCGCGGTGGTCGGATCCGGCCGTCTGGCCGGCAGTGTGGTGCGGGTGCTGGCCAAGCGGGGAAAAGTTCCCGTGCGCATCGTCGGCCGATGCCCGGCGCATGCCTTGCAGCTGGCGCAGGAAGTCGGCGGATTCAGCGGAGGGCTCGACGAGCTGGAATCGCTGTTCGACGGGATTGCCGGGTTGGTGACCGCGACGGCCGCGCCTCATCCCGTGGTTCACGCGCGGCATTTGAAGAAGTCGTCCCGGCCCCTGCACATCATTGATCTGGGCGCGCCTCCCGATTGCGCCGGAGACGTGCGGGAGCTTGCCGGCGTGCATATTCAGACCCTGGAACAGGTGGAGGCGCGGGCCCACCGAAATCTTGATGAACGCCGCCGCCGGGCGGAACACGCCGCGCGTATCATCGCCGAGGGAGCCGACACGTGGGCCCTCGGAAAATAATTGTCGCGGCTCGCCGCAGCCCGCTGTCCCAAGCCCAATGGACGGAAGCGGTGTCCGAGATGCGGCCCGTGTGGCCTCCGGATGCCGAACCGGCGTCGTTGTTTCTGGACAGCCCCGGCGATCGCAACACATCCCTTGAGCTCGGCGCGCCCGAGACCCCCGACGATTTTTTCACCCGCGATATTGACGAAGCCGTGCGGGACCGGCGCGCCGACATCGCCGTGCATTCCGCCAAAGACCTGCCGCGGCGCATGCCCGATGGACTCGCCGTCGCCTGCCTGCTGCCCGCCCGCGATTCGCGCGACGCATTTGTCTTCCGTCCGGGATGGGATCCCAGTCAAATCTCCGGCGCGCGGGTGGGGGTCAGCAGTCCCCGGCGCATGGAAGCCGCCACGGCCCGCTGGCCGGGTTGCGCGGTGCGGGCCATCCGCGGAACCATCGGCGATCGCATCGCCCAGCTCTATCGGGGCGACTACGACGTGCTCATCATCGCCGCCTGCGCGCTCGACCGGCTGGGTCTGAGCCGGATTATCCAGGGATATCTGCCCGGTCCCTCCGCGCCGCTGCAGGGGCATCTCGCCATTGTCGCGCGCGCCGCCGAACCGGAATGGGAGGAACGCCTGCGGCCGCTCGATTTCCGGCGGACCCTGCTGGACCCGCCGGCGTCGGACGCCGCGCCATCCAAGGTTTGGATTGAATCGGAAAATTCCATCCAAGCCTTGGATGGAGAATCCCCCGCGTGGCTCTTCACCGGACAGCGCCCGGAATATTTTTTCCGCTGTCGCCCGATGATCTGGCATCCGATGCTGCGCATGGTTCCCCGGCCGCGCGCGGAACGAGTGGTGGCGATCGAACGCGGATTGCGCGATGGTGACGGCGTGCTGTTCGCATCCCCGTATGCTGTGCGCTGCGCGATGGACGCGCTGTTTCACGGCCCCGGCCCGCGCGCGCTGGCGGGCAAGAAACTGTGCGCCGTCGGCGACTCAACCGCCGGCGAACTGGAGCGTATGGGATTCCGTGCGGACGTGACCGGCCGGGGATTCGAAGGACTCGCCTCGCTGCCCGCCGCGACGGTGGACGGCGCGCGGTTGTGGTACCCGTGTTCCGAAGCGGCCCCCGCCGGCGAACGCGAGGAACTCATGCGCTCGAAAGGCGTCACGCTCGCGGCGCAGCCGATGTACTCCGTTGAACCGCATCCGCGCCGCCCGTTGCCCTCCGCGAAGTTTGACCGCGTCTTGTTCACAAGTCCCAGCGGAGTGGCCGCGTATTTTGAACATTATCCCGAAGAACGATCCGCGCGGCGGCGATGGATTGCGATCGGCCCACCGACGCGGGAAGCCCTTCGGAACCTCGGCTTGGAAGGAGAGCTTTTTTATGACCCCCGCTGACACGAACCGTCCGGCCTCGACACGGCTGCATCCGGGCTACGGGCATCCGGTCCTGCGCGAATGGCAGGGCGGCGCCGGAACGAACACGGAACCCGCTCGGCTCATCTATCCGCTCTTTGTCTCCGGTTCCCCGCGCGCGCGTGAACGCATCGCGTCCATGCCCGGCCAGTGGCGCTGGGGCGCGGACCGCGTTGAGGAAGCGCTTGCTCCGCTGGTGAAACAAGGATTGCGATCGGTCCTGCTCTTCGGAGTACCTCGAGGACCGAAAGATCCG
This sequence comes from Kiritimatiellia bacterium, assembly GCA_017996315.1. GTDB lineage: Bacteria > Verrucomicrobiota > Kiritimatiellia > PWTM01 > PWTM01 > JAGOHE01. The sequence continues at coordinate 43,827 of JAGOHE010000001.1, read as the reverse complement.
GAGGGACGCGGCGCGGATGATCCCCGGGGACCGGTTCCGCGCGCGGTCGCGCGGCTGCGCCGCTCGTTCCCCGAGCTGCTCGTCATCACCGACGTGTGTCTGTGCGCGTACACCGATCACGGCCATTGCGGGTTGCTGTGCGCCGACGGTTCCATGGATCGCGCGGCGAGCATCGCGCGGCTGGCGGACGTGGCCGAAGCGTATGCCGCCGCCGGCGCGCAGGTGGTCGCGCCCTCCGACATGATGGACGGGCGGGTGGGCGCCATCCGTGCCCGGCTGGACGCGTCGGGCTTCGAACCGGTGGCGATCTTGAGCTATGCGGCCAAGTTCGCGTCGTGCTTCTACGGCCCCTTCCGCGACGCCGCGCAATCCAAGCCCGCCTTCGGCGACCGGCGCGCGTATCAGTTGCCGCCGGCCTCGCGGACGCTGGCCCTGCGCGCGGTGGAGCGCGACATCGCCGAAGGCGCCGACGCGGTGATGGTGAAACCCGGAGGTCCCTATCAGGACATCATTCGCGACGTGCGCGACGCGGTGCGCGTGCCCGTGCTGGCCTACCAGGTATCCGGCGAATACGCGATGCTGCATCATGCCGCCGCCGCCGGCGCCTTCGACCTGCGCGCCGCGGTGGAGGAATCCCTCCTCGGCCTGCGCCGCGCGGGCGCGGATGCGATCGTATCGTACTTCACGCCGCAGATTCTGGATTGGAACCGCGCCTGAACGCGGCGCGCCTGAACGCGGCGCGCCGGCGCGCGCGCGGTGCGCCCCTTCGACCTGACAGATCGCCGCGCTTTTGTTAGGCTCCCCCCATGGCCCCGTCATTGAAAATTCGAGCCGAAGCCGTCATGCCCGGTGGTGTAAACAGCCCGGTTCGGGCGTTCCGGTCGGTTGGCGGCGAGCCCCTCTACGCCCGCCGCGCGGAGGGAGCGCATATTGAAACGACGGACGGCCAACGGCGGGTGGATTTCTGCATGTCGTTCGGCCCGCTGATCCTCGGCCATGCGCATCCCGATGTGACCCGCGCGATCGTGGAGGCCGCCGCCCGGGGAACCAGCTACGCGGTCACCACGGAAGCGGAGATCGAGATGGCCGAGCGCATCTGCGCGGCGATTCCGTCGGTCGAAAAGGTCCGCTTGATGAGTTCCGGCACGGAAGCCTGCATGACCGCGGTGCGCCTCGCGCGCGGCGCGACCGGACGGAACAAGATTCTCAAATTCAGCGGCTGTTACCATGGCCATGCCGATGGCCTGCTCGTCCGCGCCGGCAGCGGCGTGGCGGGTCTGGCCGCGGCGACCTCGGCGGGCATCCCGGACGCGTATGTCGAGCATACGCTGGTGGCGCGGTATAACCATTTGGACGATGTGGAGTCGTTGGTCGCGGCGCATGGCGACGATCTTGCCGCCATCATCGTCGAACCCGTGGCGGCGAATGTGGGTTTGATCGAACCTCAGCCGGGATTCCTGCCCGGACTGCGTGATGCGGCCGCGCGATGCGGCGCGCTGCTGATTTTCGATGAAGTGATCACCGGCTTCCGCCTGACCTATGGCAGCGTTCAGTCAATCTTCGGCGGCGACCTTCGCCCCGATCTCGTTTGCCTCGGGAAAATCATCGGCGGCGGATTGCCCGTCGGGGCATTGGGCGGACGGGCGGAGCTCATGGACCAGCTTGCTCCGCTGGGGCCGGTGTATCAGGCCGGCACCCTGAGCGGGAATCCGGTCTCCGTGGCCGCCGGTCTGGCGGCATTGCGCCGGCTGGATGCGGATCGCCCGTACGAGATGCTGGAGCGCCGGACGCGCGCGTATGTGGCCGCCATCGCCGAGCGCGCCCGCAGCGCCGGCGTGCCGGTGCGGACGGTATCCGTCGGCAGCATGTTCTCGCTCTTCTTCACGGATCGTGTGCCGCAGTCGTTCGAGGAAATTCAGCAAACGGACACCGCGCGCTACCGCGCGGTTTTCCATGCGCTGCTGCGCGCGGGGGTGTATCTGGCGCCGTCGCCGTACGAAGCCGCGTTTCTTTCCACGGCCCACACCGAGGCGGTGCTGGACGGCACATGGCCCGCGTGGGAACAGGCGTTCGCGGCCGAAGGCGTTCGGGCATGAACGCCCCCGGTTCGCTCCGCCGCGCCGACCGGTTCCTGCGCGCATGCCGCCGCGAGCCGACGGAGGGCACCCCGATCTGGCTGATGCGGCAGGCTGGACGGTACATGCCTGAATACCGCGCGTTGCGGGCGAAGCACGGATTCCTCGACATGATCCGCACGCCCGAGCTGGCCGTCGAAGTCACCCTGCAGCCCGTGCGCGCGTTCGAAGTGGACGCGGCCATCGTCTTCGCCGACATCCTTCCGTTGCTCGGAGGGCTTGGCTTCGAAGTGGCCTTTGAAGCCGGGGAAGGGCCGCGCATTTGTAATCCATTGCGCGAACCGGAACGGGTTTTGTCCCGGCGCCCGATGGAGGAAACCGTCGGATTCACCCTCGACGCCCTGCGCGGCGCGAAAACGGCGCTGGCGGGTCGCGCGCCGCTGATCGGATTTTCCGGCGCTCCATTCACGCTCGCCTGTTACGCGGTGGAAGGCGCCGGCTCGCGAACCTTCTCCGTCGCTCTCGGCTTTCTGCGCGAACATCCGAACGCCTTTCATGCGTTGTGCGAGCGTCTGGCGGAGCTGACAGGGGAGTATCTTCGCGCGCAGGTTGACGCCGGGGCCGACGCGCTCCAGCTTTTCGATAGTTGGGCCGGACTGATGACTCCGGCGGAATTTGAAACGTGGGTGCTGCCCTACGCGCGGGAAGCGATCCGTCAGGCGCGACTGGGATCGCGCCCGGTTCCGGTGATTTACTTCAGCACCCGCACCGCGTCGGAGGAGTACGCGCCGTTGCTCCGGCGCACGGGCGCGGATGTCATCGGACTCGATTCCGGCCGGCCTCTGGACGAGGCGTGGAACGCGCTGGGCGACGATGTCGCCGTGCAGGGAAACCTCGATCCTGAAATGCTGTTGCGGCCCGAATTTGAGCTGCTCGCGGCGGCGGCCGATGTGCTCCAGCGCGCGGGCGGACGTCCCGGTCACATTTTCAACCTCGGCCACGGTGTGCTCAAGGAAACCCCGCCGGAGCGCGTGGCCGCGCTGGTGGATTTCGTGCACGCGCGCACCGGCGCGGAGGCCGGCGGGTGAGCGTAAAACCGGCCATTCTGCTGATGGCGTACGGGAGCCCGGCGCGGCTGGACGATATGCGCGATTTTCTGCGCGACGTTCGCGGCGGGCGTGAACCCACCGATGCGCTCGTGGCCGAAATGACCGAGCGGTACCGGCAGGCGGGCGGATCGCCGCTGAACGAGCGCACGGCGGAACAGGCCGAAGCGGTCCGGGAAGCGCTCCGGCGCCGGGGCGCGGAGCGTCCGGTCCATGTCGGCATGCGTCACGGGCCGCCCCGGATTCGCGAGGCGATCGCCGCCATGACGCGCGAAGGACTTCGGGAAGCGACCGCGATCGCGCTCGCGCCGCACGCGTCCGACTTGAGCACCGACCGGTATCGCGCACAGGTGGAAGAGGCCGTGGCGGAAGGCGCGCCGATCCGGTTCCGGTTCGTGCGCGAATGGTGGCGTCAGCCGGCGCTCAACGCATGGTGGACCGGGCAGATTCGAGAGGGACTGCAGCGCATGCTCCGCGCGGGAGGCGACGCGCCCCACCTGCTGTTCACCGCGCACAGTCTGCCCGTCCGCGCGCGCAACGCGGGGGATGCCTACGAACGGCAACTGCGCGACCATGCCGCGCTGCTGGCGGAGCAGACGGGATGGACCGATGGATCCTTCGCCTTTCAGAGCGCCGGCGCGAGCCCGGAGCCCTGGTTGGGCCCGTCCATCGGCGAAGTCCTGCGGGAACTCGCCGCGCGCGGCCGGCGGCGGGTGCTGGTCGCTCCCATCGGATTTGTATGCGACCACATCGAAATTCTGTACGACCTCGACATTGAAGCCCAGCGCGAAGCCCGGGCGCTGGGCCTCGAAATGGCGCGCACCCCCATGCCCAACGGGGCCTCGCTGCTGGCGGACGCCGTGGCGGACGCCGTGCGGGAGGAGGAAGCCCGCACGGCATGAAACGGGTGGTGATCATCGGCGGCGGAATCGCCGGGCTGGCCTGCGCGTTCCGGTTGAAGCAGCGCATCGAGGCCGCCCGCGCCGATACGGAATTGCTGTTGCTTGAGGCCGATGATCGCACCGGCGGAAAGCTCGTCACCGTGCGCGCTGACGGATTTGTGGTGGAGGGCGGTCCGGATTCCTTCATCCGGCAGAAACCCGAGGGCGAGCAGTTGTGCCGCGACGCGGGGCTGGGCGGACAACTCCAGCCGTCAAGAGATGAGCAGTATCGGACCCGTCTGCTGAACCGGGGAAGGCTGACGCCGTTTCCGGATGGGTTTCGTCTGGCCGTGCCGACGAAACTCTGGCCATTCGTAAAATCACCGCTGATCAGTCCGATCGGCAAGCTGCGCATGGGCTTGGATCTGGTGCTGCCGCGCCGCCGGGAGGACGGCGATGAAAGCCTTTCGGAATTCATCACCCGGCGGCTGGGGCGGGAGGCGCTGGAACGCATTGCCGGACCGATCATGTCGGGCATTTATGTTGGCGATCCTGATCGCCTCAGTGTGCGCAGCACGTTTCCGATGTTTGTGGAACTCGAGCGCAAGTATGGCAGCCTGACGCGCGGCATTCTTCGCGCGCGGCGGATGACCCGGAACCGTCCGGCGGCATCGGTGTTCGTCTCCCTGCGGACGGGCATGGGCGCGCTGGCGGATGCGCTGACGAGCGCGCTGGGCGAGCGCGTGCGGCTGGGAGTGCGGGTGGACAACCTGACGCCGGAAGCGGAGGGCGGATTTTCCGTAGGCGGCGTCGAAGCGGATGGCGCGCGCCGGACGATCCGGGCCGATCATGTCGTGCTGTGTGTGCCTGCCCATGAAGCGGCGCGGCTGGTGCGGCCGTGGAATCCGGGAATCGCGAGCGAACTGGAAGCGATCCGGTATGCGCCATCGGCCGTTGTGAGCCTTGCCTATCCGGACCAGATATTGAAGGAATGCGTGGACGGCGGAGGTTTTGGTTTTGTCGTGCCGAGGCGGGAATCGAGCCGGATTCTCGCGCTGACGTGGAGCTCCCGAAAGTTCACCGACCGCGCTCCGGAGGGGCACCAGCTCCTTCGCGCGTTTGTAGGCGGGGCGCGTCACCCGGAACTGGCGGAGCTGTCGGAATCGGAAATCGACGCCATGGTGCGGGAGGAAATCCAGCGTATTCTGGGCATTCGTCAGCCGCCGCTGAAGACGTGGGTTTGGAAATGGCCCCGGGGCAATCCCCAGTTTGAAGTAGGCCATGAGGCGCGGGTGGACGGGCTGGAGCGCCGGGTATTGCAGATTCCCGGGTTGCATCTGGCCGGCGCCGGATATCGCGGCCTTGGAATTCCCGACTGCGCCAAGCAGGCATTGCGGGTGGCGGATCGAATCTTGTCCTTGGCGCGTTCCGGGAGCGCACCGGTATGAATGGCCGGGGGGCTGAGCGGCCTCTGTTCCGGCCTCCCGCCGAAGCCGCGAGTGTCATTCTGCGAGTCAGCTACGGATGTCCGCATCCGGCGTGCGCGTTTTGCGGAATGTATCGGGATGGAGCGTACGAAGCGCGGCCGGCGGAAGACGTGTCGCGGGATCTCCGGCGGTTGGCTCGCGAACAGCCCGAGACCCGCCGGATATTTCTTGCCGATGGCGATGCACTGCAGTTGGGGCTCGATCGGCTGCGAGCGCTGCTCGACGAGTTGTCCGCCGCATTTCCCGATCTGGCCCGAGTCAATTCCTATGCGAATGGATCATCCATCCTCGCCCTGGGCCCAGAGGGGTTGAGCGAGTTGAAGCGAAGAAAACTGCACACGCTCTACATGGGATTGGAGAGCGGCGATGAAGAATTATTGAAGCGGATGGGGAAAAAAGACACCGCCGAGAACATGGTGCGCGCGGGCGTCATGGCCCAGGCCGGCGGACTGCACATGTCCGTAATGGTTCTGTTGGGCTTGAGCGGGAGAGCAGGAAGCGCCCGACATGCGCATGCGACGGCGTCGGCGGTGAACCGGATGCAGCCACGATTACTTTCAGCCTTGCGGGTCATCCCCATACCGGGCACCCCGCTGGAGCGGTGGCATCGAACGGGGGCGTTCGAGATGCTCACGGAGCGGGAAGAAATCATGGAAATGCGTGAAATGATCGCCGGATTTGAGTTGTCCGGAACCGTATTCCGGGCCAACCACGCCTCCAACGCTCATCCGATGGAAGCCCGGTTTCCGAAAGACAAAGAAGCCTTGCTCAAAGCGTTGGACGCGCTCCTGGCATCCGGCCGTCTTGACCGGTTACAACCTTCGCCTTCGCCCCTTTGGATGTGAGCAAAATTTACAGCTCGAGATTGCGAAATCGCTTATGCTCGTTTAGGTTAAGAGAAAATGAAGCACGCAAACCAGCATGCTGGGCACCCGGGAGAAATAGTCGATTTTAACCGGGCGCCGTTTCTTGTGATTTGGGAAGTGACTCGGGCATGTACCCTCGCGTGCAAGCATTGTCGGGCGGCTGCGGAAGACGTTCGCCATCCGGATGAACTCACCACGGAGGAGGGATTCCGGCTGCTGGAAGATGTTGCGGGAATGGGCACCCCAATCATAGTCTTCACGGGAGGCGATCCGTTGCAGCGCAATGATTTGGAATGCCTTGTCCGCCATGGGAAGTCACTTGGACTTAGGGTGGGGGTCATCCCTGCTGCGACGGAACTTTGCACTCGGGATCGGATAAGGTCATTGTCCGACGCCGGGGTGGATCAGTTGGCGATCAGTCTCGATTCCGCCGATTCGGCGGCCCATGACGACCTGCGCGGGGTGCCGGGGGCACATGCAAAAGCTTTGGAAGCAGCAGGTTGGGTGAAAGAGTGCGGAGTTCCCCTTCAAATCAATAGCGTAATTGGACCTTGGAACGAGCGAGCGCTGGATCGGCTGGCTGAAGAGGTTCGTCGTTTGGGGGCGGTCTTTTGGGAAGTTTTTTTTCTGGTGCCCACGGGGCGGGGAGTGGACTTGGAGCGGATGGATTCCCGGAGAGCGGATGAGATCCTGGCCTGGCTGCTCGATCATGCGGAAGGAGCACCGTATCTGGTGAAGATTGCCGAGGCGCCCCAGCATCGCCGGATTGCGATGGAGCGGATGGGGGGGCTGACGGGCATGCCCGTGGCGCCCGGCGCCGCGCATCGGAACGGCGGGGGGATTCGCCGCATTGGATTATCGCCGACGCCGGTGAACGCGGGGCGGGGATTTGCGTTTGTGGATCACACTGGCGGGGTTTGTCCGAGCGGATTTCTTCCGATGGAAGCGGGGAGGGTGCGCGAGCGCCGGCTGAGCGATATCTATCGGAATTCCGAGCTTTTCCGGGCCTTGCGTGATCCCGGTCGCCTGCGCGGGCGCTGCGGACGCTGCGCGTATCGGTCGGTCTGCGGGGGGTCGCGCTCGCGCGCCCATGCGGTCACCGGCGACCCCTTAGCGGAGGATCCGCTGTGTCCCTACGATCCATCCCCGGCCTCCGCATCAAACTGAGAATACATTCTCATTAAAGGCTCCCGCAAAAAGACGCTTGCGTTGGGCGGCGGGTTCGGCTACTCTCTTTCCCGTTCGAGCGCGAAAGCGCCGGACGCCGCAGGAATGCGGGCCTGATCGCAGTCAAAAGTTTTTGTAAAAAAAGTTGTTGACGCGGAGTCGGGTTCGTATATACTGCGGAAGATTCAGTGATGGCGTGCGCATAAAAGCACGCGCACGCCGGAGCAGTTCAGGTGACTGCCGAGGCCGTCCCCGCTGAAAAGTCGGGGCAACGGTTGAAGCGGTTGCTTTGTGTTCTTTGAAATTTGAATAGCGTTTTGAGCGCCACTCTGAATCAAGAGTGGTGCGATTTGTGACGAGCTTGTGCCCGGCCTATTGCGAGTGATCGCAAGAGGCAATTTAATTGGGTCCGTAACAGGACAACAAAGTGCTGGCGGTTAGCCCCGCTGGCAGCTCCAAAAGTAACTATGTAAATAATTACTACGGAGAGTTTGATCCTGGCTCAGAACGAACGCTGGCGGCGTGGATGAGGCATGCAAGTCGATCGAGAATCCTGGAGTAGCAATACAACGGGAAGAAAGAGGCGAACGGGTGAGTAATGTATGGGCAACCTGCCCTTTAGTCTGGGACAACCTGCCGAAAGGCGGACTAATACCGGATGTGATAGCACAGCACATGCTGTGTGATTCAAAGGTGGGGATCGCAAGACCTATCGCTAAAGGATGGGCCCATATTCCATCAGCTTGTTGGTGAGGTAACGGCTCACCAAGGCTTACGGATAGCTGGTCTGAGAGGATGGTCAGCCACACTGGGACTGAGACACTGCCCAGACTCCTACGGGAGGCTGCAGTCGAGGATCTTGGACAATGCGCGAAAGCGTGATCCAGCGACGCCGCGTGCAGGATGACGGCCTTCGGGTTGTAAACTGCTTTTTTGAGGGATCAATTGAACGGCGCTAACACCGCCGTGAGAGGATAGTACCTTAAGAATAAGAGACGGCTAACTCTGTGCCAGCAGCCGCGGTAATACAGAGGTCTCAAGCGTTGTTCGGATTTACTGGGCGTAAAGGGTGCGTAGGCGGTATTGTGTGTCGGATGTGAAATCTCCCGGCTTAACTGGGAGGCAGCATCTGAAACTACGATACTAGAGTTCGGGAGAGGAAAGTGGAATTCTTGGTGTAGCAGTGAAATGCGTAGATATCAAGAGGAACACCCGTGGCGAAGGCGACTTTCTGGACCGATACTGACGCTGAGGCACGAAGGTCAGGGGAGCAAACAGGATTAGATACCCTGGTAGTCCTGACAGTAAACGTTGCGCACTTGGTGTGGGAGGAGTTAACCCCTTCCGTGCCGGAGTTAACGCGTTAAGTGCGCCGCCTGGGGAGTACGGCCGCAAGGCTAAAACTCAAAGGAATTGACGGGGGCCCGCACAAGCGGTGGAGCATGTGGCTTAATTCGATGCAACGCGAAGAACCTTACCTAGGCTTGACATGCAGAGTTCAACCGGCGAAAGCCGGCGGCCCCGCAAGGGGCGATCTGCACAGGTGCTGCATGGCTGTCGTCAGCTCGTGCCGTGAGGTGTTGGGTTAAGTCCCGCAACGAGCGCAACCCCTGTGACTATTTGCCACTCCGCAAGGAAGCACTCTAGTCAGACTGCCTGTGATAAGCAGGAGGAAGGTGGGGATGACGTCAAGTCAGTATGGCCTTTATGCTTAGGGCTGCACACGTGCTACAATGAATGGTACAGAAGGATGCAAGACCGCGAGGTGGAGCAAATCCCCAAAACCATTCTCAGTTCAGATTGGAGTCTGCAACTCGACTCCATGAAGCTGGAATCGCTAGTAATGGCGCATCAGCTACGGCGCCGTGAATACGTTCCCGGGCCTTGTACACACCGCCCGTCACATCATGGGAGCCGTCTGCACCCGATGTCACTGATGCAACCCGCAAGGGAGCCAGGTGCCTAAGGTGTGGGTGGTGACTGGGATGAAGTCGTAACAAGGTAGCCGTTGGGGAACCAGCGGCTGGATCACCTCCTTTCTAAGGAGCATCCATCTCGAGCTTCGGCTCGGGTTTGGATAGGTTATCTCCTCTGGATTCGTCCGGGGGAAGGGGCCAAGCCAAGCAAATCGCACCATTCTTGATTCAGGGTACTACAGCGCTCCGCTATTCAGCATGGCGTACGGGCCGGAAATGCCGACCGGCGCCGGTGACATCCGGGGGCATAGCTCAGTTGGTAGAGCACAAGCTTTGCAAGCTTGGGGTCACCGGTTCGAACCCGGTTGCCTCCACCAGGCTTCGTTTCCTCGGAACGGACACGGAGCTGGGCGCGATGACCATCACGGAACTACGCCCGGGCAGGCCAGAAACTCCGGGCGTGTAGCTCAGTTGGTTAGAGCGCGTCCCTGATAAGGACGAGGTCACTGGTTCGACTCCAGTCACGCCCACCAGGCGTGCCGCCATGTAAAACCATTTTCCCGCTTTGGCGGGTGGTTCTTTGACAATTGCATAGGAATTGGGGAAAAAATTACGACTCACTGAAATTTTCAGTGAATGTTGAACGACCAATTTTTGGTCAAGCTATTAAGGGCCCATGGTGAATGCCTTGGCGCTGGAAGGCGATGAAGGACGTAGTAAGCTGCGATAAGCTTCGGGGAGCGGCAAACACGCTTTGATCCGGAGATTTCCGAATGGGGAAACCCCCGCGGGGTAATGCCTGCGGACGGCCGCTTGAATATATAGAGCGGTACGAGCGAACGGGGTGAAGTGAAACATCTCAGTAGCCCCAGGAACAGAAAACAAATAGTGATTCCCTCAGTAGTGGCGAGCGAAAGGGGAATAGCCTAAACCGTCCGGCTTGCCGGACGGGGTTGCGGGACCGCAATGTGAGATCCGAAGACGATAGCGTAAGAGCTCTGGAAAGGGCTTCCATAGAGGGTGACAGACCCGTGCGCGAAATCTGAATCGGCTCTAGCGGTATCCCAAGTAGAGCGGGACACGTGAAACCTTGCTTGAATCCGGGAGGCCCACCTCCCAAGGCTAAATACTATCCAGTGACCGATAGTGAACAAGTACCGTGAGGGAAAGGTGAAAAGAACCCCTGTTAGGGGAGTGAAATAGTACCTGCAACCATGAGCCTACAAGGTGTCGTAGCCTCCGCAAGGGGGTGGCGGCATGCCTTTTGCATAATGAGTCCGCGAGTTGTTTGGCGCAGCAAGGTTAAGGCGGGCGACCGCCGGAGCCGAAGCGAAAGCGAGTGTGATAAGCGCGACAAGTTGCGTCGAACAGACCCGAAGCCGTGTGAGCTACCCATGGCCAGGTTGAAGTCTCCGTAAAAGGGGATGGAGGACCGAACTAGTGGACGTTGAAAAGTCCTTGGATGAGCTGTGGGTGGGAGCGAAAGACTTAACAAACTCGGTGATAGCTGGTTCTCTTCGAAATATCTTTAGGGATAGCCTGCATAAATGCAATCTTCGGAGGTAGAGCACTGAATGGTCTAGGGTCCTTACCGGGATACCGAAGCCAATCAAACTCCGAATACCGAAGACGTCATATGCAGAGTCAGACTGTGGGGGATAAGCTTCATAGTCAAGAGGGAAAAAGCCCAGATCGCCGGCTAAGGCCCCCAAATCCGGTTAAGTGCGCAAGGATGTGAGATTGCATATACAGCTGGGATGTTGGCTTAGAGGCAGCCATCATTTAAACAGTGCGTAACAGCTGACCAGTCTAGTGATCTCGCGCCATAAATTATCGGGACTAAACCGGATGCCGAAGCCGCGAATTCCGTCGCAAGACGGAGTGGTAGAAGAGCGTTCCATGTGGAGTGAAGCTGTGGCGAAAGCCTAGGTGGACCGCATGGAAGTGATTATGCGGACATGAGTAACGATTAGCTGGGTGCGAATCCCAGCCGCCGTAATCCCAAGGTTTCCTGGGGAAGGTTCGTCCGCCCAGGGTTAGTCGGCCCCTTAGATCAGGCCGCAAGGCGTAGTCGATGGGAAACAGGTTAAATATTCCTGTACTGCCGGACATGCGTTACCAGCAATGGAGTGACGCGGAAGGCTATGCGAGCCGGAGGATGGAAATTCCGGTCCAAGCCCGTAGAGGGTTCCGATAGGCAAATCCGTCGGAGCAACTTCGAAAGGCGATGGGACCCAGAGCCCACGGGCAATGGGGATTCGTAGATGCCATGCCGCCGAGAAAAACTTCTAGCGAGCATGTCAGACAACCGTACCAAAACCGACACAGGTGGGAAGGTAGAATATACCAAGGCGCGCGAGAGAAACCTCGTTAAGGAACTCGGCAATCTAGCCCCGTAACTTCGGAAGAAGGGGTCCTTTCTAGAGTCCGATTATATCAAGCTCCGGGAAGGCGCAGTGAAAGAGCTCAGGCAACTGTTTATCAAAAACACAGCACTCTGCAAACTCGTAAGAGGACGTATAGGGTGTGACACGTGACCAATGCGGAAAGGTTAAGGCGAGGGGTCAGCCGCAAGGCGAAGCTCCGACCCGAAGCCCCCGTGAATGTCGGCCGTAACTATAACGGTCCTAAGGTAGCGAAATTCCTTGTCGGGTAAGTTCCGACCTGCACGAATCGTGTAATGATCTGAGCGCTGTCTCAACGAGGATCTCGGTGAAGTTGTAATGCCGGTGCAAATGCCGGCTACCCGCAGTAGGACGGGAAGACCCTGTGAACCTTTACTGTATTCTGGTATGGGATTCTGGCTCATTACATGTAGCATAGCTGGGAGGCGTCGAAGCGGCATCGTCAGGTGTCGTGGAGCCATCAGTGAAATACCAGTTTTAATGTTCCGGAATTCTAACCCCAGCCCGTGATCCGGGCGGAGGACAGTGCCAGAGGGTCAGTTTGACTGGGGCGGTTTCCTCCCAAATTGTAACGGAGGAGCCCGAAGGTGCCCTCAACACGGTCGGCAATCGTGTGTAGAGCGTATAGGTAGAAGGGCGCTTGACTGCGAGACTAACAAGTCGAGCAGGTGCGAAAGCAGGGCTAAGTGATCCGGTGGTTGCTCGTGGTAGCGCCATCGCTCAACGGACAAAAGGTACTCCGGGGATAACAGGCTGATCGCCGCCAAGAGTCCACATCGACGCGGCGGTTTGGCACCTCGATGTCGGCTCATCGCATCCTGGGGCTGGAGAAGGTCCCAAGGGTTGGGCTGTTCGCCCATTAAAGCGGTACGCGAGCTGGGTTCAAAACGTCGTGAGACAGTTTGGTCCTTATCCACTGTGGGCGTAGGAGATTTGAGAGGATAGTTCCTTAGTACGAGAGGACCGGGAACTACGCACCTCTGGTGTTCCGGTTGTCGCGCCAGCGGCAGTGCCGGGTAGCTATGTGCGGAAAGGATAAGCGCTGAAAGCATATAAGCGCCAAGCCCCCCTCAAGATAGGATCTCCCGGAGCGCAAGCTCCCTAAAGGACGGTCGAAGACCACGACCTTGATAGGCCGGAGGTGTAAGCGCAGCGATGCGTTGAGCTAACCGGTACTAATCGTCCGTGCGGCTTGACCTTAATTTTTACGGCGGATTGGCTCCCCCGCGGAGCCGTCCGCCTCCCCTTTCCTATGCAATACTTTTTTCCCGGTGATTATAGCGAGGGGAAAACACCCGTTCCCATTCCGAACACGGCCGTTAAGACCCTCAGCGGCGATGGTACTCAGGCGACAGGCCTCGGGAGAGTAGCACGTTGCCGGGATTAAAAATTTGAAAAGACGTTCGAACCAACCCTCGAACGTCTTTTTCATTTCTCCCCCCATGCCCCCAACACCGCCTGTTCTCGGGCCGCCATTTTCGAAATCAAAATCTTCATCGCCACGCGAACTGCCCGGACGGATGTTCGATTCGTATTCCGCACCGTGACTCCTGTGGAAAAATTCGATATTGATTCATCCTTCCTCCCGCAGTTTTCCGCAACCGTGGTTCAGTTCGTCGCTGATGAATCGGCGGCACAATCGCAGAGCACGATGGTCCGTGTTCGTGTATTTCCCGCCGGTCTGGCAACTCCGCGATTTGGATGAGCGAGCGGCTCGCGAGCGGACGGCTCGCATGCTGCAACGTGTTTCCACGGCCACGCACCTGACCCGCGGGACAGATTGTGATACACTGACACACCGTTTTTGTCGGATACCAAGAGGTTTTCATCATGACTCACAAGAAAAAGAAGGAACCGGACACCACTCCCGGAGAGCCCGCCCCGGCCGCAGATCTGGCCGCCGCCGCCGAAGCCGCAGCGTCCGAAAAATTGCTGGACCAGGCGCAGGGCGAGATGGATGTGATGAAAGATCGGATGCTGCGCCTTCAAGCCGATTTCGACAACTACCGAAAACGCGTGCGCCGCGACGCGGACGAACAGCGTATCGCCTCCCTGGAGGGACTTATGCGCGAGCTGCTGCCCGTGCTGGATCACCTCGAACTGGGTCTCCAGGCCGCCGCCGATCAGCAGATGCCCGAGGGCGTGCTGGATGGATTCCGGCTGATCCAGAATCAACTGGTCGCCGCGCTCGGCCGGTTCCATCTCGAGCCGATCCCTTGCATCGGACAGCCGTTCGATCCCCAGATTCATGAGTGCACCGTCACCTTGCCATCCGACGATGTGCCCAAGGACCACGTGCTTCAGGAACTCCGGCGCGGCTATCGGCTCGGAGCCCGGTTGCTCCGCGCCCCCCAGGTCGCCTTGTCCTCCGGCCCCGCCGGATCGGCCGCTTCCGAAACAACCTCCGAGGGCTGAGCCATGGCGGCGACCAAACGCGATTATTACGAGGTGCTGGGGGTTTCCCGGGATGCGTCGGCGGAAGACCTGAAAAAGTCCTACCGCAAACTCGCGATGCAGTATCACCCGGACAAAAATCCCGGGGATAAGACCGCCGAGGAAAAGTTCAAAGAGATCTCCGAAGCCTACGAGGTGCTCAGCGACGCATCCAAACGCGCCCGGTACGACCAGTTCGGACATCGGGGCGTTGGCGGCGCGGCGGGCGCTCCGGGCGGCTTCGGCGGCGGGTTCGGCGGTATTGACCTCGAAGAAGCGCTGCGGACTTTCATGGGCGCCTTCGGCGGGGGCGGCGATATTTTCGGCAATTTCTTCGGAGGCGATCCTTCGGATGGCCGTGCGCATGGCGAGGATATCCGGTTCGACATGGAGATCGATTTCGAGGAATCGGTGCTGGGTACCGAACGCGAAGTGACCCTGCCGCTGTTGCGCGAATGCAAGGAGTGCCAGGGCACGGGCGCGGAACCCGGCTCCAAGCGCGAGACCTGTCCGACCTGCCGCGGCCGCGGCGTGCTGGTCACCTCCCAGGGCTTCATGCAGTTCCGCCAGACCTGTCCCGCCTGTGGTGGCGCGAGAGAAGTCGTTTCCCGCCCATGCCGCACGTGCCGGGGCGAGGGCCGGGTGAAAGAACGCAGCACCCTGCAGGTCAAGATTCCAGCCGGCGTTGAAACCGGTTCCCGTCTTCGTCTCGCGGGCAAAGGGCAGGGTGGCGCGCGCGGAGGTCAGTCGGGCGATTTGTATATCGTGTTGCATGTGCGCCCGCATGCCATCTTCGAGCGCAACGATTTTGACATCGCTTCCGATGTCCCCGTGCCGTTCCAGATTGCGACCCTGGGCGGCGAAATTGCCGTGCCCACCATTCATGGCGAGGCGCGACTGAAAGTGCCCCCCGGGGTCGAGAACGGACGAATCTTCCGCCTGCGCGGCAAGGGAGTGACCCATCCGCGCACCGGAGAAGCGGGCGATCACTTCGCGCGGATCGTGATTGAAGTGCCTCATCGCCTCGATCGCCGCCAACGCGGCGCGATGGAGGACATCGCCGGATCGTTCAGCGATGATCAATTCCCCGTCCGCCGTGAATTCCTGCGCAAGGCGGAAGAATTCTATGAGCGCCGCCGTATCCTCCAGAAATCCTGATCCCGCGACGCGGCATTTTCCCCGGTTCCACGCGCCGACGCTTCGCCCCGGGCAGGACGTTATCGAACTTCCCGAAGCCGAAGCCCGGCATGCATTGCGTGTGCTGCGGCTTTCGCCCGGCGCGGAGCTCGAACTGTTCAATGGCGCCGGCGGATCAGCACACGGACGCCTGCGCGCTTCTCCGGGACGCGGATGCGCGGTGGAAATTTCAGACTACCGTGAATCGCCCCGGCCGGACGGAGTGCGGCTTCGGCTCGCGCTGCCCCGCGGCGCCCGGCAGGACTGGGTGATCGAGAAATCCGTGGAACTGGGCGCATTCGAACTCATCTGGTTTGAATCGGAACATAGTGTGGCTCGCTTGCGGGAAGGCCGGGACGCCCAGCGGCGCCTGGAGCGCTGGCGAGATCAAGTCATTGCCGCGGCCAAACAATGCGGCGCCGACTGGCTTCCGGATGTCCGGGTTGCCGGCGGATTGACCGACGCGTTGGACGGCGATGCGGATGGTCCGGTGCGCGTGGCCGACTGGCAGCCGGACGCGCGCCCGGTGTGGGAAGAATTCCGGGCGCCGGACTGCCGGCGTCCCGCCGTATACGTCGGGCCGGAGGGGGGCTGGAGCGACGCCGAACGCCGTGCCTTTCAGTCCGCGGGCGCGCGGCCGGTGCACCTGGGTCCCCATGTCTTGCGCGCCGAAACCGCCGCGGAATTTATTCTCGCCGCCTGGCTCTGCGCGCGCGGAACGATGGATCTTTCGAATTCCGTATTTCAGGAATGATTTTCACCGTGGGCTGTCCTATGCTCGCCGGAGCATGAACATCCGAACCACTGGAACCCTTGCGGCCGCCGGCGCATGCATGTGGGCCGCCGTCGCCGGCGCGGAAAACGCGCCCCATCCCAACATCATCTTCATTCTTACCGACGATCTCGGTTATGGGGATCTCGGGGTCCTGTATCAAAACGCCCGGCGGGAGGCCGGACAACCGGCGATTGACACGCCCCATCTCGATGCTCTGGCCGCGGAAGGCATGATCCTCTCCCGCCATTATTGCGCCGCGCCGGTATGCGCGCCCTCTCGCGCTTCATTGCTGCTCGGTTCGCATCAGGGACACGCCAATGTCCGCGACAACCAGTTCGACAAAGCCCTCGAGGATCAGCATACGCTCGGGTCCGTGCTCCGCGAGGCCGGCTACGCCACCGCCGCGATCGGCAAGTGGGGATTGCAGGGCGAGGGGACACCCGAGCAGCAGGCCGGCCATCCGATGCGTCGGGGGTTCGATTATTTCTTTGGGCTCACCGCGCACCTCAGCGGCCATTTTCATTACGGCGGGCTGATGGCGGGCCGGAAGGATAACCAGGGGCAACCCTGCGCCATCTTCGACGGCTACACACCCATCACGGAAGCCGCCGCCCACTGCTATTCCACCGACCTTTTCGTCGCACGGGCGAAGACGTGGATTACGGATCAGATCGCAGCCGATGCCGCGCGGCCGTTCTTTCTTTACCTCGCCCTCACGGCCCCCCACGCGCAATTGAACGTTCCTTCCCAAGCCTACCCCGCAGGGGGCGGACTGAAGGGTGGCGTGCAATGGAACGGCAACCCCGGCGCGATGATCAACACCGCATCGGGTGAAGACGACACGTGGATCCACCCCGACTATGCGGGGCGGCCGGGCTGGTCCCCGGCCCAACAGCGTCATGCCACCATGGTGCGCCGGGTGGATGACGCGGTGGGGGATGTTCTTCAATTGCTCAAGGATCTCAACATCGACCGCCGCACGCTGGTCGTGTTCACCTCCGATAACGGCCCGCACAACGAATCCGGGTTTGGAGGGCGCTACACCCAGGATCCCCGGTTCTTTCGTTCTTACGCGGGCATGGACGGGATCAAGCGGGACGTGTGGGAGGGCGGTGTTCGCGTGCCGGCGCTGGCGCGCTGGCCCGGGGCAATTCCCGCCGGCCGCCGCACCGACCATCCTTCGCAGTTTCATGATTGGATGTCCACGTTTTCCGAACTGGCCGGTGTGCCCGCGCCTGCGCGTTCGGACGGGGTGTCGCTCGTGCCCGTGCTCACCGCGCGCGGCCGGCCCCGCGAGGGCGTGGTGTATCTGGAATATTTTGCTACGGACAGCGCCACGCCTTCCTATGGGGATTTTGAAGCCTCCCGCCGGGGCGCGGGGCGCGGGCAGGAACAGGCGATTTATCTCAGGGGCTTCAAAGGGGTGCGGTATCGCGTGACCGATCACGCGGACAATTTCAGAATTTTTGATACGGCCGCGGATCCCAAGGAAACGAACGATCTTTCCGGGCGTCCCGGGATACCCTCCCAGCAGGAATTCAAGGACGCCGTCCTGCGGGTGCGCCGCCCCGATCCGTCCGCGCCGCGGCCCTATGATCATGAGCCCGTTCCCGCGGTGCCCGCTGCCGCGTTGCGCGCGGGGGTGGGGTGGAGATTGTTCACCGGCGAATTCCCCTGGGTGCCTTCGTTCGAAACATTGAGCGCGACCGCCTCGGGAATTTCCGCGCGTCCGGATCCGGGCGCGGCCGCGCGGAAGGACGAATTTGGAATGGAATTTCGCGGATATCTGAAGATTCCGGAAGACGGGACGTACACGTTTTATCTGTCCTCCGATACTGGCGCATTCCTGCGCCTTCATCGCATGCAGTTGCTGGATGCCGACCGGCCGCAGACGTCGGAAACGACCGTCTCCGCCCGCGTGCATCTTCGGGCCGGAGCGCATCCGTTTGTGCTCGGCTACCGCCACGCGCCGGGGGCCGAGCCGCGTCTCGACCTATCCTGGTCCAGCGAGACATTTTCCCAACAGCCCATTCCCGACTCTGTTTTCGGCCATGAAGAATAGACGGCGGAGCCGGAGTACCGCATTCGGCGCTTTCCGCCGGGCGGATGATTGGGGAAGATGATACGCGGGCTATTTTCAGGAGAACACATGCCATGAAATCACGGGTGTATTTGGCCATTGATCTCGGCGCCTCCAGCGGACGAGTGATCGCCGGAGTGTTTGACGGGAAGAACATCGAACTCGAAGAAATCCACCGATTCCCCAACGGCGGGCATCGGATTGGGGAGTCGTTCCACTGGGATCTGGTCGGATTGTTTTCAGACATCAAGAAAGGATTGATGGAAGCGGGACGCAAACACGGGGCCCGCATCGTGAGCGCCGGGGTCGACACCTGGGGCGTGGATTTCGGACTGGTGGACGGCGACGGACGATTGCTCGGGTTGCCGCACCAGTACCGGGACCCCCGGACCAACGGCATGGAGGCCGAAGTCTGCCGCCGCGTGCCCCGGCGTCAGGTCTACGAAACCACCGGCATTCAGTTCATGTTTTTCAATACGATCTTCCAGCTCATGGCCGAGTTGAAACGCAAAGCCCCGGCGCTGGACCATGCGCGCCGAATTCTTTTTACGCCCGACCTCATCAACTATTGGCTGACCGGACAGCTCACCAACGAGTACACCATCGCCAGCACGAGCCAACTCGTGAATGCCCGCACCCGGACATGGGCGCGCGGATTGATCCGCCGCATGGGCCTGCCCCCGCGCATTTTCTGTCCGCTGATTCCGCCCGGCACGCGGATCGGTGAACTCCAGGCCGCGGTGCGAGAGGAAACCGGACTCGGCCGCCTGGCCATCATCGCCCCCGGATGCCACGACACCGCCTCGGCCATTGCCGCTGTCCCCGCGGAAGACGGCGAGTTCGCCTATCTCAGCTCCGGCACGTGGTCGTTGATGGGCGTGGAAACAAAAAAGCCGATCATCAACGATCGCAGCTACCAATACGGATTCACCAACGAAGGCGGAGTCTGCGGCACCCTGCGCGTGCTGAAAAACATCTGCGGCTTATGGCTGATTCAGGAATGCCGCCGGATATGGGAGCAGCAGGGCGAACGGGTATCCTTCGAGGACCTGCGGCGCGAGGCGCTCGCCGCCGAGCCGTTCGCGGCGTTGATCTATCCCGACGATCCGGTGTTCTCCACCCCGGGCGACATGCCCGCGCGCATTGCCGCCTATTGCCGCCGCACCCGGCAGAAACCGCCCGCAACACGCGGCGCTGTGGCCCGGGCGATCTATGAAAGCCTGGCCTTGCGCTATCGCGAAGTCTTCGGCCATCTCGAGGATCTCACCGGACGCCATCATGCCGCGCTGCATGTGGTGGGCGGAGGGGTGCGCGAAATCACGCTCAATCAGTTTACGGCGGACGCCCTGAACCGCCCGGTCCATGCGGGCCCGGTCGAAGCGACCGCCGCCGGAAACATTCTCCTGCAGATGATCGCCACGCGCGCGGTTCCGTCGCTGGCCGCGGGTCGCGCGCTGGTCCGGCGTTCGTTCCCGGTGACCACGTTCATGCCCAATTTCTCCATGGCATGGGACGAGGCGTACGCGCGATTCCAGAAACTGCCCGGCGCGCGCGCGTCCGGCTAATCGCGCGCGGCCGGCGGAGGACTTGGATCCGCGCGCCGCAGGATTGGCGGAAACAGCAGGGCGGCCCCCGCCGGCACGGCGGCGGCGAGCAGGATCGCTTCCAGGTATCGCCCGTGCGCGAGCCTCAGATATCCGCCCAGCCCGGGCGCGATCAGGGCGGCGAGGCCGTAAAAGAGAAACACCCACGGATACATGCGCGTCATGACCGCCGCGCCATGCCGGCGGGACAGGTCGGTGGCGTACAGCACGAAACATCCGCCGAATCCGAACCCGACCGCGGCGGCGGATAACGACATCAGTCCCGGCGCATGGCGGACGAGCGCGAGCGACGCAATACACACCGCCAGCGCGCCCAGCGAAACCGGCAACATCGCCCGGCCCGCGCGGTCGTAGAAAATTCCCCAAAGAATCCGGCCGGCGGCGTTGCCCGCGGCGAACCACATCACGGCGCGGGCGGATCCGGCCTGTGGCAAACCCGCGTCCAACGCGATCGAGTCCAAGTGCCCGATGATGAGCAGGCCCCCGAAACTGCCCGCGAAAATTCCCAGCATCAACGGCGTCATCCGTGTCCATCCCAGCGCCACGGGTGCGTGAGAGGCGGAGCCGGCGCGGGGCGGAAAACATAGAAGCGATCCCGCGAGCGCGATGAGGGCGCCATATCCAATGCCAATCCACTGGAATATCCGGGTAACCGCCACGCCGGCTTCCAGCGCGTGCTCGACCGCGCCGCTCAAGACGATGCCGCCCGCGCCGAATCCAGCCACGGCCAGACCGATGACCATGCCGAGTTTGTCCGGAAACCACCGGGTGCACGTCGCCAGCGGTACCACGTAGCCGCACCCGATGCCCATCCCCGCGAGGACACCGATCCCCAGCACCAGACCGGGGAAATCGCCGCGGTATCCCGCCCAAAGATATCCCGCGGCAAACAGTCCGCCGCTGAGCGCCATCATCACACGCGGTCCGCTCCGGCTCAACAGACGTCCGGCGGGAATCATCGTCAGGGTGAAGACGGCGATGGTGAGCCCGAAAATAAAACCTGATCGTTCGGCGTGAATGACCAACTCACGGTCCAGCGCCACCGCGAACACGCTCCACGCGTAGACCCCGCCCAGACATATCTGAATCGCCACCGAAGCGGCAAGAATTCGATATCGCATCCACGCGCTCATTGCGGGGGATGATAAACCAAGACCGGGGAAAATAAAGGTAAAGGTGGGCTCAGCCCGCGGGGTCGGCCGCGGACGAGCGGACCAGCCGGCCGCTGTTGAAAATCACCACCAGCGATCCCGCGTTGTGCAGGAGCGCCGCGACGATCGGATGAATCTTGCCGGCGCTGCTGAGCGCCAGCCCGAATACGATGAATGCCAGCCCCACCGCGATATTCTGCACCGTCACCGCGCGCGTATTCCGGCTGAGCCGCAACAGGAACGGAATCCGGTTCAGATCGTTGTTCATCAGCGCGATGGTCGAACTGTGGATCGCCGCATCGCTGCCCGCCGCGCCCATGGCGATGCTGATATCTCCCGCCGCCAGGGCAGGGGCGTCGTTGACACCGTCGCCGACGACCGCCACGCGATGACCCGCGGAGCGAATCTCGCGCACAAAATCCACCTTGGCCTGCGGCAGGCACTCGGCGCGCAGTTCGGGAACGCCGATCGCGTTGGCGACCGATTGGGCGACCGACGCGCGGTCGCCGGTGAACATGGCCGTCCGCCGTATGCCGAGACCGGCCAGCGTTTCGAGGCAGGGCCGCGATTCCGGTCGAATTTCATCCTGCAGCGCGATCCGGCCCAGATAGCGCCCGCCCGCCTCGACATGCACCACGCTCATGCCCGCGTCGGTCGCTCCGGTGTCGTCGGGCGCTGCGCCGCCCTCCTCGCGAATCCACGACGAGCGGCCCACCCGTACCTGAACGCCGTCCACGAGCGCGCGCACCCCCCGGCCCGATTCCTCGTGCACATCGGCCGACGCGGCCAGCGGCACGCCCGATTCCCCGGCCAGTCGAACGAGCGCGCGGGCGACCGGATGGTGGCTGTGCTGTTCCGCTCCGGCGGCCGCGGCCAGCAGTTCGCTCGGGCGCACCCCATCGGCCGGCGCCATACGCGCCACGGCCAGCCGGCCATGCGTCAGCGTTCCCGTCTTGTCGAACACGAAGGCGGTGATGCGCGAGCAGGCCTCGAGATCGGCCACGTGCTTGATCAGGATGCCCATCCGCGCCGCCGCCGACAAGGCCGCCACCATGGCCGTTGGCGTCGCGAGGATCAGCGCGCACGGGCAGGACACCACCAGCACCGACACGACGCGGCTCCAACTGCCGGTGAAGAACCACACCAGCGCCGCGATCGCCAGCACCAGCGGCGTGTAATACCCCACATACCGGTCAATGATGCGCGTGAAGGGGAGGCGGGTGCCTTCCGCGGCGAGGATCAACTGGCGCACGCGGCCGATGGTGGTGTCTTCTCCGGCTCGCAGGACTTCGGCGACGCACGCGCCGGTCAGGTTCTGCGTCCCCGCAAAGATTTCATCGCCGGGTCCCTTTTCCGCCGGAAGCGATTCGCCCGTCACGGTCGCTTCGTTCAGCGTCGTGCGGCCCTCCGAGAGCACAGCATCGGCGGGTACCTGGTCGCCGGGACGCAGCCGGATCCGGTCGCCGGGACGCAGCTCGGAGGCGGGGGTGGAGGTTTCCGTGCCGTCCGCGCCGATGCGCCGGGCGGTGGCGGGCGTCAGGCGGACCAGACTTTCAATCGCCGCGTGCGCGCCTTCGGCGGTTCGGGTTTCGATGACGACCGACAGGAGCATGAAAAACGCGATCACCCCGGCCGTGTGAAAATCGCCCTGCGCGATGGAGGCCAGCACGGCCAGCGCGACGAGTTCATCGATGTGTGTATGACCGCGCCACAGGTCGCGCACGGCGTTGATCAGAATGGGCGCGGCCATCATCAGCGCGCCAATGGCCGCCGAAAACTCGGCCGCCATCGGATTGGCCGGATACATCCATCGCGCGACGAAGCCGCCGATTACAAAGGCCGCGCCGAGCAGCACCCAGCCCAACAGGCGGGCCGCTCCCCGCGGATGCGCGTGGCGGTGTCCCGGATGGCCGGAAGCGGAGGTGTCATGTGGATCGGCGGGCATCAGGGCGCGTTCTCCGGCTCGCCGGCGGGCGGGGTCCGCAACCGGGGGGCGTGAGCTTCCGGCCCGAGATAGAGCCGCAGTTCACGGGGTCCCGCGCCGGGGGGCAGCACGTACCGGTCTTTCAAACGCGGCGCCAGCCGGCGAATCGTTTCCTGCCACAGCGTGTTGCGGATCAGCCCGGGCCGGGCGCGGTACTCGGGCAACAGGCGCTCAAAATACCGGGCGTCGGCGCGCGCCGAAGCGAGGGTTCGAATGCGGTCGGCCTGCGCGGCGGCGGTGACGCGCGATACTTCGCCCAGAGACTCCTCGCGCGCGCGGGCCGCGTAGCCGCGGGCCGCGTTCATCTGTTCGCTGCGCTCGTTCTCCGCGACGATAACCTGCTCGAACGCCCGCTCGACCGCCGGCGGAGGGCGCAGCGACACGGCTTCGACGCGCTCCACCAGCGCCCCGAGTCCGGCCTCGGTCACCCGCCGGTCGAGATCCTCGGCGATGCGCGCGCGGATGGTTTCCACGTCCGTGCGCAGCGCCGCGTCCACCGGTTGCCCCGCCATGACCCGCGTGACCGCATGCGCGAACTCCATTCGCAACCGCGCTTCGGGATCTTTCCAGCGCAATAGCCATGCCTCCGCATCCGCCAGCCGGTAGCGAAGGCGCCAGTGTGCGCGGACCAGATGCGCATCGCCCGTGAGCAGGAGGTTCGACCAGGCGTCCGCTTCGATCGGCGGCGGCGCGGATGGATCGTCGAGGAGTTCCGGCGCGGGCAGATGGTCCATCGAGCGCACCGTGGACATGTTGATGGCGCGTATTTCGGAGATCGGCCGGGGCCAGGTCCAGTGGATACCCGGGGACCACACCGCCTGCGCGCGTCCCCAGACGGTCACCACCGCCATCTGATCCTGCCGCACGACCTTCAGCCCGGAGAGCAGGTACGCGGGCAGCAGGAGCCACATCAGCGCGCGCAGGCCCAGCGCCGCCGCGCGCAGGGCTTCGGACGTCGCGTGCGCGGCCGGCGATGCGGAGGCGTCGGGCGAAGGATGGACGGGTTCGCTCACGGCGTCGTGTCTTTCCCGGCGCGGGTTGTGTCCGCCGACGGCGCCGAAAGCAGATCGAACGGCTCCGCCTCCGAGCCCAGCACCACCGTGGCGCGTTCGCCCAGCACCTCTTCCAGCACGTCGAGTTTGCGCAGGAACATCGCGAACTCGGGGTCCTCCGCGAAGGCGCGATAGGCGTCCGCCGCTTCGGCTTCGCCCTCGGCGCGAATCCGGCGGGCTTCGGCTTCCGCCTGCGCGATGCGTTCCTCGCGCTCGCGGTCCGCTTCGGCGCGAATGCGCGCGGCTTCGCGCGCGCCTTCCGCGCGGAAGCCTTCGGCCACGGCGTTGCGTTCCGCCCGCATGCGCCGGTAGACCTGCTCGGTGATGCTCTCGGGCAGGCCGAGACGGCGGATTCCCACCGCGGTGAGTTCAATGCCATAGCTGCGCCGGGCTTCCTCCCGCGCCAGCTCCAGGATGCGGCGCTCGATGTCGTCGAACATCAGCGCCGAGGCGTCGGTGTTCACCAGCGCTGAAAACGGGTGTTCGCCCAGCACGGTATTTCGGGCATTGGCGAGAAGACCCGCGAGATTCCGCTCCGCCGCGGACTCCGTGCCCACGCGCAGCAGAAAGGCGATCGGATCCTCCACGCGCCATCCGGCGAACAGGGCGACGATGACCGTGCGACCGTCCTTCGTCAGGGTCTGCTCCAGCGGGCCTTCCAGCGTGTGCCAGCGGGTGTCCATGCGATGCGCGGCCTGCACCGGCCACGGCCAGCGCACATACAATCCGGGCTCGGTCAGGGGGTTCGCGGCGGGACGGCCGAAGGTCGTCATCACCACCGCTTCGCCTTCATGCACGATGAGAATGATCTGGTTGAGCGCGAACAACGCCGCGAGGGCGAGTCCCAGCGCCAGCATCCATGCGCGTTTGGAATTCATCGGGTCTCTCCCGGGTCGTCCGCGCCGCCGCCTGTGCTTCGGCCCGCGGCGGGCGCCGGCGGGCTCCAATCGAACAGCGAGGAGGGGGTGCGGTCTTCGAAATTGAACTGGATGATTTCCTGGTCCGCGCGTGTGGCGACGACATACAGCCGGGCGCCGCGCAGCGCGCGCGCGAGCGCGTCGAGATAGGCCCGGCCGCGGAACACCTCCGGAGCCTCGCGCTCGGCGCTGCGGCGACGCTCGAAACTATCGGCCTCGGCGCGGGCCGACGCCGACCGCCGCGCGGATTCGCCGGCGGCTTCGGCGAGCATGCGCGCCGCTTCCGCGTCGGCCCGGGGCACGCGCGCCACGGCGTAGGCCAGGCCGTCGAGCCGCAGCGCCTCGCGCTCCTCGATCGAGCCCGAGACGGCCTCGTACTCCGCGACGACCGGCACCGGCGGATGCACGCCGTTCAATCCGACGAATCGAATCTCCACGCCGAGATTCATCGCATGCGCGTCGCGTTGCAGACGGTCGCGCAGGGCGGATTCGAACGCGCGCTGACCCGCGCCGAGGATGTCGTCCAGCTCGCGCCCCGCCGCTTCGCGGGTCACCGCCCGGTACGCCAGCTCGCGCAGCAGCGCGGCGGGATTGCGATGGCCATAGAGCCACGCGCGCAGGTCGGTGACCTGGTACAGCACGGGCAGGTTCACCGAAAGCAGGTTCACCGGCGCGGCGCCGCCGGGTCCGCCCGAGGCGTCGCGGGAGGGCGTCAGGAACCGGTCCTCGCTCGCGAAATGCGGTCGCGCCCACAGCATTTCCCTCGG
Source organism: Kiritimatiellia bacterium (assembly GCA_017996315.1). Taxonomy (GTDB): domain Bacteria; phylum Verrucomicrobiota; class Kiritimatiellia; order PWTM01; family PWTM01; genus JAGOHE01. The sequence continues at coordinate 17,985 of JAGOHE010000001.1, read as the reverse complement.
CGGCGCGTCGTCCGCAAGCGCAAATCCCGCGTCAAACCGCTGCACCCGCTGCACCGGGAACCGGCGCACGGTTTCGAACGGCCACGGCGCTTTGAAATGCAGGCCGGACAGGAGCCGGCCCCCCGCGTCATCCGGCAGCGGGCGGCCGAGCCGCTCGCGGATGCCCTGTTCCTCGGGGCCGAGAACGACCACGCATGAAAGTCCGTAAAGCACCAGCGCCTGGAACACCGCCAGCGGCAACAGCGCGCGCACGGCAAACTGGTACCACCACGTCTGCGACGCGCGGAACCCGAGCTGATAATCCACCGACTCCGCCGCCGGACGCAGAGCGCGCGAAGGATCGGCCAGCGCCATGCCGATCGGGGAATCGAACCGCGCGGCGAGGCCGGATACGCCGGCGCGCGCGGCCGGACGGTAGAATCGGGCCACGGAGACCAGCAGACTTTCGACGCCGAGGATGGCGAGTCCGATCCATTGGACATGAGCGCCGATCGCCAGCGCGCGAGCGATCCCCGACGCCGCGGCGGCGGCGGTCGCGGCGGCCAGACCCGTCAGCGCCGCCAGTACGGCGAGCGCCGACGCCGGCGCGCGCAACGGCGCATGGGCGGGCGCGCGCGAGAGAACCGCGATATAGCGGGCAACCACCGCCGCGCCGGCGGCCGCGGTCGCCAGCAGCCCGGCCGCGCCCAGCGACACGCCATCGGCCGGCCACGCGACCAGCCCCTCGCGCAGGGCCCGGCCATAGCGGAGTCCGAGCACGAGTAGCGCCGCGCCCGCCAGCGGTCCGAACGCCGGCGCGATCCATCGCTCGATCCAGCGGAGCGCGCGCGCGGCGGAGAAGGGATCCTCCCCGGCTTCGGAGGAGAACAGCGCGGAACGATCCCCGGCCGTGACGGCGAGGTCGCGTTGCTCTTCCGCGGCGCGGCGATGCGCGCGCAGTCGGAGCGCGGTCAGCAAGCCCACCGCCGCGGCCCATAGCGCGACGGCCATGCCGGGACCGGTCAGCGCAGCCGGCGCGCGGGCCACGGCCACAAGCGCGAGGACCACCAGCGCCACGACGGTGGCGAACAGGGCGGATCGCTCGGCGGTGCGGCCGGGGGTCATGCGGACACCTCCCGGCTCTGAAACAGGGCGATGGCGATGGAGAGCATGCCGGTACTATACAACGCCGCATAGCCCAACACCGAGACCACATAGCTCCAGGGGACGTCCCGGTTGATGTGCAGCGCGTCGGCCAGCCAGAAATGCTGCCAATTCGGGAGCGCCGCGTGAAGAATCCCCGCCACGACCGAAGTATCCGCGGCGCGGCCGAAGAGATAGTCGGACATCAGACCGAGCACGAAGATCACACTGCACAACGTCACCGTTGCCACCGGCGGCAGGCGTGTGGACAGCGCGAGGGCGATGCCGCCCATCACGAACAGCGCCAGAGTCAGCAGCGCGCACACGGGAAGCAGGGGCGGGAACAGCGACGGGCCCGGCGCGGCATCCGTCGCCGGAAGCGGCATCCGGAGCGCGAGCAACAGGGCGGCCAGCGCCGCGATCAGAACCGCGAAAAAGGCATCGGAAGGGAACGGCCGGCGGGTGACATAATTGATCGCCGCCGCCACCGCCCATCCTGCCGGCAGGGCGAGAATCGCGGGAACCCAGAGTTTCCATTCAAGCTGGAAGGCGTCCTGCGCCACACGCACGGTCACGAGGGTTTCGAACGTGGCGATGAGGGAGAACACGAGCAGGACGATCAGGAGCGCCGCGTAGCGCGACAGCAGGAACGCGGTGCGCGAGACCGGCTTGCTCAAAACCGTCGCCGCCGCGCCGCGCGTCAGGTCGCCGGTCATGCCGTGGCAGGCGGAAAGCCCCGCCAGCAGCACACCGAAGAACAGGTGGAGGGCAAGGGCGCCGTCGCGCACCACCGTGGAGGTTTCGCCCAGGGTTTGGGTGGTCACGGCGGGGAGCAGAAGAATGCCGACGGCCATACCGCCGGTCAGGATGAGGGTGATAGGCTGGCGCAGGATTTCGCGCACGGCGCCCATGGTCAATGCGGACCACGCGGACCACCTCGGGGTCATGTGGTCCGGACTCCCGGGGGAGCGGGAACCGCGGCGTCCATTTCCTGAAGCAGCTTTTGATGACATTCCGGGCAGATCCCGTGGGTGAACTCGACCAGAGTGCGGGCGCTGATGAAATCCTCAATCTGCTGCCATTCGGACGCTTCGACGTGCACCTTCCGGCAATGCGCGCAGACGCGAATGAGTCCCCTGAGCAATCGTTTCTGCTGCTGGTGGGTGTTGACGACCACAATGATGCCGATGGCGAAGATGGCGGCGGTGGTAATCCAGGCGCCGAACCATTCGCGCTCGGTCTCACGCGTACCGGGCAGGATGAATTCGATAATCCGGTTGGCGCGGAGAGCCCAGACCAGAGACACCAGCGCGATAAACCCCAACGTTTGCCAGAACGCGACCTGCCCCATCATGCGCAGGAGCAATTGGTAGGCATGCGGCCGCGCCGCCCTCGGCGAAGCAGCCGATCGGGCGCGGGGTTTCGAATTCGCGTTCATGGCGACATCATACCCCGCGGCGCGCCCCGGGAAAATATGTTTTCGACCGCGAATGCGCTTGCATTTTTCGAGAAATCCGCGATACTAAACCCTCTGATTGCGGGGTGGAGCAGCCCGGTAGCTCGTCAGGCTCATAACCTGAAGGTCCTTGGTTCAAATCCAAGCCCCGCTACCACTTTGAAGCCAAAAACCCCCGGTTTTCCTAGGAAATCCGGGGGTTTTGCTTTTATGGCCTTTTATTGCTTCCGCGTGAATAGCGGTGAAACCGGGAGAGAAAAAGCACACACAACCGCACACACAAAGCACACACACCAGACTGAAGGGCGCGGATTCAATCGGAACACCGGCCGGAAGGCGGTGTCTGTTTGCACTTGCCCCGCAGAGTGTAGAAAATTTTCGTGCGCGCGCGCCCAGGCTTGTGGGACCTTCACACAGGACGGAGTGCCTGTTTCATCGTCGGTGGATCGCCGGGGGCGTGATGGGTCAACCGGCGGCCGCTTGGTTCAGGGCCAGCAGGCGTTCAAGGATCGCTTCGTCGGGCAGGTCGGCGGGCCAGCCGTAGGCGGCGGCGACCGCCGCGTCAAGCCGGGCGTGACAGTCGGCCAGCCACGGCGGACGCACGTTGTAGAGCTTCGTCAACGTCCGTTCCTTCAACCGGGCCGAGCAGTCGGCGTCACGCGGCACAAGGCGCGGATAGCGCACGGTGCCCACCCTGGGAGCGCGGGCGTCCCGACCGCTTTCGTTCTCGCGTTGCGACGATGCGGGCGGGACGCCCGCGCTCCCAGGGACAATGTACCGATCCCACGGGCCGCCGACTGTGCCGGGGAATTCCAGAGTCTCGGTGCGCGTCCAGTCCGGCGGATTCAGCCAGTTTTCGCGGAGTTCGTTCAGTTCCTTGGCGGCGGCGGCAATCGCCGCGTCGCGTTCGGCCTGGGCCTCCGGGAAAGGGAACGTCTCAAAGCAGGTGGTCGGGGTGTAGCGGAAGCCGCTTTCCTTCTCTCGCAACTGGGTTCCCTGGGCCAGCGCCCAGACTTCATGAAAGCGGGAGTGCAGGATGCCGAAGAAGTAGTCGTCGGAGCGGGCGAAGACAAGCGTGCCTTGGTTACACAGACACACGGGGTCCATCCAGACAAACAATCGGTGCTTGGCCACGGCGGGTGTTGCAACAAACCGACCCAGCCCACGCAATGCTATACGCATGTCAGGTCTGGGACGTGCGTATTGCCACCAGAGTCCACGGTAGTCATCGCGTCGTTTCTCTCGTACGGGAAGGACTACGGTTTTGACATACTCAAAGGGGGCTTCATATCTGGATGCTTCCCCATTCGGGAGAAGCCCAAAGTCAATCGTCCATTCACCACGGGATCTTTGTGCAATGTCTACAGCACTTACAACGGGGCGAAGAACATCAGAATTGGGCCGGCAATCTGGGTTCCCTGCCGGTGCAAGCAAGGGCATCACCGTTGAACGGCCGATGTCGAAAGGGGCCTTTGGGGACGGGCCCATGAAACACAGGTTGAGATTCTGCTTCAAAACGACGGCTTGTGTCGTGTCGGCGGCGGCGGTCAGATTCGCGTTGATCGTGGGGACGGGCTTGCCGTCGAGAAGTGCCCCTGGGATCGCGGCCGTCCCGGCCGCATTATCGCCAGCGTTAAGAGCGGGCGGGACGCCCGCGCTCCCAGGGATTTCGCCCTTAGCTCCGAAGCCGATCATGCTGACGTGAACGTTCGCGCCATCGAGAATCCAAGGGCGATCACTCTCCGCCCAGAAGATGCCGCCGGTTTCCTTGATGCGCTTGAGGACTTCCCGGTTCGCGCCGCCGCGTATGCCCTGGGTTGCCAGCAGTCCGGCGCGTTTGCACTTGCCGGCGGCGATGTGGGCGCGGGCCTTCTCGAACCAGTAGCAGCAGAGGTCGGCAAAAGCCGGCACACGGCCAGCGTACAACGAAAAGAGAGCGTCAACATAAGCATCGCCGAGTTCTTGGCGGATTTTGTTCCCGCCAAGGAACGGCGGGTTGCCGATGATGAAGTCAACCTTGGGCCATTCGGGTTCCTCGCCTGGGAGCGCGGGCGTCCCGCCCGCCATTCCCGAAGATGCGGGCGGGACGGCCGCCGTTCCCGAAGATGCGGGCGGGACGCCCGCGCTCCTAAGGATAGCGTCCATGCGGCGGATGTTATTGGTGAGGGGGCGCAGGACGGGGTTGTCGGGGAAGCCGAAGCCGTTGGCGCGAATCCATTGCAGCCAGCCAATCCATACGGTCATCTGTGCAAGGTCATGGGCGTAGGCGTTCGTTTCGATGCCGTAGAGTTGCAGCGGGCTGACGCCGGGCAGGTAGGAACCCAAGCCGTGTTCACCGGGGAAGGTGACGGCGGCTTCTTTCTCCAGGTCTTTCAGGCGGAGCAAGGCGACATAGAGGAAGTTCCCGGAGCCGCAGGCGGGATCGAGAATCTTGACGGCGCGGAGTTTTGTCAGGAACTGGTGCAAGACGCTGCCGGCTTCGCCGCGCGCCTTGCGGAGTTTCGCGGGGCTGAGCGTCTTTCCTGGGAGCGTGGGCGTCCCGCCCGCAATTGGGAGCGTGGGCGTCCCGCCCGCATCTTTTGGGTATCCGGCGCTTCCAAACGCCCATTCCTCCGCCCTCTTGCAAAGCCCGGCTTTAACGGGGTTGCGCTCGATGTAATCCCGCGCCTTGCGCAGGTGTTCTGCGTCGCGGATGAATCGGTCGAAATATTCCTCCTGCCAGAAACGCCCCGTGCGATTCAGGAGGCGGTTGCACTCGTGAGCCGTGAAAGACTTCCAGGAATGCAGGATGTCTTCGAGACGGTGGCCGGTTCGCGTCTCAAGCATGACATGAACATGGTTGGGCATGACTACCCATGCGAGCAGGCGATAGCGTTCGGAATCGAAATGCAGCAGCGCGTTCTGGATAACGGCGGCAACGCGCGGATCGCGCAAGTAGCAGGCGCCATGCGACGCGTCCAGTGCATCTTCGATTTCCTGGCGTAGCATCGGATCGTCGGCATTCTCCTTGTGCGCGAGAAGACGTTCAACAAGGCTGGGGGGGAGCGAGTCGGCCAGGCGGAAGGTGATGGTCTGGACAAGGCCCGGGTGGTCGAAATGCGGGAGGTATCCGCGGGAATGCCATTCACGGGGCGGTTTCGGGGAAGATGCGGGCGGGACGCCCGCGCTCGAGGAAGATGCGGGCGGGACGCCCGCGCTCGAGGAAGATGCGGGCGGGACGCTCACGCTCGAGGAAGATGCGGGCGGGACGCCCGCGCTCCGAGCCTTATTCCCCGTCGCGAGGAGATTCCCGATGACCGCCTTCGTCTCCGCCCACTCCCGGCGAAGCGGGGCCATGACCACGGCATCAACGATGAGTTCAATGTCTTCCCGGCTGGTGAAGTGCGCGCCCAGTTGCGCGCGGGTGTTGGGGTCAAGGCCGCGTTCAAACAGGGTGCCGAAGATGGAAGGGTCAACGGCGCTCCAATCGAGGGTTGCGGCGGCGGCGATGCGCTTCACTTCGTCGGCGGTGAGGTCAAGGACGGTGCGGTCATCGAACAGGTTGCCGTTGAAATGGCGGATGGGTTCAAGGCCGAAGTCGCCGCCGGTCGCCATCGTGTCGAAGAGTTGCGCCAAAATCTTGCAGAAGCGGGCGGGGTCGCCGGCCGCTTGCGTCACGATTCGGCTGAAGACCATATCGGGCAAGAGGCGGGTGTCTTCGGCGAAGAGGCAGAAGACCAGGCGGTCAAGGAAGTGGGCGACGGCGGCCGGGTCAAGGCCGCGCGCGCGCATGGCGGCGGCGATTTCGGCGAAGTGCCGGGCGGCATCCTGGGTGACGGCGGTACTCGTGCGGCCTGGGCGGAGGGCTTCGGGATCGTGGAAGACCGCCCGCATGATTTCGATGTTGCGGGGTTCGGCAAGGGCTTCAAGGGGTATGTCATGGGTCGCCGAAACGGTGCCGGTGAAGTTGGTATGAATGACGATGCGGTCAAGGTCGCAGCAGAGAAGCAGGGGTGGGCTTTCCAGGGCGTCGCGGTAGCGTAGAAGCTGGTCGTAGGCTTCAAGAAGGTCTTTGTGTTTGCCTTTGTATTCGATGCCGAAGAAGCCGCGTTTCCACACGTCCGCGAAGCCGTCGCCGCCTCCGTGCTTGGCTGCGCCCCTCTCAAAGCAGAAGCTTTCGCCGGTCGGATCGGCCGTCACGGGGTCGGGGTGGTCGAAGACGCGGCAAAGGTCAATGAAATGGGTTTGAGCGGCGGACCGTTCTTTCAGTTCCACCTTGCGCCACTTCGCGATGAACTCGGTTACGGTCATGTCGAACGGATGCCGTCTTCGCGTGACCATGGAACGCTAACAGGCCATGCCGGAGAAGGCCAGAGAGAACGGCAGGAATTGGTCGGTGACGTGAGCGGGAGGGCGCGGCGGGTTGCCGCGCAAGCCGTTTCGCGGCAGGGCAGGGGAGTGAGCGCGCGCTCACGACAAGGTGCGGTGATGTTGGTGGAGGCAAGGGGAGTCGAACCCCTGACCTCTTGAATGCCATTCAAGCGCTCTACCAACTGAGCTATGCCCCCAACAAAAGCGGATAGTATGCGCGAAGGTGCGGTGGGTGTCAATCTCGACCCCATTTCGGACGAGAAGGGAGCGGCGCGTCAGATTTGTTGAAAGACGAGGCCGGCGGCCGGCCGGCCATTCGGGGGTGGCGCGGTTCGCGGAGATGCCCCCCTGCGCACCGCGCAAGGCGTGCCCATTGTTCCAGAATCTACGCCGGCTTCTTGCGCGTGGTTCGCGCGGATGCGGAGTGTGCCTCGGTTCGACTCAAGGGGTGCGGGGCGGGGCGGTGGGTTCCGATCCGGTGTTGGTCTCTTCGTTCGGAGCCAGCGTGTCCGCGCGGTTCTGGGCGGACTTCGCGGCGGATACGTCGCCGCGCGCGGTTTCAATTCCGGCCAGCAGCGCCCATGCCTGGGCATCCTTGTTTCGCGCTTTGAGATAATGGATCACCGCGGCCCGGGATTCATCGTGGCGCTGCACGTTCTTGAGGGCTATGGCTTCATAGTATTTGAGCCGAATCTGGCCGGGGGCGTGCCGCGCACCCAGCGAGAACAGGGATGCGGCCATGGGAAGCTGCTTGGAGTTGCGAAGCACGGTGCTCAAGAAGGCGCCCGCGCCGATTATTCGCGGCGATACTCCCCGGGACCGGCGCGCGGCGGACCATTCCTTGTGCGTGTCGGAAATCAGCGCCCATCCCTCCCGGTGGAGTTCGGGATCGCGCGCGAAGGATTCCGGCACAGCGGATATTCTGATCCACAGCGCGTGGTCTCCGTCCATGTAGGTCAGCGCCCATTCGCCGGGCTGGGAGGCCAGCATGGCATGGGATGGCATCAGGGAGACGGGAAGACAGCGCAAGAGGACGCCATCGGGTTTCCACCGGAGAAGAATCGCCTTGAACGCCTCTGTGTCGCCCGCCTGCCAACGATCGATCATGTCCAGAAATTCCGGGGGATAATCGGACGAGCGCGTATCCGCGAATATCGGCACGCCCGGCCTGGCCCAGGCCAGCGCTCCGCCGTCCACGGGAAGATGAAGCAGGCGTTGGGGCGCATCCTCGCGTTGGAGCGCGCGACACAGCCCGGCCGACAGGGATGAATAGATGGTCCGGGAGCCTTCTCCGCGGAATATACCCCGGGCATCCCATGCGCACTGGTTCCATGGGGTCCAGAGCAGGAAACCGATCGCGATTGCCGCCAGGCCGAAGCGGAGCGGAGCGGGCAACGAAGCGATAAGTTTCAGATGCTGGAATGCGAAATCCCGGATCCATCTCGCGATGGAATCCAGGCTGATGGCGACAAACGGAAGGCAGAGCAGGGCAAAGGTCGCGACGCTGGCCTGGAGACGAACGACCATGAGGATTCCCGCGCCGGCCGCCAGGAGCCACAGGATTGGAAGCCGCTGGCGGCGCACGAGCATGCAGCCGCACATCACGGCCAGCGTGAGGTACATCACCACGGTTTCGACCGGTAGCCGGAGGAAGCCAGGTTCCAGCACGATGGGCCATCCGGATCTCGCGCGGCTGGAGATAATCTCCCGCAAGGATCCCCATCCGTACGGTGTCGCGGCGCATACCGCGACCATCGCCAGCACCGCGATGATGGAGGAACGGAATGCCGCCGTTTTTCCGCGGATGGACTCATCCGCAATCCATCCGGCGGCCAGTACCGGCCCCAGCAGGGCATAGGGTGCGGTGTTGGCCCAAGCCAGTTGAACGATCAGGGCCGCCGTCCAGCGCAGGGCGGGTGCGCGCGGCAGCGACTGCAACAGGAAAACCAGCAGGGTGGCCCAGCCCCAGGTGATCGCTTCGGGTCCGATGATCGCGAATTGAAACCGGCTGATTATCAAGAACAGCAGGGCGGCAAAGATTCCGGCCCATCGTCCCCCGTCCCGGATTCCCCAGAAAATCCACACACCGGCGCAGATCGCCGCCAACAACCGGTGAATCCAGGCCAGCCCACCGATTCCGATCTGGCCGGCGAGCAGGGCGGCGGCCCGGTCATACAGCCAATGGGCGCTCTGCCACGGTTGATCCGAGGCGGCAAAACTCAAGGGCTCCGTGCGCAGAATACCGCGCTCCGCCATGGCCCGGCCGATGGATGCGCGCTCAAAGAGCTCGGGCGCGTCCGCTGCGTGCCAGGACATCCAGAGGACAGCCAGGGCGCCGGCGACAGCTAGCATCCATGCGCCGGTGCGCGGGGATGACGACGGGTCGGAAGCAACCGGCGGTGTGTGTTCGGCTTGGATGGCATTCATCAGAATCTAAAGGAGAGGCCGAGAGTCAGCACCGGATAGATGCGCAGCCGGTCCGTAATGTCGTCCCGAATCTCCTGTTCCTCCTTTCCCAACTCCGCGCGAAATGTTGGATCGTTGGAGAGTAATCCGCCTTCCGATTCCAGGGTGAAGTCGGGAGAGGAGCCCACCAGCACGCCCAGATCCAGCGAGACCGTCCATCGGCTGTCGACGAAGGAGTTTCCGAACCCGATGCCCACATAGCCCATGGCGGATGGATATTCCAGCGTGGCATTCAGCTTTCCGATGGCGGCGGGAGGATAGTCCACATCGCCAATGGAGACATTGTCGGTCGGTCGGGCCGATCCATCCGCGTCGATGCCGGTCCAGAATGCGCCGAGGGAGAAGCGGAAGGCGCCGCCGCCGGGATGAATATCCATGACGCCGCCGAGCGTGGGGGTGCTGACGTCAATGGCGTATTCCACATCGCTCATGTCGCCATCGAACGAGAAATACCCAATGGATCCCAGAAAACGAACGCGGAAATGATCTCCGAGAGGAAACGCCAAATCGGCGCCCAGCCCGGTGGTTCCGAAGCGGGGCCCGATCGCAAACAGGCCCGTGGATTGGCCCGTGGATTTCGTGGCCAGTTCCGCGGCGCGGGCCGTGATCGGAGCGGCTGTGGCGAGAAGTGCAGAGACGAGCATCAGGAATCGGCGCATGCGACGCGTTGGCATAGGGTACCCTTTCATAAATGTATTCTCACCATTGCGTATCGGGCTGTCAACCGCGCTTCACGCCGCGCCAGTTCCGGTGTGCGACGGTCCGGACGAAGGTTTGGAAGACGGTGCGGGGGGAGACGGCGGGGGATTGGAATCGAGCGCCTTCCGGACGATGTGCCCCAGGGCGGATTGCGTAAAAGGCTTATCGATAAAAAACATATTGGAGACCACGACGCCGTCGGTTCCCATGATTTCGGCGTTATAGCCGGACATGAACAAACACGGAAGGTTCGGGCGGTGTGCGCGGATCGCCTCCGCCAGTTCCCGGCCATTGATATTGGGCATCACCAGATCGGTCAACAGCAAAGCCACGGCTTTGTCTTCTGCCCGCCGGCGGGCCTCCTCCGGGTCGGTGGTGGCCCACACGGTGTACCCCAGCGCCCGGAGCATGGATTCCACCGACTTGAGAACCTGAGGATTGTCCTCCACCAGCAGAATGGTTTCATCGCCCGAGGTGGTGGCCGGGTCGAACTCGTCCGGAGGAAGGTATTTTGTGGTGGCCGGAATATCGATGTGGAAGGTGGTGCCCTTTCCCAGTTGGCTGGTTACGTGAATCTGTCCCCGATTCTGTTCCACAATGCCGTAGATGGTCGGAAGTCCGAGCCCGGTTCCGAGGCCGTTGGCTTTGGTGGTGAAGAACGGCTCGAAAATCCGGGCCTGGGTTTCTTCATCCATGCCTGCGCCGGTATCCGAGACCTCGATGCGGGCAAACTTTCCAGCCAGAGAAGCATGGAGATTTCCCAATTCTTGGGCCTGCAACTCCACGGGCGTCGTGGAGAGGGTGATTTTGCCCGGCGGCCGGATGGCATCCCGGGCATTGACTACCAAGTTCACCAGAATCTGATCGATTTGCATCGGGTCCATGTAGACCGGGGGAACTCCGTCGCCCGGTTGAAAGTCCAGCTGGATCTGGTCCCCGATGAGCCGTCGGAGCATGGTAACCAATTTGGATATGGTTTCATTGAGATCGAGCACCCGAGGTTGAATGGTCTGTTTCCGGGCAAACGTGAGGAGCTGGCGGGTCAGCGCGGCGGACTTTTCCCCCGCGCGTTTGATTTCCTCAAGATCCCCGCGAATGCTCGAATCCGCCGGAGTGTCCATGAGCGCGAATTCCACGGATCCCAGAATAATCTGCAGCAAGTTGTTGAAGTCGTGCGCGATTCCCCCGGCCAGCCGTCCGACGGTTTCCATCTTCTGCGCCTGCGCCAGCTGGCTTTCGGTGTCGCGCTGCCTGGTGATGTCTTCTCCCACCGCCATGAAATGAGTAATCCGGCCGTCCTCATCCCGCAGCGGAGAAATGGTCACCCGGTGCCAGAAAGGGGTGCCGTCCGCTTTCCGATTCTGGAATTCACCCTCCCACATGCGTCCTTCGGCCAGGGCCTGCTCGATCTCCAGCGTAGCTTCCCGGGCGATGTCGTCGGCCATGACGACATGAAAATCCTTGCCGCGTATATCCTCCAGCCGATACCCGGCGATTTCCGTGAAACGGGGATTGGAGTATTCGATCCGACCGTCCGTACTGGTGATCATGACCATGTTCGGGCTCTGCTCGATCCCGGAAGAGAGTTTGCGTTCGGATTGCTCCGCTTTCCGCCGTGCGGTGATGTCTTCGTAGGCCAGAATGGCGCGCGCGGGGTCTGCTCCGGGGAAGGGCGTAACGCGCGCTTCCAGCCAGCAGTCCCCATGCCGCGTGTGCAGACGGCATTCGATGCCGTTGGGCTGGGGAGTCCCCTCTATCGTCGCGCGAAGGGCCTTGGCAATGCTTCCGGCTTCCGAGTGCCCCACCGCGAGAGCATCGTCGCAGATCCGCAGAAAATTTTCGCCCTCCTTCGCGCTGAACAGCAATCCTGCGCCCTTCTCCGCGAAGGACCGCCATGCCTGGTTGACGGCGAGGATCTCTCCGTCCGACCCCAAAATGGCGATCTTCGCGGACAACCCATCCAGCGTGGACCGGGCAAATGCTTCGGATTTCCGAAGATGCAGAGTCTGCTCCCGCACTTCCCGGCGCAGCATGTTTCCGCGATTCTCGATGGTTCGGATCAAGGCCGCCGTCATGAGTGTGAGCAGCAGGCCCGCCACTCCCGCGGTCCGGGTGCCGGAATGTTTTCCTGCCCACAGGCCCTCCTCTGCGGACACCGCGCTGATGAGAAACGTCCGGCCGAACGCCTGAAGGGTCCGCGTGTGCCAGAGGGAAGAGCGCAGGGAAAGAGGGGGGGGCGCCGCGCCCGTTTCGGTGAGTCCGGAAAACATGGCCAGTTCGACAAGATTCTCATCCGCTTGCGGCTCGCTGATGCGGAAATGCATGGTTGTATGCTCGGGCGCCATCAAGTCAGCCATGCGGTTTACCATGTCGGGCCAGGAAAGCGCCGCGAACACCACCCCGTGATTGGCATGGGAGGGATCAGGCCCATGAATGGGAAGGAACACCAGCATGATTTTCTGCCGGGGCCATGGGCGGGGAAGAAGGATGGCGTCGGACGCCGTACTGAGTCCGGTTCGAAGCGTCGTTTCCAGCGCGGTGGAAAGCTCAGGCACGGAATTCAGGACAAACCCGATACCGGCTTTCGAAAGACCGGAGCCGCTCAAGTACCGGACACGGTATTCACGGCTGGACTTCCCGTTCGTATCCGAAGTCGCCGGTCCAGCCCATCCCCAGCCGAAAATGGACGGGTCATCGTGTAGAAATTCAGTAAACCAGGCGAATTCTTCCTCCGTTACCTGTTCACTGCCTTCAATGAATCGCCGGATACTTTCGAGGCGCACTTCGTCCAGACTGTGGATCGAATCGGTGATATTGATGATCGAAGTGCGCACCACGGCGCGGAAGTTTTCTCTGTCGGCGCGGTGCTCCATCCGGTACAGGGTGTGCATGCCGGCGATCGTGACGGTGGCGCCCAGCAGCAGGATCAGGATCGGGGAGGTCCTGCGTGGGGCGGTGAAAAACGTTTCGGACGATCCCCGTTGCTGGAGGCAATAGAGTACGCTCAAGATGACGCCAAGAGCCGTGAATACCAGTGCGAATACGGCTGGCGTCACCATGGACTGCGTCTTCAAGGCGGACCACGCGCGTCGGTCGAAATCGACAATCACGAAGGATATGACGCGGCCCGTTCGGGCGTCCAGAATCGGGGCCTGAACAAGAATCGTCGAGGACGAGCGATGCGTCTGGATATGACGCAAGCTATCCGCGGTCTCGCCGGAGGGCGCCGGAGGTGCGGTCTGCGGCGGGGCGCCGGCAGGAGGCAACGCAAGAGAATCCGCGAGAACCCAGTCCGGACGACCCTCCTTCACCGCAAGAATGCGCAGGCGCGTTGCGTGAGAAATCCAAGGCAGTATTTTTACCAGATGCTGGTGCAGACGTTCCTGTTCGGCGCTGACGGTCGGCTGGGTTCCCGACGCCAGCTTCTTCACCAGCTCCACATTGGTGGACTGTGCGACATGCCACGCGCCATGCTGCAGTTGGTCTTGAATCCATTGATCCAGATCCCGCCCAGTCCAACGGAGAAAGGCGAGGCTCGCCGCCAGAGCCAGGGCACAGCTTGCCAGGCAGACCCCGTATCGCAATTTCATCTGGCCGGTTGTAATGCTCATGAAGGGACCCGATCCACCGTCATCACCGCCACCGCCACCATAACGATTCTGTCAGGCATTCTGCTCCCATCCGGCCCTGCCATCAATCGATAAAAGAACGGAACAAAGGTGGCTCTGGCCTATGTGTCCCGCCACGGATCAGCTTATCGGGCCGCCGTCGGAGAGGGTGGGGGTACGGCACCGGCGGCGCCGCGCTCCAGCGACCGGATGCCGCCCCGGGCCTCGCGGATGCGAATCAACTGCTGACGCATGCGCGCAGCTTGTTCCGGGTGTTGTTGCAGAAGATTTTCGGTTTCTCCCGCGTCCCGCTCCAGATGATACAGTTCGTCGCCGTCCGGGCGCTTGGGTTCGAGAATAAACTTCCATGGACCCTCGCGCAGGGCCAGTGTTTGAGCTTCTTCCACGAGGTAAGGCAAACCGACGCGGTCCTGACCCAGCAGCGCAGAAAGCGTGTCGCGGCTGTCCATGGCGTCGCCGTCCGGAAGGGGTTGTCGCAGCAGGGCGGCGAAAGAGGCGATGAAATCAATCTGGCTGACCAGCGCATTGGAGACGCCCGGCCGGATGCGTCCCGGCCATCGGAGAATAAACGGCACCCGGGTTCCGCCTTCGAAGATCTGGTATTTTCCCCCGCGGTACGGTCCCGAAGCGTCGTGCCCGCGATCCGATTCCCGGGAGGATGTCAGCACGGTGGTGCCGTCCTCGTATCCGTCGTCATAGGCCGGACCGTTGTCGCTGGAGAAGATGACGAGGGTATCGTCCGTCAAATTCAGTTCATCCAGCGTCTTCAAAAGTTCGCCGACCGCATCGTCGAACTGAACCATCGAATCCCCGCGATAACCCAGCTCGCTGGCGCCCCGGAAGCGCGGATGCGGAGTTCGGGGCACATGAATGTTCTGCGCGGCATAGAACAGAAAGAACGGCTTCGAAGGGTCGCGGTCTTTCAGCCAGGTTTTCGAGCGCGCCACGAATTCATCCGTCATGGTCTCGTCGTTCCAGAGCGCGGATTGGCCGCCCCATTGGCGGCCGATGCGGCCGATACCGTTGATGACGGATTCGTTGTGGCCGTGGCTGCTGCGGTAATAGGTCATGGCTTCGGGATTCTTCCGGCCATCCGGGTATTCGGTGACCTTCGCATCCGGCGGCCGCGAGCCGACAAAGAGGGGATCGGAGGGGTCGAGACGGAGAACCCGATGGCCGTCCAGATACACGCACGGTACGCGATCATTTGTGTAGGGCAGCAGAAAGCTATAGTCGAACCCGAGTTCCATCGGCCCGGGTTTGACCTCGCCGTTCCAGTCCAGCGGCCGGCCCTCCGCACCCAGCCCGAGATGCCATTTGCCGACCACGGCGGTCTGATAGCCGGCCTGCTTGAACACGCGGGGCAGGGTGAGACGGTCCGTGGGAATCGTGAGGCGCGCATCGGGCGCCAGCACCCGGATGGCATGGCGGAAACCGTGCACGCCCGTCAGCAGGGAAAATCGGGAAGGAGTGCAAGTGGCCGACGCGCAGTGGCCATCGGTGAATCGCAGTCCCTGCGCCGCGAGGCGATCGATGTTCGGCGTCCGGATTTTCGTCGCGCCCTGGATACTGATGTCGCCCCAGCCCACATCATCGCCGTAAATGAGCAGCACGTTGGGGCGCTCCGCCGCGACCGATGCGGTGGTGGCGAGGATCGAAGTGGCCAGCCAGGGGTGGAGCTTCATGTCAATCTCCTGTTGCGGTACGGCATGGGGCGAGCGGAGCTCGAAGCAATGATCTGTACCAAGGATTGGGGGAAATAGGAAGAATGAATCGCCCATGGGCTTCCTTCAATCCCGGCGAGTACCTTTCGATTTCTGCCCCAAGCCGGATAACGAGCCGCGGATGCGCCGGCTGTCCAAGGGTTGGATACGGGGTCGAATTTCTGTCCAAGGGTTGGATGGCGAGCGATCGGGCTCAAGCGCGCAGGGGGAAGGGCTCTGGTTCTTCGTGGGTCAGGCAATGGATGCCGCCCAGCCCCAGCAGAATATCCACGCCATGGATGCCGCGGACGACGCGGTCGGGAAACAGTTCCGCCAGGATGCCGAGGGCGACGCGGTCCGCGGGATCATTGAATGTGGGGACGAGAACGGTGTGGCGGCCGATGAAGAAATTCGCGTAGCTCGCGGGCAGCCGCTGGCCCCGGCATCGGAGCGGGGCGGGCATGGGCAACTCCACCACCGTCGGTCGTGAGCCATCCTCCAGGCGCGCGTCCTGCAGCCGTTCGCGGTTCTCCCGCAACGGGCGGTGATTTTCATCGGCCGGATTGTTCTCCATCGCGAGCACGAGGGCGGAGGGGCCGACAAAGCGGCAAATATCGTCCACGTGCCCGTGCGTATCGAGATCGCCGGCGATGCCTTGATTCAGCCAGAGGGTATTGGGGGCGCCCAGCCAGCGCGCGAACACCTCCTCATAATCAGCCCGGCGGAAGCCTTCGTTGCGCACCTGCGTGTTCGCATCGAGCAGGCATTGCTCCGTCGTAATCAGCGAACCGCGGCCGTTCACATCAATCGCGCCGCCCTCGAGCACGACCCGGCGGCCGCGGTGTTCAGGCGTGATGATTTTGGCATTCCGCCATCGGGCGGCGCGCTCCGGGATTGCGGCGTCCTTTTCGTAGGCGTCGCGTTTTCCCCACGCATTGAATTCGAAATGCGCAATCGCCGGCGGACCTCCGCCGGGCGGTTCGACAAAGATCGGTCCGGTATCGCGGGCCCAGCTTCGGTCGGACGGGATACGCAGGAAATCCACCGCCTCGAGCGGCGCGTGCGCGAGTTCGAGGATCATCCGGGCCCGCCGTTCGTGCGAGGCGTTTTGGACCAGCACCCGCACGCGCTCGTCCGGGGCGAGGATGCGGACAATTTCGGCAAAATCCCAGGCCACGGCGGTGAGTTTGCCGGGCCAGTCCATCCGCGTATGAGGCCAGATGATCCAGGCCGCGGCCTGCGGTTCCCATTCGGCGGGATGACGCGCGGCGGGCGCGACCCCGGCCGCGGGGCGGGGCGGAGATGGAGGATGGAACGCCATGGCCGCAGTATGGCCTAATTCCGCGCCGTTGTGAATCCGCGCGTCCGGTAATTCCGCGCCGCCGCGACGGGAAATGAGCGCGGGCGGAGTCCCGTGCGGGTTCTGTGATTCCATGCGCGTTCCGTGCAGACCACCGCCGGAGCGTGCGGCCGCGGCGGGTTCCGAGTCTCAATTCGGGGTTGTCGGGAGGCGCATGGGTCCGGTATCTTGTCGGGATGCGCACACCTTATATTCGATGCGCCGCGGCGGCGGGGCTGGGTTGGATGGTCCTCACCGGAAACGGCTGCGTCACGATGTTTGAGGAGCAACAGCAGCAATCGCTCCGCCAGGAGCAGGAGCTGCAACGTTTGCAGGAACAGATACAGGCCCTCTCCGGGAGGATGGAAGGTCTGGAGATGGAAACGCAACGCATGGCGCGCGAGATGGAATCCACGCGGCGCTCAGCCGAAGGGGCGGGCCAGGCGGGAGTGAAAGCGATGCAGCCCCAAGTGGACGACCTGCAGCGCCGCGTGACGGAGCTTTCGGCCGCGCGCGAGCGGGACAAGCAGGCCATCATTGACGATCTGAGCCGACGAATGGCCGACATGCTCCGGCGCGGCGGCGGGAGCGCGCCGCGCGGCGGGGGCGGGAGCCGGAGCGGAGGAGCGACGGAGGGGTATGAGCATGTGGTGAGACCCGGCGAAACCATCTCCACCATTGCCCAGGCCTATGGCGTGAGCGTTTCCGCCCTGCTTCGGGAGAACGACCTGCGCGATGCCAACCTCATTCGCGAAGGGCAAAAGCTTTTTATTCCCAAGAAATAACATGACCGACACCACCGAATGGTACGTGCGCAAGGCGGATGGTGAGGTGTTCGGACCCGCCGAACTGCCGGATTTGGTTGAATGGGCGCGCGACGGGCGCATTGCACCGGACGATGCGGTATCGAGCGACCGGGTGATGTGGCGGCCGGCGCCGGAATTCGACGCGCTGGAGATGCGCTGGATGATTGAGACGGAGCCGGGTAACTTTTACGGCCCGGCGCACGCGATGGCATTTGTGGGCATGATGCGCGAAGGCGCGCTGAATGGAAGCGTGGTGGTGCGGAATGTGCGCACGGGCGAGAACACGCGATTGAGCCTGCTGGCCGCGCGCATCGAAGTCCGCGCGGAATCCGAAGCGATTCAAGCCCGCGTGCTGGAAGCGGACCCAGCGGAGGGCGAAGCCGCCGGAGCCGCGCCCGAGCGCACGGTCAGTTGG
>JAGOHE010000046.1 GCA_017996315.1 Kiritimatiellia bacterium | reverse complement strand
GTATCATGTGATGAGCCGGGGGGGTCGCAGGGAGGGGGCCACTGGGGAGGTCCACTGGGGACGGTCCACTGGGGACAGAGAAACAGTTGCTCTCCGAAGTGGGTACGCAAGGCGCGGGATGCCAGCGGATAACAACGGGACGCTATTTCAGTGTCCCTTCATTCGCCCTCAGGATATTTCGAGTCTGAGGGCTGATACATCTCAACCTCGACATCTCCCGCCATCGGGGCGGGTCAGGAGGTGCCTGCTCTCGCCCTGGCGCGTTCTCAAAAGCGCTTGATTACCCCGGGATGCCGCGTACACTCGACCGCCGCCGGAGGTGGATGGGGCCCGGTGGCCCTTGCGGTCTTCAAAACCGTTGTGCCGTCGCAAGGCGGCGGGTAGGTTCGACTCCTATCCACCTCCGCCACTTCCCCTCCACCGCCCATTTGCGGTTGGACCGTTCCGCCCCGGATGCCTACACTTCCTCCATGAGTTCCGCTACCCGTTCCTCCACGCGCCGCGCGCCTGATCCGCGCCGCTCGCTGCCTTCCGTGGATGCCGCGCTGAAATCGGACGCCGCGCGCGCCGCATTCGCGGATCAACCGCCCGCGCGCGCCGCCGAGGCGATCCGCGCCGCGTTGGACCGGCTGCGCCGGAAACCGCCGGCCCGGCGTCCCGGAATCGAAACGATCGTTCGCGCCGCGGCCGATTGGCTCCGGGAGGATGAGTTTCAGCGCCTGCGCCCGGTGGTGAACGCGACTGGCGTGGTGTTGCATACCAACCTCGGGCGCGCAGTGCTGCCCTCCGAAGCCGTCCGCGCGCTGGCGACGCTTGACCGCTGCTGCAGCCTGCAGATCGATCTCGAAACCGGCGCGCGCGGCCGCCGACATGCCATGAGCGAGCGCCTGCTTTGCCGGCTCACCGGCGCCGAAGCGGCGCTGGTGGTAAACAACAACGCGGCCGCGACCCTGCTGGTGCTCGCCGCGCTCTGCTCCGGGCGCGAAGTGATCGTCTCGCGCGGGCAATTAATCGAAATCGGGGGATCCTACCGCCTGCCGGACTGCGTGCACCAGTCGGGCGCAATTCTGCGGGAAGTCGGAACGACCAACAAAACCCATCTGCGCGACTACGCCGCGGCAATCGGGGAGGGGACGGCGGCGCTGATGCGTGTGAATCCGAGCAATTTCCGCATTATCGGATTTTCGATGGAAGTGCCGATTCGCGAATTGGTCACGCTCCGCTCGGGCCGTCCGGATCTGCTGGTGCTCGACGATCTCGGCTGCGGCGCGCTGGTTGATCCGCGCCGCTTCGGCCTGCCCGCGGAACCGACCGTACCCGAGAGCCTGCGAGCGGGCGCGGACCTGGTGTTTTTCAGCGGCGACAAACTCATCGGCGGCCCCCAGTCGGGGCTCATCGTTGGCCGCGCGGATCTGATTGAACGCATCCGCAAACATCCGCTGACCCGCATGCTGCGTGTGGACAAGATGACGGATCTGGCGCTCGAGCACACGCTCCGCTTGTTCCTCGAACCGGAACGGCTCCCGGAGCGGCATCCCACCTGGCGCATGCTGACGCGGCCGACCGAGGCCTTGAGCGCGGCCGCTGAACGGATGAGACGGGACGCGGTGGAGGCCGGAGCCCCGGCTGCCGGACTGACCGTTCAGCCCTGCGAGAGCACGGTGGGCGGCGGCACGATGCCCGGGCAAGGTCTGCCCTCGTACGCCGTGGTCGCGCGATTCGCCGGATGCGCCGCGGAGGAACTGCTGCGCAGATTGCGTCGTCATGATCCGCCCGTCATCGGGACGATCCGCGACGATGCCGTATGGCTCGACGCGCGCACCGTCATGGAGGATGAATATGCCGCCGTGGCCTCGGCGCTGGCGGCCGCCGCGCTCCGGAAGGAGAACCGATCGCAATGACCGCCATCAACATGGAACGCCGGCGGTCGGTCATGTCGAGATCGGTCCGCCTGGGTCATTGCGTATGCGATCCCACGCAGGGATGCCCCTGCGACACGTTTCGCCTCCATAACCGCTGTCCCTGCGCCGGGGAAAAGCCGCCGCTGCCAACGGGCGCGGTCGCGCTGACAAAGCTCGTCCGCAAGGCGGGCTGCGCATCGAAAATTCCGCAGGCGGACCTGTTGAGATTGCTGGCCGAACTACCGCCGGTCGCCGATCCCCAGGTGCTCGTCGGCGCCGCCGCCGGCGACGACGCTGGGGTGTACCGGCTGAGCGACGATCTGGCGCTGGTGCAGACGATTGACGTATTCACCCCGTGCGTGGATGACCCGCGCATGTTCGGCCGGATCGCCGCCGCGAACTCGGTCAGCGATGTCTACGCCATGGGCGGTCGCCCGATCAGCGCGCTGTCCGCCGTGGGCTTTCCGCTGGACGATGTGGATGGGGCGGTACTGACCGAGATGATGCAGGGCGGCATGGAAAAACTCGCCGAAGCCGGATGCGCGCTCATCGGCGGGCATAGCTGGCAGGACGCGGAAATCAAACTCGGTTTTGCCGTCACCGGCCTGATCCATCCCGACCGGGCGGTGCGCCGCGGGGCCGCGCGCGCGGGCGACGCGCTGGTGCTGACCAAGGCGCTCGGCACCGGCATGGTGGCGTTCGGCGCGCAAATCGGACGCATCACACCCGAAGCGCTTGCCGATGCCAGCCGGTCCATGGCGACCCTGAACCGCGACGCCGCCGAGGCGATGGTCCGCCACGAGGCCCACGCGGCGACGGACGTCACCGGATTCGGCCTCGCCGGCCATTTGATCGAGATGATGCGCGCGAGCCGATGCTCCTGCCGGATTGATGCGAATGCGCTTCCCGTCTTCCGGGCCGTGCCGCAATGCCTGGCCGGAGGCGTGCTGTCCGGCGCCGTGGAGCGCAATCAGGAATATGCCATGGGATGGGTGCGCGCCGACGAGCCGTCGGCCGAGCCGCTGCTGCCGATTTTTTATGATCCGCAAACCTCCGGCGGCATGCTGATCAGCCTCCCGCCGGACCGGGCGCGGCGGCTGCGCGACGAATTGCAGGCCAAGGGCCATGCGGAAACGCGCCTGATCGGGCAGGTGTATGCCAACGAGCCCGGCGCGGAAAGCCGGATGGTCGTTGTGGGATCGGCGCTCGACGCCTGCCGCGGCCCGGAACACTCGATGCGCGAATCGGCCGCTCCATGAAATCGAACGTCGCGCCGGGCCAGGTCCGCGCCGCCATGCCGATGGATGTGGTGGCCATGTTTTGCACGGCTGGGCATGTGGATCATGGCAAAACCCTCCTCGTGCGCATGCTCACCGGATGCGCGACCGACCGTCTCAAAGAAGAAATTGAACGCGGCCTGACCATCGAGCTCGGATTCGCGCCGTGCGGGCTGGGGGACGGTTTGTGCGCGGGCGTGGTGGATGTGCCCGGCCATGAGCGCTTCGTCCGGACCATGGTCGCGGGCGTATCCGGAATCGAGTTCTGCGTGCTGGTCATCGCCGCGGACGACGGCATCATGCCCCAGACCCGCGAACACGTGGACATCATGGAACTCATGGGCCTGACTCGCGGAATCGTCGCGCTGACGAAGATTGATTTGGTGGATGAAGAAACCCGCGCGCGGCGAATTGAGGAAATCCGCGCGTATCTGGACACCACGTTTCTGCGCGGAGCGCCGATTTGTCCGATTTCTTCCATCACCGGAGAAGGGCTGGATGGTTTCTATGAGATGCTGAGCTCCCGCCTCCGGGCGGGGGTGTGCGACCGGGCGCCGGGGATATTCCGCATGCCGATCGAGCGCGCGATACTCCGGCCCGGGTTCGGAGCCGTGGTCACCGGTATTCCAGTGGCGGGACGCGTGGCGGAAGGGGAGATGGTGGAATGCGTGCCCGGCGGTACGGTGGGCCGCGTACGCAAGCTCCAGCGGTTCGGACGCGACGCGACATCGGGCGGCGCGGGGCAATGTCTGGCGCTGAATGTGCCCGAGTTTGCGAAAACCGCGCCGGAGCGCGGCCAGGTGCTCTCGTCGCCCGGCATGCTTCGCGCATCCCATCTTTTTCACGCGCGTGTGCGTTCCGCGCCGCGGCTGGATCCGCCGCTGCGTCATGCCGAGGCGGTGGCGTTTCATTCCGGCACCGCGGAAGCGCAGGGCCGCATCTATCTGCTCGATCCGCGCGAGTTGAAGGCCGGCGCCGAGGGCTGGGCGACCATCCGTGTGGACGCGCCGGTCGCCGCCGCGGCGGGCGACCGGTTTATTATTCGCCGTCTGTCCCCGCCCATGACGGTGGGCGGGGGGCGGATATTCCGCGCCGATGAGGAAGACCGCCGCCTGCGGCGGAATGAAGCGCTGGAGGATCTTCGAGCCCGGGCCGCCGCTCTGGGCGATGCCGAATGGGATTCCGCCGAAGGCCGGATCCGGCGGGCGGAGGATCTGCTGGCCCGCGGCCCGCAATCCGCCCTCCGAACCGCGGATCTGGCCCGCGAACTTCTGCTGGTCCCGGACGCTCTGCGCGACCTGCTCGCGCCCATGATCGCCTCCGGCCGAATCGTGGAGCTGTCTGACGGCTGGGTGGCGCATGAGCAGCGCGTTTCAAAACTCACCCGCCGGATGGAACAGCGGCTGACCGAACTCGCGCGCGCCTCCGGACGGTTGCGCGTTCCCTTGCAGGAATGGCGGGCCACGCTGGATGCGTCCGGACCGATCTGGGATCGCTGTTGTGCAGATCTCGAACGGGCGGGGCGGGTGCGTATCGCCGGCGGATTTGCGCTTCTCGCGGCGGCCCAGAACGATCTTCCCGAGACGGATCGCCTGCTTGCCGGCCGCATGCTTGATTTGCTGGAAGCCGAAGGCTATGAAACCACCCATCCGGCGGAGTTATCCACCGCGCTCCATGCCTCCCCCGCGGATTGCGCGCGGATTCTGGAGTATCTGTGTACCCGCGGGGATGTGACACGGGTGGCGCCCAATGTCGTGCTGACCACCGTCCGCCTGCGCGCCGCCCAGCAGTATGTCGTGGACACGATCCGCGCATCCGGGGCGCTTGACTCCAGCGCATTTCGCGCGCATCTGGGCGTTTCGCGAAAGTATGCGATGGCCATTCTCGATTTCCTGGACTTGCGGAAGATCACGCTCCGGGTGCAGAATAGCCGTCGGCTGCTTCCCGGTTGGGAACACCGGCTGTGTTGATCCGCCGAACCGAAAGCGACGAGTGCATGCCGTTTACCGCCGAACATCGAGCCCGGGGATGGGGCGCGCTGCTGGGCCTTCTGGCCGCGATCCTGCTGATTGTCGGCGCGCGTCGATCCCACACCATCTACGACAAGGGCGCCATGGAATTCGGCATGGAAGACACTGTCCGCATCAGCGAGTGGCAGCTGAATCGCGATGCCACCTTCTCCGGAGTCGAGTCTTCCGAATCGCGGGATCTCCTGCTGGGCGTCTATGACCGCTCAGCGCCGCGCGGAAAGCAAGCCTGCCCTACCTGACAATGATCGGTTCGAGCCGCCCGGCGGGCGGCCATCCCATGACACGCCAGACATCCCAGGCGGAATCCTCCGCACCAAGCCCGCGCCGTCGCCGGCGCCCGAAAAACCGCGCCCGTGCATGGGTGCAGGGGCTTTCGCTCGTCGGGCTCAACCTTTCGTTCGGTCCGATGGCGACCTGGCAGGCGAAAGGCGTCTGTCTGCCGGTCATGAACTGCCATTCCTGCACCCTGGCCATTTTCGGATGTCCCATCGGCATGCTCTCGCATTACGCCGGCTATCGCGTTTTTCCCTTTCTCATCGCCGGCATGCTGTTGCTGGCGGGCGCGCTGGTGGGCCGTTTTTTCTGCGGCTGGATATGCCCCTTTGGAACGTTGCAGGACGCGCTATACAAAATTCGCACCCGCAAATGGACCTTGCCGAAGTGGATGCCCGGGATCAAGTATGCCGTCCTCGGGCTGATGGTCTTTCTCTTCCCCTGGCTGTGGGGCGAGTTGACCATGGCTTCCTTCTGCCGATGGTGCCCGCCAACCACGCTGCAGGTGACCGTGCCTAATCTCATCTCCGGCGCGGTGGATGCGATCACACCCACCATGGCCCTGAGGCTCGGGCTGATGCTGTTGGTGTTCGGATTGTGCGTCTGGTATACGAGATTTTTCTGCCGTGTGCTATGCCCCATCGGCGCGCTGATGGCGCTGTCCAATCATTTCTCGCTGTGGCGGGTGGGGCCGCTCCGCAATCGCTGCGTGTCCTGCCTCGCCTGCGATTTGAAATGCCCGACCCGCGTTTCGCCGGGCGAGCGGCTGGCGGTCGGCCGGCCGGCCAGCCGCAAAGCGGATTGCGTCGTCTGCCACGACTGCACCCTCGGATGTGTACGCGCCGGAATTCCCCTCCTGTCGAAATCCAAATAGGCGATGGGAGGCGCACCGATCCCCAAATCGGGCCCGCGGTGGGAACGAGATGCGTTCATAACCCGTCGGCCAGCGCTCAAATGCAGAATTACCGGCGGGTGGCCCCGGGCGGTTGAATATCCACGTTGCGTTTGATGCCGATCACTTGGTTTTTAACGCGCACGTATGCGACCAAGGTGTATGTGCCGGGTTTGGCCACCTCACCGAGGTAGCCGCCACCGCCTCCTCAGGTAGGGCACATGGAATCAACCGACTTGGCCTTGGTCATCACCGGTTGGTTCTGGTCGTCCAGAAGATACATGTAACACTTGGTATTTTCGCGGGACGAGGTTCTGGCCGTCCGGCGGTAGGCGTCGGCGTTGATCTTGAACTCAATCGGAGTGCCTTCCTTCCAGCTCTTCTTTCCCGAAGGATTCAGCGAGAAATCCGCGCTGAATCCGTACCGGGTTTGGTTTTTGGGATCAATCCATTCGTGCCGCATAGCGTCGGCTTCCTGGCTCGAAAGAATCATTTCCCGGTCAATGAGCGCAGAGGTCCGAAGCCCCGATATGGGGGTGGAGCCCACGGCCTTCTTCTCCATCTCCGCCACATAGGCCAGATCCGCCGGGCTGAGCAGACTGCGCCGGATGGCAAATGCCCCTCCGGTGGGCTTCTGCAGCCTGACCATTTCGCCTTCCGTACGAAGATACACCGCCTGGATTTGCGCTCCGGACACGCTGGTCCACGTCCGCAGCTCCGCGGGCGATGCGCCGTTCGCCGTCGGCTCGGCCGCCACGGCGGCGGCGCATAAACCGAGGGCCGCCACGAGGCTGAACATATTGCCGATAAATTTCACAAGAATTCACTCCAAGGCTGTTTCTGCCCTCTTCGCAGTCTAACCGCCCTCCGGACACGGATCAAATTGTAATTCAGCGGTTTTGTCGCGCCACGAATGCGGGCCGGATCTCCTCCGCCCCCGCGACCGCGCTTCCACCGTGTCCCATTCCAAGGGTCCTGTTCACACGAGGCGCCTGCGGAAAAGCCGAGTTCACGGTCGGCGATCGCCCGGTGGAACGCGCTTGCGCTTTGGGGGGGGTTGGGTCTAGACTGCCCGCGCAGGTGATCCCTGTCCAATAGGAGCAATCGTCATGAAGATTAGAGCAGCCCTGATCGCGGGTGTGTCGGCCGCCGTACTGGCCGGATGCGTGGATATGCAATCAACCGTTCGCCTCAAACCCAACGGCAGCGGAACACTGACCATGGAACAGTATTTCTCCCCCCAGATGACCAGCATGATGGGAAGCATGGCCGGCATGGCGGAAGCCATGGGCGGAACCACGGGCGAGACCAACGCCCCGGCGGCCCAACCCGATCCGCTGGCGATGTTCTCGGATACGATCGAACAGCAGATCAAAAGCCTGGGCTCCTCGGTCAAGCTGGAGAAGAAAGAATCCGCCACCAATGCGGCGGGATGGAAAGGCTTCAAACTCATCTGCTCGTTTGAAGACATCAACAAGGTGAATCTCCATAACGTAGGGGCTTCGGATGCTTCCGGAGAGGGAGAAGAGTCCGAAGAAAAGCCCATGAGCATCACCTTCACCCCGGGCAAGCCCGCCAAGCTCGTCATCATCGAGCCCGAGACCCCCGCGGTGGCCGCGGAGCCCGAAGCCGCGCCCGAAGGCATGGATCCCCAGGCGATGATGCAGATGATGGCGCCGATGATGGCGGGAATGCGGATGCGCATGGTCATCGAAGTGGACGGCAAAATCGTCAAAACCAACGCGAAATATGTCGAAGGAAACCGCGTCACCCTGGCCGACGTGTCCATGGACAAGGTGATGGCGAATGCCGAGGGCGGCAAGCTGATCGCAAGCGCGCAGAACGATCCGGCTGCGATGACCAAGCTGGCCGCGCTCAATATCGAGGGCGTCAAGATCAACACCGAAAAGACGCTCGAAATCGAATTCGAATAATCGTTGTCGGCGGAAAGGCGCAGAGGCGTGAAGGATGTCCATCCTTGCGTTTCTGCGTCTTTCCTTTTGAAGCGGCGCCGCGGGCGCGGCCGGGCCTCCGCCGCTTGACGCGCCGGAGTAGAACACCGAGCATCACCGGAACATGAATTCAGGGCACTATCATCTGGCCGGCATCGGAGGCGTGGGCATGAGCGCCCTCGCGCAGGCGCTTCTGGATGCGGGCGCGGAGGTCACCGGGTCCGATCGTTTTCTGGACCAGGCGCGCGAGCTGGATATCTTCCACACCCTGCGCGCCGCCGGCGTCCGGATGACTCCCCAGGATGGCCGCGCTTTGACGCCACAGACCCGCGCTCTCGTGATCAGCACCGCCGTGGAGGAGGATAATCCCGAACGCCAGGCCGCGACGCGCCAGGGCATTCCGGTGCGTCATCGCGCCGAAGTGCTGGCGGAGTTGGCCGGGGCGCGCCCGTTCGCCGCGGTCGCCGGAACGTGTGGGAAAACGACGGTGACCGGAATGGCCGGCGCGCTGCTTCAAGCGGCCGGAATGGATCCCTGGGTGGTCAACGGCGGCATGGTCACCGCATGGCGTCGGCCGGACCGCGTGGGCAGCGTCCGCGCGGGCGCGGGGCCGGGGGTCATCGAGGCGGACGAAAGCGACCGCAGTTTTCTGCGCTTCTCGCCCGAGTGGGCGGTCATCACCAATATTTCCAAAGATCATTTTGGCTATGAGGAATCGGTCCGGCTGTTCGAGGAATTCGCCGCGCGCGCGCGCCGGGCGGTCCTGCTGGGGCCGCAGGCGCGCGCCGCGCTTCCCGTCGCCCGGTGGAAGGCGGAGCGCATCGAGGTGTTTGCCTGCACCCGCTGGGAAGGGCGGCCGGACGGCACCCAGCGGTTTGACGCCGAAGGCCGGACGTTCGAGCTCTCCATGCCCGGCCGGCATAACGCCGAAAACGCATGCGCAGCTCTGACTCTGGCGCGGGCGATGGGCGCTCCGTGGGAGGCGTTGCAGGAGGGGTTGCGGCGGTTTCAGGGAATTCATCGCCGGCTGGAACGCGCCGGCATGTGCGGCGGAGCGGCGGTTTATGACGACTACGCCCATAATCCAGAAAAGATCCGCGCCGCATGGACGGCGGTCCGTTCCGCCGGAGCGCGCCGCATTATGGGCGTCTGGCGTCCGCATGGATTCAAGCCGCTTGCCGTCATGCTGCCCGAACTGGTAGCGATGTGGACGGACGTCATGGGGCCGGAGGATCGGTTGCGGCTGCTGCCGGTGTTCTACGCGGGAGGAAGCGTGACCCGATCAGGCGTGACATCGAACGACCTGTGCGAGGCCTTGCGCGCCGCGGACCGGGATGCGGAATGCGTTCCGGATTATCCCGCCATCGAAACGATGGCCCGAGAGTTCCTCCGCCCCGCCGACGCCCTGCTCATTATGGGCGCCCGGGACCCGGAACTGCCTGAGTTCGCTCGAAAAATGGCCGACGCCCCTTGAACCCCAGACATAGATCGCATGGGGAAAAATGGGATAGATATGGTCCAAAATAATACATCTCGTTGGGCCGCAAATAGATATTATGTTTACATTAAATCGGGCGCATTTCCTCTTGATTCTTGTTCAACCCCATTGATTATGTGAGAATGTTCCGATTGATTTGAACGTTTTGAGATTCACAGAGGTTATATAATTCATGGGCCGGATCATCGTACCCGAGGCGGAGGAATTACTGGACAAGGAGATCCCGGTATTGGATCGGGGATTTGTCCGTTTGGTGGATTACATGGGCGGGGATCAGCGGATTGTGCAGGCGGCGCGGGTTTCGTATGGTTCGGGGACGAAGTCGGTGCGTGAGGATTCGGCGCTGATCGATTATCTGCTGAGGCACCAGCACACATCCCCCTTTGAGCATGTGGTCATTGAAACACACTGCAAAATGCCGATCTTCGTGGCGCGCCAATGGATTCGGCATCGCACCGCCCGGCTGAACGAGATGTCGGGCCGCTACAGCGTGATGGAGGAAGAGTTTTATCTTCCGCCCAAGGCGCAGATTAGATTCCAGAGCGCGGATAACAAGCAGGGTCGTTCAGAGGGTGATGTGCCCGCGGAGCTCCAGGAGAGGGTGCTGGAAATCCTGCGCAAGGGTCAGAACGATTCTTATGAGGCGTACAAGGGCCTGCTGGATGAGGGTCTTGCGCGGGAGCTGGCCCGCATCAATCTGCCGCTATCGCTCTACACGCAGTGGTACTGGCAGATGGACCTGCACAACCTGTTTCACTTTCTCGCGTTGCGGATGGATCCGCACGCGCAATGGGAAATCCGCGAGTACGCCGGAGCGCTGGCCCGCATTGCCAAGGCCGTCGCGCCGATGGCCTATGCGTCCTTCGAACGGCACCTGCTCAAGGGTGCGCGGTTTTCGGGCGACGAGATTTCGGCGGTTCGCGCCATGCTGCAGGGCGGGGATAATCCGCTCGAGGGGCGTCGGCGCGAGGAGTTCGAGTGCAAACTGATGCGTGGCGCCCGGCCGGGAACCGCCATTCCCGCGCCGCGCAAGACGCCGGTGGCCAAACCGGCCGCGCCGGTTTCGACCGAGACGGTGCACGGATGGCGCGTATCGATGTCGCACGATGAGATCATGGCGCTGCCGCTCCGCCGCTACGAAGGGCCGATCGAGGTCGTGCGCGATGATGAGCATCTCGCGGCCGCGATCAAGAAGATGAAGGCCGCCAAGGTGCTCGGCTTCGATACGGAATCGCGCCCGTCGTTCCGCGCCGGACAGTCCTACCCGGTTTCAATCATCCAGTTGGCGACCGCCGATACCGCCTACATCATCCAATTAAAGCCGATCCAGAATCCCCAGCCTCTGTTTGCCCTTCTCGCCGAACCCAAGGTGGTCAAAACCGGCGTGGCGCTGGACCAGGACATCCGAAAGCTCCGGCAATTTCAGGAATTCACTCCAGCGGGATTTGTGGATATCGCTCATCTCGTAGCCCGAATTGGACTCCGCAAGAGCGGCCTGCGCAGTCTGGCGGCCATCATGCTCGGATTCCGCGTATCCAAGGGCGCCCAGCGATCGAACTGGGCGCTTGATCGCTTGTCCGAATCTCAGATTGTTTACGCCGCCACCGATGCGTGGATTTCCCGTGAACTCTACATGGCGCTCGACCGCGAAGGCGTTGCTCATCCGGCGCCGGTGCCAGAGACCCCGAAAAACCGCGGCGGATAAAACCTTCAACCGCGCCGCGCGCGAAGTCAGGACATCGAGAGTCCAACCTCTGACTTCCGATCCGCCCTCGGAACGCAGCATGCCCGGGCTCGCCGAACATCACGCCTCAGGCGTGAGCCTGCCGTTTCGGCAGGCGCGTAGACTGGAGGCGATGGTTCTCCTGCCTTCTCTTCAGGTGTCTTCGAACAGTCCCGGTCTGATGAGTTGTTCTCCTCGCATTACGTGAACAATCAGGATCTTCTTGTGTTCGGTTCTGTAGAAGATTCGGCAAGGCGGTATGACCAACTGCCGATAGGGCATTCCCGGAAGTTCGGGGGGGCACGAGCCGAGACGGGGGAATCGACGCAAGGATTCGACTTCCTTAAAGACTCGCGCCACAAAGGCGCTTGCCGTGTCAGGTTTGTCCAGCGCGATGTAATCCGCAATGGCGTCGAGGTCTTGAAGAGCCGGTTCAGACCAGATCAGCTCAACCATCGTTTCATCCTTTTGGTGGCCTGTTCATGGGTGCATGAACGACCGTCTTGGATCGCCTTCTCTCCGCGCGCAATGCCCTCGAGGATGCGCATCCTGTCTTGGAGACGCTCAAAAGTCTGGACATCAACCAAGTAGGCTGCCGGGCGACCGTGTTCGGTGATGAGAATGGGATCCTTATCCTCGTCAAGAGTGGAGAGGATCCGAGTAGCCTGTCTCTTGAGCGTTGTGACCAATTCCGTTTTCATAAGTGATACTATAGTGTCACTCTGCCCGATGATCAAATATGTTCTCCGTCAGGCGAACGTCAGCGCTCACCGGCGCGCGGAGCTGCGTCCCGCCCCCATTGCCGCGAGTCCGAACTCCGACTTCCGATCCGCGCTTCAAGCTCCGCGCGATCCACGCCGCCCTCGGATTTCCGACTTCCGACCTATGCCCGCAAATGCAAAACCCGTCGGCGGATGCCGACGGGTTGCATGAGGGGCGAAAAACTATTTCTTCTTCGACACCTTGTAATTTTTCAGACGCCCGATCGCGGGCAGATCGCCGACAATCGGCGCGGCATACTCGAGGAACGCCTTCGTCACATCGTTGCCGGCCGCGTTGATGAAGGCGTCGGGCATGTGGCGGGTTTCCTTGGCCACGCTGGCCAGCGGCACGCACTCGAAATAAACGACGTACTTCCGGCCGGGCTTGCGGCGGATGGCAATGCTGCCGTCCACATTGGCCTTCACCGCGGTGCGCACGGCCAGCGCGCCCACCTGGCGGGCTTCCTTCGCGTCCGCGGCCGAAACCACGCCGGCGAAGGAGCGCTGCAGATATCCGAACGTATCGGCGCGCACGCGCTTGATGTCGGTCCGGGTCTTGATCATCTGAGCCAGCAAATCGCCCAGCGCGCCCGTTCCGCTCAGTTGCACGTTGCCGTGCGAGTCGGTTTCCTTCGTGAACTTCGCGGCGATCGCCGTGCCCTGTTCGTCGGAAATGCCTTCGGAAACCGCCACGATGCAGCGATGGTGCTCGGCGTATACCCGCTGGACATCCTCGACAAACCGGTCGATCGAGAACGGCCGCTCGGGCAGATAAATCAGGTGCGGGCCATCGCCCGGATGAACACGCGCGAGCGCGGAGGCGGCGGTCAGGAATCCCGCGTGGCGGCCCATGATGACGTTGATTTTCACGCCGGGCAGCGCGCGGTTGTCCAGGTTGTCGCCCATGAACGCCTGGGCGACGAACTTCGCCCCGCTGCCGAAGCCCGGGGTGTGATCGTTCTCGCGCAGGTCGTTGTCGATCGTCTTCGGAATATGGAAGCAGCGCAGGTCATAGGCCGCCTTGCGGGCTTCTTCATTGACGATATGGGTGGTTTCGGCGGAGTCGTTGCCGCCGATGTAGAAGAAATACGTCACGCCGTACTTGCGCAGGACTTCAAAAATCTTCGCGCAGTCTTCGGCCTTGGGTTTGCGCCGGACGGAGCCGAGGGCGGACGAGGGAGTGCGGGCCACAAGCTCGAGGTTCGCCTTGGTTTCCTTGCTGAGGTCCACGAGATTCTCGTCGAGGATGCCCTGGATCCCGTGCAGGGAACCGTAAATTTTCCGGATGGGCTTGAGCGTCTTGGCCGCCAGCACCGCGCCGACCAGGCTCTGGTTGATGACCGCCGTGGGGCCGCCGCTCTGGGCGATCAGCATATTGCCCGTCAGACTCTTCGTTTTATTCGCCATAGTGGTACTCTCCTTTGGGAATCCGCATCGCGCCGGTGGCGCGAAAGGCCCGTATATTACGCACATCAGACCCAGAACGGCAAGCGCCGCCGGGGATGGGGCGGGGGGGTGTCTGCTTTTGCCTTGCGTGGGCAAGAAAACCCTCGACGCGGAAGGCGCCATCGGGTATACAT
>JAGOHE010000045.1 GCA_017996315.1 Kiritimatiellia bacterium | reverse complement strand
CGGCAAGCCCCCGATGGGTAGGGGCAGGCGCAGTACGCCGGGCGAAGTGGGGCCGGAACTGCGATAAGCGCGGCGAGCTACCGATGGCAAGCACACGATTGGTATGAGCATGCGCAGTACGCCGGGCGAAGTAGGGCCGGAACCGCGATAAGCGCGGCGAGCTACGTATGGCAAGCCCCCTATGGGTATGAGCATGCACCACGTCTATTTGCTCAGGAGCCTGGCGGAACCCCAACAGACCTACATTGGCCTGACCGATGATGTGCGCGCTCGGATCAAGAGCCACAATGAGGGAGCCAACTTCCACACGGCTAAGTATTGTCCCTGGGAGTTGGTCTGCTGCATCTCATTTCAGTCCCGTGAACGGGCAGCCCGATTCGAAAAGTACCTGAAGGCGGGTTCCGGCCACGCCTTCGCTCATCGACACTTCTGGTGACTTCGCTCACCGCGAAGACGCGAACGAAAAATACCCTGCGTAGCCCGGCCGCCGGGTGAAGAAGGGCCGTCGTTGCAAATGTCGCGGCGAGCTACGCATGGCGAGTCGGAAATGGAATAGCTCGGAGAACAATATTCTTTCCCATGCCCGGATCAAACGGGTAGCCTGATGCGGATGGCTTCCCATCAAATCCAAACCGAACGACAGTCCCGGCGAAGGTGGATTCGCCGCGCGGCGGTCGCGGGGGTGATGGTATTCCTGCTGTCGCCCTACCTGCTCTATCGCCCCCCGCCCCCTCCGGACGGCTTCAATGTCCGCTCGCCGCCCCGACGCATCCCGGAGGACCGGATCCGGCTGCTGACCGATTCCACCGCCTATGACGCCCGGCGCGGGGAACGGGTGTTCGACCAGCGCATCTTCGATGCCGTGCTGGACATGATCCGATCCGCCCAGCGCGCCGTATATCTGGATTTCTTCCTGTGGAATTCATGGACCGGCTCCATTCCCGAGCGGCACCGGAATCTTTCCGGGGAACTGGCGGACGCACTGATTCGAAAAAAGGCCGAGTCGCCCGACCTCCCCATCCTGGTCTTCACCGATCCCATCAACCGCGTGTATGGCCAGGAAGAAAACGATTTCTATGAAGCGATGCGCGCCGCCGGCATTTGCGTGGTGTTCACCCGAATGGACCGTCTCCCGGACCCGAACCGGTTATACGCCGCGCCCGCGAGCGTGTACGGCCCCGTATTGAGCCGGATTCCCGGCCTGCGCCAGTGGCTGAGCCGAAGGTCGCTGCCTCATCCGTTAGAAACGAAGGGCCGGAAGGTGACGGCGCGGCACTACGGACGGCTGCTGTTCTTCAAGGCCAATCACCGCAAACTCGCGATTGCCGACGGACCCGGGGGCTGGCGAGCGCTCGTGACGAGCTTTAATCCGGCGGATGGAAGCTCCAGTCATTCCAATCTCGGGCTGCTGATGGACGGTTCAATCGCGCGCGATGCGCTGGCCTTGGAGTTGGATTGTGTCGCATGGTCGGCCGCCTCCCCGGATCATGTGCTGGAACCGACGCCGGGGGCCTGCGCACAGGTGATGGACGCCCTGCGGAATCTGCTGAAGGAACCGCGCGAACCCGAGCCGGCCGTTGGCGCCTGGGCGGAGTGGCTGACGGAGGAGAGCATCGCCCGGAAAGCGGAAACGATGCTGAACAACTGCGGACGGGGGGATACAGTCCGCCTCGCCATGTTCTACCTTTCCGACCGTCCGTTGATCGCCGCTCTCGAGCGCGCCGACGAGCGAGGGGCGGATATCCGAATTATTCTGGACGCCAACCGCGACGCTTTCGGCCGGACGAAAAACGGCATTCCCAATCGTCCAATCGCCGCGATGCTGATGGCCCGCTCCGAGCGAACCGGCGGGCGAATCGGTATTCGCTGGGCCGACACGCACGGCGAGCAGTTTCATCCCAAAGCGCTTTCGATCGTCCGCTCCGGGGGCGGAACCGCGGAATTGCTGTGCGGCTCGGCCAACTGGACCCGGAGAAATGTGCGGAATTTCAACCTGGAGGCCAATGTGTATCTCGGGGATGCGCACGAAATTTCCGCCGAGTACGCCGCGTGGTTTGACAGGTGCTGGAATAATTCCGACGGGCTGAGCCGCACCTTGCCCTACGAGGCCTTTGCGGTGTCCGGCTTCGAACGCGGGTGGAAAGCCGTTCTCGGCCACTGGCTGGAATCCACCGGATTGAGCACGTTCTGAATGACGTTCCGATGAACTCTTCCCGCGCCGCGCAACCGGCCCGGACGTTTCAGCGCGGGGATGCGGCGGGAGTAGTCGCCTCGCTCAGGGGGGTATCCAGCGTACCGAAAAACGGATGCTGGAACAGGAGCCACACAACGCCGTCTTCGGGATTGGAGCTGGTTGGGTTCCGCACGGGAACCCGGCAGAAGCCCCCTCAGCCAGGCACGAAGGCGCCCAAACCTTCTTCCCGGCCATCCGGATACCGCCGCACCACGCGCATTTGAACCGCGCTGGCTTCCTGAAAACTGAGGCCGATGGCCCGGGGCGCGTAGGAATCTCCCCGGGCGCATTCAATCCGCGGATTGGACAGTTCCACATCGCCATTCCCGTGATCCACGGTGTCCACCCGGAGCCGCGGAGATTCGCCGAGCACGATGGTTGTGGAGGCGGTGAGATTCAGCCGCGCACTTCCTCCGGGACCCTGAAACCCGACCATACGCCCATCGCCCGCGGAGCGCTCCAGCCGCGACAGCTCCATCTGGTATTCGCCTGGGGGAACATGGACCGGCGAGTCCGCGGTCACGAAGACATGCACATCCGCCGTCGGATTGCGCAGAATCGCCGCGCCCCCGGTGGGTCCGGTTTCCGGCGATGTGCACGGCGCCACCGCCACCCGGATTTCCACCATGTCCACTTCGCTGGGGGACAGGTTCAAAGCCGGCCCGGTGGCATCGAATTCGACGTGCATCCATTGCCCGGAAATCATCACGAGGCGGGACATCGGCAGCAGTGAAGTTTCCACTCCCCCCACTTGCAGAAAATCGCACCCCAATTCGCCATAGATGCCGTTGATGTTCGCATCAAAAATCCGCACGGGCTGGCCTTCGTACGTGCCGGCGAGACATGTGCCGGGACTCAACCGGACGCTGTCGTCCACCATGGCGCCTTCCACGGTGAACACGTGCGGCACACCTTTTCCGCCCATCCACACATCCACACGGATCTCCCCGCCCGCGGTCGTGTGTATCCAGGGCTCATCTTCATCCCGGCGTCCATTCCGGTTGCGGTCCACACTTACCGCATGCGCGCCTTCCCGGATCAGGATCAAGGGCTTTCCGTCCGGCGCCACGGACATCGGGCAATGAATACGGTCCCCGGCATCAATGGGGAGCATGATCTTGAACTTCTCGGGGCTTTGCGACGGTTCGGGCGCCATCGGGACGGTGATGACGGCGGCCCGCGCCGCGCTTGCGAACGCCAGTCCCGCGATCATCCAGCGTATGGGTAAGGACGCGATCATGGTGTGCTGTTCTGGCGGCATTGGACCATGCGCCCACTATCCTGTCGAGCGGGAACCGGCGTTCGCGCGGACGGACTCCCGGTCACGCTCCGCATGGAAACACAATGGCTACAGACGCCCGGAGAATGTTATTCCCACTCGATGGTACTGGGGGGCTTGGAGCTGATGTCGTAAACGACCCGGTTGATGCCGCGTACTTCATTGATGATGCGGCGGGCGATGCTGTCCAGCGTTTCGTGCGGCAGGCGGAACCAATCGGCGGTCATGCCGTCGAGGCTTTGCACCGCACGCACGGCGGCGACATATTCATACGTGCGCTCATCGCCCATCACCCCGACCGTCTGGACCGGCAGAAGCACGGTAAAGGCCTGCCAGATGTCGCGGTAGTTGGGCAGCTTCCGGATCTCTTCCTGCACGCGAAGATCGGCCTGCTGGAGCAGGGCCACGCGCTCGGGCGTCACTTCGCCGAGGACGCGCACCGCCAGGCCGGGGCCGGGAAACGGCTGCCGGTCCACCACATCATCCGGCAGACCCAACGCGCGGCCCAACTCCCGGACTTCGTCTTTGAAGAGTTCCCGCAGCGGCTCGATCAGCTCAAACGACAGATCCGGCGGCAACCCGCCGACATTATGGTGGCTCTTGATGGTGGCGGACGGGCCGCCCACCGGATGGACGCTTTCGATCACGTCGGGATACAACGTGCCCTGGGCGAGATACCGGACCTTGCCCATGCCGCGCGCTTCGGCCGCGAAGACCTCCACGAAGATCCGGCCGATGATTTTCCGCTTGGTTTCGGGATCGCTGACACCCCGCAGGGCGTCGAGAAACCGGACGCGGGCATCCGCCACGCGCAAATCCATCCCGAACGTGCGGCCGAATAATTCGACGACTTGCGCGGTCTCGCCGTGCCGCAGCAGACCGTTATCCACGAACACGCAGTGCAGTTGTTTCCCGATGGCTTTGTGCAACAGCGCCGCCACGACGGAGGAATCCA
This sequence comes from Kiritimatiellia bacterium, assembly GCA_017996315.1. GTDB lineage: Bacteria > Verrucomicrobiota > Kiritimatiellia > PWTM01 > PWTM01 > JAGOHE01. The sequence continues at coordinate 9,467 of JAGOHE010000045.1, read as the reverse complement.
CCCCGCCGCTCAAGCCGAGCAGGACCTGATCGTCGCCCACACGCTCGCGGATGGCGCGTACGCTTTCCTCCACAAACGCGGACATTTTCCAATCCCCCGAGCATCCGCACCTGTCGCGCACAAACCGCGCGAGCATGTCGCGGCCGGTCGGCGTATGGTGCACTTCCGGGTGAAACTGGAAGCCATACCACCGGCGTTGGGGATGCTCCATCGCGGCGATCGGGCAGGTCCCGGTGCGGGCGAGCGCACGGAATCCCGGCGGCGGAACCTCCACCTGATCGCCATGACTCATCCAGACGGAAATCCGTTCCCCCGCGGCGCCGAGCAGCGGACTGGTTTCCGTCGTTTCGATAACGGCGGAACCGAATTCCCGGCTCGCGCCTTTCCGGACCTTTCCGCCCAGTTTTTGGGCCATGAGCTGCATGCCGTAGCAGATGCCCAGCACGGGGACTCCAAGCTCAAAGAGTTTCGGGTCGCAGTCCGGAGCGTCCGCGACGCGCACGCTGGCGGGTCCGCCGGAGAGAATGATGCCCCGGGGATTCCGGCGCCGCAGCTCGGCGGCGGGCGTGTCGAACCGCACGAGTTCGCAATAGACGTGCAATTCGCGAATGCGCCGCGCGATGAGCTGGCTGTATTGCGAACCGAAATCGAGGATGGCGATCCAGTCGTGCATGGCGGCTCCGATCAGGCCCGTCGGGACTTCATCATATTCAGAAAACGATCGAACAGATAGCCGGCATCGTGCGGTCCGGGGCCCGCTTCGGGATGGTACTGCACGGACATCACCGGTTCGCTTCGATGGGCCAGCCCTTCGACGCTTCCATCGTTGAGATTGATGTGCGTGATGTCCACGGTCCGGGCATCGAGCGAATCGCGGTCCACGACAAAGTTGTGGTTCTGCGAAGTGATTTCCACCCGGCCGGTCGCGAGATCCTGAACCGGATGATTGCATCCGTGATGTCCGAATTTCAGGCGGTGGGTCCGCCCTCCGAGGGCCAGCCCGAGAAGCTGGTGGCCGAGGCAGATGCCCAGGATCGGCACCTGTCCGATGAGTTGCCGGGCCGCGTCGACGGCATAGGTGACCGCCGCGGGATCGGCGGGGCCGTTGGAAAACAGGACGCCGTCCGGGCGCCGCGCCAGCACGTCGGCCGCCAAGGTCCTCGCGGGCACCACGGTGACGGACACTCCGCAGCGACGCAGATGGCGCAGGATGTTCCACTTGATCCCGAAATCGTAGGCCACCATGGATAGTCCGGGCCGGGGCAGTTCCGCGGGAAATCCCCAGGAGGTCGAATGAACGCCGTCCGGATCCCACTCGTAGGGCGCCTCGCACGTCACCTTGGACGCATAGTCCTGCCCGTCGAGGCCGCACCAGTCTTGCGCCCGGCGCACCGCTTCCTCGCCCGCCAGCTCGCCGGTGACGCAGAGGTAGCCTTTGAGTGTGCCCTTCTCCCGCAAACGTGTGGTCAGCGCCCGGGTATCCACGCCGGCAATGGCGGGGATGCCCTGTCGCGCGAGACAGGCGGAGAGCGATTCTTCGTTGCGCCAGTTGCTCGGCTCCGTCAGCTCATGCACGATCAGTCCGTTGGCGAACAACCGCCGCGATTCCATATCCGACGCGTTGGTCCCGGTGTTTCCGATTTCCGGATAGGTCATCACCACGAACTGGCCGTGGTAGGACGGATCGCTGAGAATTTCCTGATAGCCCGACATGCCCGTGTTGAACACGACCTCGCCCGTGCCGTCCACCGGCGCGCCGACGGAATAGCCGGACAGCCGCGTGCCATCTTCCAGCGCGAGGAAGGCTTTTCGGGCGCGGCGCGCCGCCCAGTTCCAGTTCGAACTCATGCCCCCCTCCTCGTCCGCGGCAGGTTCAACCGGGGCGACTGGCGATGGAACTCCTGCAGGCTGCGGACTTCCATCACGTTGCCGGTCTGTCGCAGCGCCCGGAGCCCTTCGATGGCCGCCCGCATGCCGTCAATGGTCGTCGTGATGGGGATGCCCCGGATCACCGCGTGGGCGCGCATCCGGATCTCGTCCATCTGCGGCGACGGTCCGGGGGACGGCGTGTTGATCACCCAGCCCACTTTCTTTTCCTCGATCAGGTCAATGACGTTCGGGCGCCCTTTGGAGATCCGGAAGATGGCCTGGCTTCGAATGTCGTGATTCCACAGAAGCGTGCTGGTTCCGAGGGTCGCATAGATGGAATACCCCATGGCGGAAAGTTCGCGCGCCAGATCCACCGCCTCGTCCTTGTCCTCGTCCCGCAGGCTCATGAACACGTTGCCCGACATCGGCAGCGCATTGCCCGCCGCCACCTGGCTCTTCAGAAACGCCAGTCCGACGCTCGAGTCGATGCCCATGACTTCGCCCGTGGACTTCATCTCGGGGTTGAGCAGCACATCGATCCCGGGGAAGCGTGTGAAGGGGAAGACCGCCTCCTTCACGGAAAAGTGCCGCGGCTGGACTTCCCGGGTGAACCCCAGGTCTTTCAGCTTGAATCCGGCCATCACCAGCGCCGCCAGCTTGGCCAGCGGAACCCCGATGGCTTTGCTCACGAACGGAACGGTCCGGGACGCGCGCGGATTGACTTCCAGCACGTAGACCTCGCCGTCCTTGATGGCGTACTGAATATTCATCAGCCCGCACACGCCGAGCGCCCGGGCCAGGTCGTGGGTATGACGCCGGATCGTGTCGCGGACGGGCGCCGTCAGGGTTGGCGCGGGAATCATGCAGGCGCTGTCGCCGGAATGGATGCCGGCCAGCTCCACGTGTTCCATGATGGCGCCGATCACCGACGTTTCCCCGTCCGAAATACAGTCCACATCCACTTCCTTCGCATGCGCGAGGTAGCGGTCAATCAGCACGGGGCGATCCTCGGAAACCGCGACCGCTTCCGCCATGTACTTCCGGAGCCGTTCCCGGTCATACACGATCACCATGGCCCGCCCGCCGAGGACGAACGACGGCCGCATCAGCACCGGATAACCGATGCGTTCCGCGATCGCCTCCGCTTCCTCCGCGGTCGTGGCCATTCCGTTTTCCGGCTGGCGGATCTTCAACGCTTCCACCAGCTCCCCGAAGCGCTTTCGGTCCTCGGCCGCTTCGATGTTCGCCGGGCTGGTGCCGATGATGCGGACTCCGTTGTGTTCCAGTTCGCGGGCCAGATTCAACGGGGTTTGTCCGCCGAACTGCACGATCGCGCCTTCGCACTGTTCGCGGCGGTAGATGTGGAGCACGTCCTCCACCGTCAGCGGTTCAAAATACAGCCGGTCGCTGGTGTCGTAATCGGTGCTGACCGTCTCGGGATTGCTGTTGACCATGATGGTCTCGAACCCGGCCTCCCGCAGCGCGAAGGAGGCATGCACGCAGCAGTAATCGAACTCGATGCCCTGCCCGATGCGATTGGGGCCGCCGCCCAAAATCATGATCTTCTTCCGGCCCATGGGCGGAGGAGACGAACCGACGTCGCCGTAGGTCGAATAGAAGTATGGCGTGAACGCGGTGAACTCGGCGGCGCAGGTGTCCACCAGCCCGTAGTCCGGCAGCAGCCCGAGGCGCTCCCGGGCCCGGCGCACATCCGCTTCGTCGCACCGCGCCAGGAAGGCCAGTTGGCGGTCCGAGTAGCCCATCTCCTTGGCCTGCCGGAAGAGCGCGGGGTCAGCGCACAATCCCTCGAGCGAGCCGGCGGAGCGGATTTCGTCCTCGTACGCCGCCAGTTCCTCCATCTGACGAAGAAACCACGGATCCATCCGGGTGAGCGTCTGGACCCGCTCCAGCGGCCAGTTCCTCCGGAACGCGGCGCGAATGGCGAACACGCGCTGGGCGTGGGGCCGCTGCAACCGGCCCTCCAGCTCCGCGTCGTCCAGCTTCTCCCAAACCCCGTCCCGGCCGTCCGCCCCGAATCCCGAGCGGCCGGTTTCCAGCGAGCGAAAGGCTTTCTGGAACGATTGCTGGAAGGTTCGCCCGATGCTCATCGTCTCCCCGACCGACTTCATCTGCGTGCCCAGCATGTCGTCGGCGCCCGGGAATTTTTCGAAGCCGAACCGCGGAATCTTGGTGACCACGTAATCCAGGGCCGGCTCGAAACACGCCGGCGTTTCACGGGTAATGTCGTTGCGGATCTCATCGAGCGTGTACCCGACCGCCAGCTTGGCGGCGATCTTGGCGATGGGGAATCCGGTCGCCTTGGATGCGAGAGCGCTGGACCGCGACACGCGCGGATTCATTTCGATGATGACCATGCGGCCGCTCGCGGGATCCATCGCCCACTGGACATTCGATCCGCCCGTATCCACGCCGATCTCGCGCAGAACTGCCAGCGAGCCGTCGCGCATCCGCTGGTACTCGCGATCCGTCAGCGTTTGCGCGGGCGCCACCGTAATGCTGTCGCCGGTGTGCACACCCATCGGATCGATATTCTCGATCGAACAGACGATCACGCAGTTGTCCTTGTGATCCCGCATCACTTCCAGCTCGAATTCCTTCCAGCCGATCACCGACTCCTCGATCAGCACTTCGGAGGTCGGACTGTAAAACAGTCCGCGCCGGACAATCTCTTCGAACGACGCGGGGTCGTAGGCGATGCCGCCGCCCGTTCCGCCCAGCGTAAAGCCGGGCCGGATGACCACCGGAAACCGGCCGATGTTCCGTTGAATCTTCCAGGCTTCCTCGAGCGTGTGAGCCGAGCCGCTGAGCGGCACGTCCAGCCCGATCTTCACCATCGCATCCTTGAACAACAGCCGGTCCTCGGCCTTGCGGATCACCTCCGCGCGCGCGCCGATCATCTCCACCCCGTAGCGCTTCAGAATGCCGCGGTCATGCAGCTCCACGCCGAGATTCAGCGCCGTCTGCCCCCCGAGCGTGGGCAGCAGCGCGTCCGGCCGCTCGCGGCGGATGATTTCGCAGAGCAGATCCGCCGTCAACGGCTCGATGTACGTGCGATCCGCGAACTCGGGATCGGTCATGATGGTGGCGGGATTGCTGTTCACCAGCACCACCTCGTAGCCCTCTTCCTTGAGCGATTTGCACGCCTGCACCCCGGAATAATCGAACTCGCAGGCCTGCCCGATGACAATCGGGCCGGAGCCGATCAACATGATCTTCTGGATGTCCGTTCTCTTGGGCATAGCCTTTGATTATAGCGGTTTTCGGAGCTCTAGTCGACTTCGGCGGCGCCCGCCCCTGGCCCGTGATGGTCCACCGCGGCGGCGACAAAGTCCCGGAACAGCGGATGCGCCCGCAAGGGCGTGGATTGAAACTCCGGGTGGAACTGACACGCGACAAACCAGGGATGATCGTTCAACTCGACGATCTCCACCAAATCTCTTTCCGGGCACACACCCGAAATCACGAGGCCCCGGGCCCCCATGCGCTCCCGGAACGCATTGTTGAATTCGTACCGGTGGCGGTGACGCTCAACCACGTCCGTCCGCCCGTACGCCTGAGCCGCGCGCGTGCCCGGTGCGATCGCGCAGGGATAACCGCCCAGCCGCATGGTCCCGCCCTTTTCGACCACCCGCCGCTGATCGGCCATCAGGTCGATGACGGGCGCGGACGTGCCCGGTTCGAATTCCGTGCTGTGGGCCTCCGGCCATCCGCAGACATGACGCGCGAATTCGATCACCGCGCACTGCATGCCCAGGCAAATGCCGAAGAAAGGCATCCGGCGGGTGCGGGCATAGGCGATGGCTTCGATCATGCCGGCAATGCCCCGGTCGCCGAATCCGCCCGGAACCAGCAGCCCCGATACGCCCGACAAGCAGGCCTCCGCGCCGGACCGTTCGATATCCTCCGCCTCCACCATCCGGATCCGGACCCGCGCGCCCCCGGCCACCCCGCCGTGGGTCAGGGCTTCGTAGACACTCTTGTATGAGTCTTTCAGGCTGATGTACTTGCCGACAACGGCGATCTCCACCGTTCCATGGGGCGGATGAATCAGCGTATGCACCATCGTCGTCCAGTCCTCCATGGCCAACGGAGGGACGGGCAGATTCAGGCTCTCCAAAATGCATTCGTCCACATGCTGCCGGGCCAGCTCCAGGGGCACTTCATAGATCGAATGCTCCACGTCCTTTTCTTCGATGACCCGGTCGCGATCCACATCACAGAACAACGCGAGCTTGGCCTTGTGCTCCTCGGTCATCGGATGTTCGCATCGGCAGATCAGGATGTCGGGGAAAATGCCGATGCTGCGCAGGATGCCCACCGACTGCTGCGAAGGCTTCGTCTTCAGTTCCCCGGCCGCCTTGATGTACGGCACGAGGGTCAGGTGGATGAACAGGCCGTTCTGCCGGCCGATCTCCTGACGGAACTGCCGGATGGCTTCCAGAAACGGATGAGATTCGATGTCGCCCGCCGTCCCGCCAATTTCCGTGATGACGATATCCACCCCGTCGCCTTCGAGCGACCGAATCGCGGCCTTGATCTCATCCGTGATGTGCGGAATCACCTGCACCGTCTGGCCCAGATACCCGCCCTCGCGTTCGCGCGAGATCACCGCCCGGTAAATGCCGCCCGAGGTGAAGTTGCTGTTCCGGACGCACGGCTCGCCGGTAAATCGTTCGTAGTGCCCCAAGTCCAGATCGGTCTCGGCGCCATCACCGGTCACGTAGACCTCGCCATGCTGGTACGGCGACATGGTCCCGGGATCGACATTCAGGTAGGGATCCATTTTCTGCATTTTCACCCGATATCCCCGGCGCTGGAGCAGCAGCGCGAGAGACGCCGAGGTCAGCCCCTTGCCGAGGGACGAAACGACGCCGCCGGTGACGAAAATATGCTTCGTGGATCCCGGGCTTTCCGTCATGGGGCGATCTGTCCTTTCTGATGTCCCGCGTGGTTCTCCTGCAGGCGCACATGCGGGGCGTCCTTTTCCAGCGCCCCCTTGCCTTCCATGTGACCCACTTCGAGAGGATAACTCCCCGTAAAACACGCGGTGCAATAATCGGATCGGTTGGGAAACGGCGCCAGCAGTCCCTCGAGGCTCAAGTAGCCCAGACTATCCGCGCCGATGAACGCGCACACTTCCTCCGTCGTGCGCCCCCCGGCGATCAATTCCTCGCGACGGGCCAGGTCAATGCCGAAGAAGCAGGGACAGATGGTCGGCGGGCAGGAAATCCGCACATGAATCTCGCGGGCGCCGGCTTCGCGCAGCGCTTTCACGCGCCGGAGCGCCGTCGTGCCCCGAACGATCGAGTCATCCACCACCACCACGCGCTTCCCATCCACGACCTCCCTCACCACCGATAGCTTCATATCCACGCTCCGCTCCCGCTGGCCCGCGTCGGGCATGATGAAGGTGCGGCCGACGTAATGGTTCCGGATAAAGCCATGGTCGAGCGGCACCCCGCTCTGCCGGGAATACCCGAGCGCCGCGGAGTTCCCGCTGTCCGGCACCGCGGTGACGACATCGGCCTCCACGGGATGTTCCCGGGCCAGCCGCATCCCCAATTGAACCCGGATTGAATGGACATTGCAGCCGAACAGATCGCTGTCCGGCCGCGCGAAATATACGTGTTCGAAGACGCACTGCGACCGTCGCGCGCCTTCCGGTTCGGCAAACCGCGTACTGTGAAGTCCGTGCTCGTCCACGGTCACCAGCTCGCCGGGCTCGACATCGCGAATCGGCCGCGCGCCGATCTGGGTCAGCGCGCACGTTTCGCTGGCCAGCACATAGGCCGGGCCCAATGCCCCGATCGTCAGCGGCTTGAATCCCATCGGATCGCGGGCCGCCATCACACTGCGGTTGGTCATCAGCAAAAAAGCGAACGCCCCTTTGAGTTCCGCCAGCGCCCGGGCGACCCGCCGGGGACGATTCCTATACATGGGATCCGCCAGCAGGTGAATCAGGACCTCGCTGTCGGTGCTGGTCTGAAAAATGGAGCCCGACTGCTGGTACATCCGCCGGAGATCTTGGGCATTGGTCAGGTTGCCGTTGTGCGCGATGGCCCAGATGCCGTCGGCGCATTCGACCACCAGGGGTTGCACATTCTGGATGCGCGAGCTCCCGGTCGTGGAATACCGGACATGCCCGATGCCCAGATGCCCGGACATACCGCGAAGCGTCTCCATCGAAAACACCTCATTGACCTTGCCGATCCCCTTGGATGAAGTCACCCGGATTCCGTCCGAAACCGCAATCCCCGCTCCTTCCTGCCCCCGATGCTGAAGCGAAAATAATCCCGCATGAATCGCCAGCGCCGCGTCGGGCAACCCGTACACCCCGAACAAACCGCACGCCTCGCGCGGAGTGTCCTCGTAATCCTGCGCCACCGAACCGCGCGATGCCAAGTCCGACCCCGGAAATTCCGAGGCGTCCAAGTCACCCCATTCAGAAGTCTTCATATTGTTTTAATGAAATCTCCCGGACGGTCAGCTCGTCCCGCAACGCACATGTTTATCATTAAACGTGCCAACCAATGGGAATCCGCAAAAAACAAACAACCGGTAATGATTCTTTCGTGTTCATGAATAACGCGTTGCAATGATTCACAATCCCTTGCACGTATTTTTTCGAAAGCCCGGCAACGGTCTAATAAGGAGCCCATCCTGACGGTGGAACATATTTGCGTGATGGCGCGGCCGCCGGACCTTCATTCGTACGAAGCGGCGGAGGCGAGGGAACGCGCCATCGTCGAAGAAAAAACCCGTGGCGTTACGGTTAAACGTTCAGGCCATGGATTCCCGGCCGGTCGAGGCCGTAGCGCTTGAGGCGGCCGCGGAGGGTCATGCGGCTCATACCGAATTGGATGGCCAGTTCGCGCTGGCTCGTCTCCCGTTTCAACGCCGTGCGAAGAGCGGCCGATTCGACTGATTCCAGAAGCGCCCGCCGGGATTCGGCAAGGTTGTCGCTGGTCTCGCACACCGCGGCCGCGAGAACTCCGATTTCAGCGAGCGCGTTCGCCGCGGTTCTTCCGTCCGACGATGCGGCGGCGGCTGCGCTCCGCCGTTCCCGGACTTCCGCGGGGAGCAGATCCGCCGCCAGTGTATCGCCATGACTCAGCACCACGGCGCGCTCGATACAGTTTTCCAACTCCCGAATGTTTCCCGGCCAGGGATAATCGAGAAGCATATCGAGGACTTCGCGCGAAAGCCGGGTGACTTTCTTGTGGTTCTGGCGGTTGAACTTGTCCAGAAAATGATTCATCAGCATCGAAATATCCGATCGCCGTTCCCGCAGGGGGGGCAGATGAATGGGCACGACGTTCAGCCGGTAATACAGGTCCTGCCGGAACCGGCCTTGCGCGATTTCTTCCTTCAGATTTCGGGACGTGGCCGCCACGATGCGAACATTCACCGAAATGGTTTCCGTGCCGCCGACCGGCTCGAATGCGCGCTCTTGGATCACACGCAGCAGTTTCACCTGCAGCCTCGAGCTCATGTCCCCGATCTCATCGAGGAAGATCGTCCCGCCATCCGCGAGTTCGAACCGGCCCTTGTGATCGCGTAGCGCCCCCGTAAACGAG